>JAEUVO010000013.1 GCA_016786885.1 Chitinophagaceae bacterium | reverse complement strand
AGTACTGGTCCTACTGCCTGCGGGGCATTAAGATCGGCTTCCATTTCAAACAATAATTCAGATTTCAGTTCCTGTGCAGGTAATTGCTGCAAACAAGCCGTAAAAATGAGGATGAAACTGAGTAACTTTTTCATGTTAGTTGGTTTTGTTGATGAACGAAAGTGGAGCGGATACGAAAGGATGTAAAAGATACAGAGATTCATTATTTTCTGATCGATTTATTTTTTGCTTTATGTACGGTATAAACATCCAGGAAAATTTGGGGTAAGTTGCATTGCAAAAGCAAGGGAACAAGTAATGAGCCATATACTTGATAATATGATCTGGAACGCTATTACCTCTGGCAATGCAGATATTGCTACAGTAGATGACGGTGTGGGTGTTTACCAGCCCGATATTGCACCGTTTGCAGGAATGAAAGAACTGAATGCAGAAAATATTGACCAGCTTTATGAAATGACAGCACCCGGACAACGGGTTGCCATTCATTATTTTGACATTCTGCCGCTGGATGCAAACAAATGGAGTACCCTGCAACAAATGGTTATTACGCAGATGGTGTATGAAGCACCGGTCTCATCGTTTACAACAGAAGCAAGTGAAGGGATAGTGCCCTTAACTGAGGAACATATACCGCTCATGCTTGAACTGACAAAGTTGACGAAACCCGGCCCGTTTTTACAGAATACCATTTTATTTGGCAATTACTTTGGAATTTTTATTGACGGAAGACTTGCCGCTATGGCGGGACAGCGTATGCACCCGGTACCCTATATGGAAGTAAGCGCTGTCTGTACTCATCCTGATTACCGGGGCAGGGGTTATGCAAAAGCACTAATGCTGCGGGTGATGCAACTGATACTGGAAAATTCTTTTATTCCCTTTTTACATGTGCTTAGCAGTAATACCGGCGCTATACAATTGTATGAATCCATCGGCTATCGCATCCGCAAACAATTTTTTATGGATGTGGTGAAGAAATTATAAAGCCGGGCATTTAACCCGGCTTTATGTATATACTTTATTGACGGCCATAACAGCCACAGCAGTTCATTCAATTTAATTTGCTCCTTCTGCAAAATTGTAAACCACACCGAAGCCGAAAATACCCGGGCGGTAAAGATTTTTATCTTTATCAATTGCCAGGTCAATACCTGCACGGAAAATAAAATTAGTCCGTCCGCGGATCTTGGCGCCAAGGAGACCGAAAGTGCGGGATACTTCATACATGAAACGGATACCGTAGCGGGGAGCATCATCAGCTGTATAGTTAGATGAATCAGGTACAGAGCCGAAAGTGATAAAAGGAGCCACAATGGCCCGCCTGAAATGTTGCCCCCGTCTTTTGGAATTATCATCCACATTCAGGTGCGAATGCCAGTAAGTGGCTGCACAGATACCGGCAAATACCTGGGTTTGTTTCAAAAAGGAATAATTGTCTACCTGTTCTCCATCACCTTCATCCCACAGGTGACCATAATCGTTTACGGCAGCATAAATACCCCATTCATTTCTTTTGCGTACAGCTGTTTTAAGTGAATATCTTTTAATGGTGTTGTACCCTGCGGCCTGGTACTTGACGGCAAAACTCATTTCTTTTTCTTTGGTTTGTCCCGAAAAGAAAACGGTGGTTTCAAGGCTGGCGCCTGAAAAACCCACATTGGCTGCAATATGAAATTTTTCCGGTTGCAGGTAAGAGGCGGTAAGTATTTTACTTCCGGCAATACCATCAAGGTTCAGTATCATACCGAAGCTGGCCCTGCGTATGTTCTCATAATCAAAAGAAGCATGGTTTACTTTTACCCGGGTTCCATCGTCAAAAACTACATCTTGTGCTGTACTGCTGATGCTGAAGGCGAGGCCTGCCAGCAGGAGAAATTTTTTCATGAGTCGGTGTTTGCCGCAATGATAATTTATTTTATTTATTTATGCAAGGCAGGCTTAGCCGGGTAGTGTCTCAATTTGAAAAATACATTCTTCGATAAAACGAACTGTCAGGTTGAGCTTGTCGAAACCGGCTTCATAATCGCCTTCGACAAGCTCAGGCTGACAGGACTTTTCAAAGTGAATATTCGGTAAGGCGAAAATTTGTGGCACACTTTAATTGATAACCGCATTTATTTTTTCCCAGAGTGCATTATCAAAACCTGACAAAGCAAAAACCGGGTTGGCAGGATCTGATGCTGTACCCATACGGATGACCACCATTTTTTTTGAAGGTATTACATATATGCGCTGGTCTTCTGCGCCCATGGCGGCATACATTTCAGCAGGAGCATTGGGCACCAATGTGCCGGGATAAACGGTTTGACTGCCGGGAAGCATGGCGCTGCTTTTGCCATTCAGCCACCAAAAATATCCATAGGAAGGGTTGATGGTTTGGGAGGAATTAATACTTTCTTCAAAATAAGGCTGATTGATGATCTGCTCATTATTCCATTTGCCTTTGTTGAGTGCCAGTATACCAAAGCGGGCCATGCTGCGGGTAGTGCTATGGTAAATTTTAAAAATGATGCCGTTATTCCAAAAGCCATCCATTCCGATCTTATCTCTCAGTTTGGCGTTAAAGTAAGCATCATAACTCTGCGAAGAGGCTGCGGCTACCACATCCATCAGTTTTTGAAACACATTATGATAAGACCAGCGGGTGCCGGCATCAGCCATATAGGTCAGGTTGGGAACTATTACAAGATTGTTTGAATCGTTCAAACCGGAAGTCATGGTAAGCAGATGCCGGTTGGTGATCAGGTTTTCCTTGGTCAGCGGCGCACTGGTCCAGCCGGTGCCGATATAGCTGGATACTTTATTATTGATCTGCAGCAGGCCTTCCTGCTGGGCAATACCGGTGGTGGTTCCTACCAGTGTTTTACCGGCGCTGTTCCATTGCCAGGTGGAGTCTTTGGTATGGCCGTTGAAATATTCTTCCATCACAATCCGTCCGTTCACCAGTATCATAAATGACCTGGTATTTTTTTGCTGCAGGTAATCTTTCAGGGGCTGCACAGCGGCTGTGTTCCATCCAAGTGAGGAAACAGATTTGGTTTCCCAGGTACTGCTGCCGTTTGGCGGATAGTACATGGTTTCTTCAGTATCAGCAGGGGGCGCATCTTTCTGGCAGGAGAACAACGAAAGCAGTACGGTGAGGCAGAAGAGATATTTCATAGATTAAAGATTATGCGGGCATTAAGATAGGATTTTAGGAGAAAGGTTTAATGGAGGAAAAAAAAGTTAATACAACAACAGCATCCGGTGGTTGGGATTGGAATGTGTTTCGCTGAGTTTGAAATCATAACTGCCGATGATCTGGAATCCTGCCTTTATATAAAAGTTTACCGCCCGGTGGTTTTCTTTCCACACATAAAGCCACATACCGGCCTGGTTATTTTTTTTGGACAGGTCAATATTGAATTGGAGCAGTTGATATCCCAGCTTTAACTGGTAAAATTCTTTCAGCAGGTAGATCCTTTCCAGCTTGGTAATGTTTTGCTGCATACCAGGGTGTGGTGAATGCAAGATGATCTTGGAATAACCGGCCGCCTGCTGACCATGATAAAGGATATGATAGATATTGCCCGGGTCGCTTAGTTCCTGCTGCAGTATAGTGGGAGTGTATTTGGCAGCAACATAAGCATCAATATCTGCAGCCGGGGCACTATGCCCATGCGATTCAATAAAACTAATGCGACCGATATCAGCCAGCAGCGCTGCATCATTTGTAGTTGCTTTTACAATAGTGACCATCGGTTCTAAAGTAAGGATAAATTCAATTAGCGGGATGAGTATGGTCTATATGAGGCCATAATTTCGGTATCTGATTTTTGAGAAAAGTAAATTGATAAAAATATGTGCAGTAACCTATGAATCAACGCCAAAAGTTCAGAAAAAGACTAGTGAACATTCATTTTTTGCAACACAGCTTTAAAAAAAACAGGAAAAGAAATTCATACGTAAGGGGATTTAAAGTAAATTACATAAAATGAAGAGAAACTTAAATATCGCCGATAGAATACTTAGTGAATACATCTGTGTGGTCGGGATATTTTTTGTATAAAATTTTTTAAACAATTTAAGAGCCCCGACAAAAAAGTCGGGGCTCTTTGTTTTATATATCTGCATAACAACAAAAATTCGGAAAATGAAAAATTTAACTCGAGCATTATTCAAGTTTCTTATGAGGCTTTTAATGACACCTCTTCTGCTGCTAGTCACAATCGTAATTTTGGTTGCCTATACTCTTGCCGGATGCGTTCTTGTTCCAGCTCATACATTGAGATATATGAGTTTAACGACTTTGGCAGCCGTACAATCAGCATTTTTAAACAGGGATTATACTAATATCTTTCTTGATGGCCTCTATGAGTTTTTTAAGAAATATGTGTCATTCTATGGGCATATC
This sequence comes from Chitinophagaceae bacterium, assembly GCA_016786885.1. Taxonomy (GTDB): domain Bacteria; phylum Bacteroidota; class Bacteroidia; order Chitinophagales; family Chitinophagaceae; genus JJ008. The sequence goes on along the minus strand of JAEUVO010000013.1, from coordinate 5,790 downwards.
TTTTATATTCCTCTTGCAATATGGGTCCCCGCACAAGAAAACCCCTCAAATCTTTTAAAATTATTGGAGTATCAATGGAAGGTGATATCCGAAAATTGGCTCTCTACGATTATTGTTTTCTCAACACTTATTTTTTCATTTGCACTAAGTTTTTCATTGTTGGGAATTAAGGCACTGGATTATTTCCATCTTGACCGGCTCAAAGAAAAAATCTTCACTTCATCAAACTCGTCGGAAATAATAACTGATACAACGGCAACTTTTCAGCTAGGATTGGCAAATAATAAAATTGATTCTTTGCAAACTGTAATTGATAATTATAAGAAAGAGCATAAAAAAGAGATTGAGGAAGGGAAAAAGGAGAATTCTCTCTTAGATACGAAAGTGGGACAGAAAACATATCTCGTTCAGCCAGGAGATGGGTTATATTCTGTAGCAAGAAAAAATAAGGTTTCTATTAACCAGCTTAGGGAGTGGAATAATTTAACTGGGGATGATTTACGGATTGGGCAGAAGTTAATAGTCTCAAAGTAAGTTCTTGTTCTCGGGCGGTCTTATAGCGTTGTGATGTGGTATGGTTGGGCTCGCCGTATTAAGTAGTTTCTGTATTGCTAAAGCCGAGTCACTTTCAGAAGACTCAGCTAGGAAGCAAGTTCAGTAGCGAATAACAGCTGACTGTACTTCCGTCTGCCCATTTGCCAGGAATACCTATGTTAACTGCGCTGAAAAGAGAAATTTATTTAAAGTCATTTTATTCGCTAAACTCAAACTGCAGAACTTTAAGATAGTAATTTTTATTAAGCTCCTTTCTAATTGAATCTACTTCAGCGGCCATCTTTAGTTGATCTTCGTTTAAACCAGAAAAATCAATCGGTACAGGACTAAAAGGATAGGTCTTATTCATGTATGAAAGGCTATCTCTAATTTCCCTAATAAATTCAGCGGCGACCATTGCCCATACGTACTTCATATAATGCCCTAAAACAGTTATCTCTAACCAGCTCTTTGGAACATTGTATGTGGGACTGTTTGGAATAACGAATTTTCCTGAATCTCTCCAAGGATGAGCGATAATATTATTTCTGTATTTGTTTAGGTCTTTCCATTTATTAATTCTATTAAAGATTGGTCTTGTTATTTTTTGAATATCGGCAATTCTTTGACTATACGCCTTCTCCGAATGAATGTATAGATTTTCCTTAAATTCTGCTATAAATGAAACAGATTCCATTTGTAAATATTGAGCAAGGAGTAACGCTTCATCTTCGTTAAAATTTGCTTGATGTATCTTTTCCAATATCAGCTCTAATAAACGACTGATATTCAAGTTACACTTATGTAAAATAAACAATGATTCATATAGTTTAACTGGTTCAGTCATGTTTTGCACAAATTGAAATGTAACTTCGAGTAGCTAGCTCATTAATTATATGTAGTAACCGGTATAAAATCCTCCTGATAATCAGTGATATTTTATGTCAGCATCAAGTTTAATTCACAGCGGGTAAGTTCATATCTTCTTTGTAATGTTTTACGACAAACCAGCCAGTTACTACTAATGACAAAATAAAATACCCCCCCATAATATACTTTACAGAATCCAGCCACTGGCTGGCGCCAAACCAATCTCCCTGGGCATAAATAATATACAGCCCCAATCCACAGCGCAGTATTTCCCACACAATCGCATAGCGGTTGCGGTCCATCAGCTCAGTAAGGGCATACACACTTAAAAAGGTAAAAGCGCCGTACCAGTAGATATAAGTTTTATCCAAACTGTTGATATAGGCAATCTGCCCGAAGAGATAACTTACTGAGAGCAGGATAAATAACAGTTGCACCCATGCCCATGCATTAAAGGCAGGAGAGGTTTTGGTATCATATTTTTTAAAATGATAGACATCCTCAATTTTATACACCGGGTATTTGGCAGCCACATCTGCCGGGCGGTAGCCGGTAGGTTTAAACCAAAGCGTAAACTTATCTTTCCAACTGCTGGTTCGCCATGCATCTTTTATCATAAGCCAGAGATGCTGAAAATTTATTTTTATCGGGTTCCAGGTGCGGGCAGGTCGGGTGATGCCATATACCGGCGGTACATCTTTTTTCTCTTCCACAAAAGTGCCAAAGAGTTTGTCCCATACAATAAATATCTGCGACAGGTTTTTGTCCATATACTCCGGGTTCACGGCATGGTGTACCCGGTGATGACTGGGGGTAACAATTATTTTTTCCAAAAAACCCATCCGGTTGATATGCTGTGTATGATACCAGAACTGTGCAAAGAGCTGTATGGGCCCTACGATCTGTATCACTTCTTCCGGGATGCCCAGTATAGCAGCCGGTAATAATAACACTGTAAAAAGATTGAAGAAGGCAGAAATGCTTTGCCGTAATGCACAGGCAAGGTTAAATTCCTCGCTGCTGTGATGGATGACATGCAGGTTCCAGAACAGGTTTATCTTATGGTTCCAGCGGTGTATCCAGTAACCGTTGAAGTCAATAACTATAAAAGTTATGATATATACCAGCAGGGTGTTTTCAATTTTTGTAACAGCAAGGTATTTCAGCATGAAGGGATAAATGCCGATGGCAATGGCGAGGCCGAGTACATCTTTTGTTACATTGGTAACGCCGCTGCTGAGGGAAGAGATCATGTCCATATTGCGGACGGTATCTTTTCCTTTGCGCCAGCCATACCATTTTTCAAAAAGAACAAGAGCCAGGAAGGCGGGCATGGCAATGAGTAGTATCTTTCCGTAGGTTTCCATGTTTTTATAAAACTCTTGGAGGGTTTGAAACCCTCCAAGAGTTTGGTAAATCAAATTAAAATAAAATTACAAATTAACCATAAGATATGCTCCCCGGCTCCACCTACCATCTTTTCAACCATGCAAACGGCAGGGAGAACCTGTTTGAGCAAGAGAAGAACTATACTTTTTTTCTGGGTAGGCTTTCGCTGTATGTGTTACCGGTGGCACATATTTATGCCTATTGCCTCATGCCCAACCATTTTCACCTGATGGTTAAGATCAGAGATGTAGCAACCCTGAAGGAACATTTCAGGCAGTTAAAAGAAAAACAATTGACGGAAAATGCCGGGCATATCACTGTAGCGGTACCAAAAGAAGATATCAGTGAGGCCGCACTGATACGAAAAGTAAGCCGTCCTTTTTCTAATTGTTTCAATAGCTATACACAGGCGTTTAATAAGATGTACAAACGTATGGGCAGTCTCTTTATGCCGAATATGAAGATGCAGGAAATTTTTGATGATGTATCTTTTTGCCGGGTAGTACAGTATATACATGCCAACCCGGTACACCACCGGTTCGTAAAAGACATTGATGGCTGGCCGCATAGTTCTTATAGTATATTTTTGAGTGAAGGACCAACCAAACTGGAAAGAGAGTATGTATTAAAAATCTTTGGCGGCCTTGAGGGATTTGTAAAATATCATGAACAACCAATCGACCCGAAGAACAAATGGGTTGATTTTTAGGAAGCAAATAATATCTGGGAACAACTCTTGGAGGGTTTCAAACCCTCCAAGAATTAAATATTATAAAATGAGAAAACCAGCCCTGTACCTGTTTTTTATTCTCTTATCATCATCCCTGCATGCACAGCAAGACTGGCAGATGAAAGGCTTTATAAAACCGGCTTTGAATCCCATCATGCAGTCTGATTCCACTTATTCTTTTTTCTGTCCGCTGAAAAAAGAAATGGTGCAGTGGCAAAAGGCCGATGTATTCAATCCTGCAGCCATTGTACGCAATGATAAAGTATATATCCTGTTCCGTGCAGAGGATGTACCGGGTACGGCCATCGGCATGCGGACATCCCGGATTGGCCTTGCCGTGAGTGATGACGGTATTCATTTCACAAAAATGAAAGACCCGGTATTGTACCCTGACAGCAGTGAGTTCATGAAATATGATTACCCGGGAGGTTGTGAAGATCCACGCATTGTAGAAAAAGAGGATGGAACCTATGTATTACTGTACACAAGCTGGAACCGTGATGTGGCAAGGCTGAGTGTAGCAACTTCAACAGACCTGGTTCACTGGACAAAACAGGGGCCTGCTTTTCGTAAAGCATACAACGGAAAGTTTCTGAATACATGGAGCAAATCAGGAGCAGTGGTGACAAAACTGGTTGATCAAAAAATTACAGCGGCAAAGATCAATGGCAAATACTGGATGTATTGGGGAGAGAACCCGATGTACCTTGCCAGTTCAACAGACCTTATTGACTGGACACCGGTGATAGATGAACAACAGGAATTATTGGTGGCATTGAAGCCAAGAGAAAAAAAGTTTGATAGTCACCTGACCGAGCCCGGCCCGCCTGCACTGATCACAGACAAAGGCATTTTGTTATTGTACAACGGTAAGAATATCGAGAATGAAAATGCTGATCCGGCTATACCAAAGGGAACCTATTGCGGGGGACAGGCTTTATTTGATCTAAAGGATCCGTCAAAACTTATTGCCCGCAGTGACGACTACTTTATAAAACCCGATCTGCCGCATGAGATAAAGGGTCAGTACAAAGCAGGTACTACATTTGTTGAAGGGTTGGTTTTTTTTAAAGGCCAATGGTTTCTTTATTATGGTACGGCAGACAGTATGGTGGGAGTGGCGGTGAAACCTGGTAAATAATTAAGTGAAGTAATAATGAATAGCAGTCGTTTTATTTTCAACTGTATTGATGCACATACTTGTGGTAACCCGGTCAGGCTGGTAAAGGAAGGTGGCCCTGTGCTGCAGGGAAAGAACATGAGTGAAAAGCGGCAGCATTTTTTACGGGAGTACGATTGGATAAGAACAGGATTAATGTTTGAACCCCGCGGACATGATATGATGAGTGGCAGTATTTTGTATCCGCCTCATGATCCGGCCAATGATGTGGCGGTGTTATTCATTGAAACCAGCGGATGTTTGCCCATGTGTGGTCATGGCACTATCGGAACGATCACCATTGCGATAGAAGAAGGATTGATACAGCCAAAAATTCCCGGTGTGGTGAGAATGGAAGCTCCGGCAGGATTGGTGATGATTGAGTACAGTACAGCCGACAGACCACAGACGATGGACGACGGAAGGTCGTTTAAAGTTGAAAGTGTAAAACTGACGAATGTTCCCGCTTTCCTTCATTCAACAGAACTTATAGCTGATTGTCCTGAATTGGGAGAGCTGGTGATTGATGTAGCTTATGGAGGAAACTTTTATGCCATTGTTGATGTTCAAAAAAATTTTAAAGGACTGGAGCATTACACCGCAGATAAACTGATCGCATGTGCAAGGGAGCTGAGAAAAAATATCAATGCGAAGTATGAGTTTGTGCACCCTGAAGATGCAACAATAAATAGTTGTTCGCATATTTTATGGACAGGCGCAGTGCTGGATAAAAGTTCCACCGCAAGAAATGCTGTCTTCTATGGTGATAAAGCTATTGACCGGTCTCCCTGCGGTACCGGCACATCCGCAAGAATGGCACAATGGTATGCTAAAGGAAAACTGGAGAAAGGAGATGAATTCATTCATGAAAGCATTATTGGCAGTAAATTCATTGGAAGGATAGAGGAAGAACTGATGGTGCATGGCAAACCTGCCATTCGTCCATCGGTGGAGGGCTGGGCAAAGGTCTATGGATACAATACGATCTGGATCGACAAAGAAGATGATCCTTATGCGTATGGGTTCCAGGTGATTTGAATGGTAAGTGGTGAGTAGAGAAACCGGCAGTGTAATCTGCGAAAAGATCTGCGAAAATCTGCGGGAAAAC
>JAEUVO010000069.1 GCA_016786885.1 Chitinophagaceae bacterium | reverse complement strand
CTTTCGCTGTCATATCCTCCAGGTAATGCCGCAGCTTGTCAATCTTCAGTTGGTCGTAATTGTCGTGTGTTATGGGCATTGCTCTGTATTGTTTGGTATTACCTGAATAAATCTTGCATGTTGGGTAATGATGGAGTAGTTGCGTATTCTTATTTCTCCCTGGTGTTCATACTGCAATTCATTTACGTTGTCTGTGCTGACATCGAAAATCCCGGTATCACTTTTTACAGCAATACACTCAGACGGTTCAACCAAAATGAATAATTGATTTTGGCCGTACACTTTAATCTTCGATTTAGATTTCAGCACAAAATGCCTGAACTGTGTACTGTAATTATCACCATGCCCCAGCTCCCTCATTCGTCTTGCTATATAATCAAGTGCCAGGTTCGTTGTCATTGCTTTTCATTTGTCGTTCAATCCAGATATAGAGCATCACTTTATAACTCACATCATATCCAAATAACTCGCCGATGCTGTCTTTGAAATATCCATTGATGACAGTACATCCGCAGATATTCAAAGGGTCTTCTTCTCTTTTCGTTCCATGTGTGCAGGAAGGGAAAAAATCAAAACTGTTGCCATCCGACGGTACGAATATTCTTCGCAATCCCAGCCTTCTTTCGTTTGGTGGATCATAGGGGAAGACTTTTAATTCGCCTGCACCAATGTTCAGGTCTCTCTCAAAAATCTCTTTCGCGTAAAATATATCCGGCCTGCCATTAGCTTTGAGTTGTAATACCCCCATCAGGTTATTTCTCTCAATTAAACCTGAACCAGCCTGCAATGGCGAGAAAGCATAAGGTGGCGAATCCTGGATAACTAAACCTGTTTCAATACCAATGATCCTTTTCGTATCTCTTGGCAGTTTTACCTGGAAGAAGTTTTGCTGACTTCTTCTGTTGATACCAATGGCTTGTATAAGTACCTGCTCTTTCATTATTGCAACACACATTCTACATACAGTGAAACACGGTAGGGTACAAATACGGCACGGGTATCATCGGTGTCTTTATAGTCCACTTTGATCGTTCCATTACCTGCGGGTTGATTACCCATGTCATAGTAGCGGTTATTGGGAGAAACGTTGATGCCTGATAAAAGCAGTTTACTCTCATAATTTTCCGGAAAGATTTCCTCCTTGTTGATCTCCACCTTTTGCGAACCCCGGTAATACAGCAAATCATCTTTATCAGAGGTAAACAGGATTCCCTTCACGGAAACAATGTTTTTATCCAGTTCAAATGATTTACTGAAAACCTTATTAGGCTCGGTTACAGGAATATCAAATCGCTTCTTTACTGTTTGCATAAGGTACTGATTGTTCGGATTCAGTTATCAAAAGCAGTTACTACCGGCAGGGAGTTATTACCCATCCCTCCCCGCCGTTTTCATCGGGAGCTTGCACCCCCGATTCTATAGCAACTAAGTTTATATTACGGTGTTGTGATAGTGCCGTGCATGGCCGCATAGATGTAGGTGTTCTGCGGAATACCTTCCATTGTTCCAAGCTCCACAGTCATTTCAATCAGCACATCATCATGGATCAGCCTGGGGTTAGCCAGTTTGTAATAACCCAGTGGCACATTGCGGTTGTTGCCTGATTTGAAAACAGCATTGCTGGTTTCCGGCACAATCTGCTTTTTATTGCTTTTCAGATTGAACTCGCCGTTAGCAATGGCAGGGAAATCTTCCAGCCCCTTGTAATTGGTGGCTATGATTTTATCCTTGCTTGCATCGGCAGAAGTACCCGCCAGCAGGATGATACCACTTACCAGGAAAGCCTGGTTTTTGGGCAGCTTGGAGTTGCTGATATTGCGCAGACCGATCTCTTTGTCATCCTGCGTTTCAAACAGCTTGATGGTTTTGGAGGTTACCGGTTTGATGGAGTAGATAATACTGTCCGCCAAACGCAGTTCACCTTTTACCAATGCTTCTTTGATGTTCACCGGCAGTTCGCCAAAGAACTTTTCCATTTCGGCCCTGGAGCCTTTGCTCGGCGAGCCGGTATTGGAAAGTTTGGACACCATCCGCAAACGCTGAATGGGATTCATTTTGCGTAAAGCACCGAGCAGTTCGCCGTCCTCCACGCCTTCAAGGCCCAGTAAGGCACCCTGGTTATTGTATTCTTCAATTCCTTCTAAAAGTCCTAACATGATAATTGGATTTATTCGTTTAAAATTTGTTTTGAAAATGTTGAGAGATTAGTAAAGCCTTTCTTCCCATTCGTCACTATCTTCCATTTCAGGAAGTGCCGCTCCGCTCATCTGCTGAAACTGCATACCGCTTTCAATCAACTGATCTTCGATGGCGTTCAGGGCATTCAGCCCGCCATTCAGGTCATTATTGTAGTTGAAGTATTGCAGCTCTCCAAAGCCGTTAGTGGCAGCAGCGGCAGCAGCCGATTTTTGTTTGATGATCTTATCCAGGTAGAGCTTTTCAGAGAAATTCTCTTTATAAGCCATCAGCCTTTCTTTTACCCCATCTAAACCTTCAAGGCCATTTACGGCTTTGCTTTTCTGAAAGCCATTGGCGGCCATCATTCCAATGCCGAGGAGTGTGAGTAAGCGGTTTTGGGTGTAATGCCCCGTACCGGTTGTAATGATACCCACGGCAAGCGATGGCCGCCCGATGGCTGAACCGATCAGACCGCCCCCCAGTACAGCCACCAGCAGATCTTTACCAGTTTCCAGTACTGTGTTTTTTACATTGCCCTTAGTGGGAAGTTCTTCATTCATGCCCTTCAGGAAATTTTTCTTGCGGGCATTTTGTTTGTATTGGTTGTTTTGTTTTGCCATTTTTAGTTTTTTAGCGTACGGAATATGTTAGAGCAGGGCTACTGCTTTTTTCTTTTGATACTTGCCTTTGCCCCGCTGATGTTTCTTTCTTTTTTTGTAGTTGGGAGTGCCTGACAAATTATTGGTTGGAGGTGAAGATTTGTTTTGGGTCTTTCCACCCTTCATCAGCGAGTAGCCGATGCCGATGATGGTTAACCCTCCCACACCGATGGCTACCGGCTTGAGCCATTTTTTATTCTTTTCCCAAAAGCCGGGATTGTCGCTGTTATCCGCAGGATTATCTTTTGCATTTATATTGGTCACAGGCGCATCCGGATTGGCAGCATCATTTTTTATTGTCACCACCGGTTCACTGCTTGCTTTTACAATCACATTGTTTGCGGGTTCTTCAGTCGGTACAGGCAAGGACTTATCCGGGTTGTCTGTGTTTTCAGCAGCGGCTTTAGTAACCACGGTTGGCACTATGCCTGGTGTTGCAGTTGGCGGCGGCACAGGAACAGGATTTTCTTTATCCGCTTCTTCATTTTTCTTTTCATCAAAATCTTCTGCTTCTTTTGTTTTCTTCTGGAAAATATTGCCCACATCTTTGAGCATCGCAACGATACCTGCTATAACACCTGCTGCGGCTGCAATACTCGACAAGGTGATGGGTTCACCGAGCTGCCCCAGACCTTCCATGCCGTTTACGTTTTCATCGTAGTAGATGTCAGTACCCAAAAGCTCGGTCATGGGAGTATAGGCAGTCATATATTCCACCCCTTCCAAATCAAGCATCCCAAAGCCATCAAAACCATTCACTGCTTTGTCCTTATTTCCCTTGCCGCCGAGGATAGCTTTTTTAAGATTCTTTGGATTGCCACCTGCACCGTAAAATATTTTTTCGAGTTTCTGCCTTGCTGCGATCAGCTTTTGAAACCTCACCGGATCAATACTCTTCGCCGATGCCTGCTGTGGTGTAAGGTAACTCCAGCGAAGACGGCCTGCCGCGTTACGGATATTGAGTTTCATACTGGCAAGAATGCCATTGCGCAGCAGTACCGTGGCCGGGTTAGCCTTATTCACCACATTGAGCATCTTACCCAAGAATTTTTTCTTCTTGGGCTTGGGGTTTCCATCGGGGATCGGATTTTGGTTTTCGATGGGGTTGGATGGAACAGCCTGTTTTTTCTTTTTTAATAGGCCGGGCATTGATTTTTTGGGCGACAGCATTTTAGGGCTTTTCATCGGAAGGGATTTCTTTCCACCGCCGCCCATGCGCTTTTGAATGATGCGGCCCAGTTCTTCCATGCCGTCACCGGGACCATTTATTTCCAGGCCATCATCAAAGCCGCTGAGATATTGTAAATCCATAGGATAATCTTTTTTTTCACTAAAGGGTACTTCATAATTAAAGCGGTCAGTCACGCAATCAACAGTGATATAACCATTTTGAAAAGGCACGATGGGGTAGATGTGCTGAAAGTAATCACGCTGATATTTGGTGATGCGCAGCGTGTGTGGTATGCCGAGATTGGACAGGATACTGGATATAAAAACGGAATAACAGTCACAATCTACCCCGGAGAATCGGTCGTGCCAGGCTCTTGCCGGGCTTCTTATTTGTTCATAGCCCTCTGCATCTTTTTTATAGTTGATATGCTCATAAACAAAATGCCAGATATTTTTACAGGTTTCATAAGTGTTGTTAGCTTTAAGCAGGCTTGCTAATTCTTTGGTCTGGTAGCGTGTTTCATTCACCACTTTGGGAATAAAGTCCACCGTATGATACACATTCGCATTGCTGCGGATGGTAGCGTTATTGCCATCGGCCACAGGGAACAGGTGATCGTATTGCCTGCCGCTTTTGATATTTCTTTTTTTGCCTGCTTCCACTGTCGTTATTTTTTCAAAGTGATCTCGTCATTGCTTTCATAGGGAAGCTGCGTCCATCCCAGGTTTACGGTTGTCATTACCTTGATGGTGAGTTTAACAGGCTTTTTGGTTTGAAGGTTTTTCAACACATCACTGGCTACTGAAAAGAAGCTACTCACTGGTATTGTCACCAGCATTTTGCTGATCACCACTTCACCGTAAGGAGGAATTTTAATGTCTTTGTTTACCGCCTGGCTGCTGCCGAGTGTGGTGCCGCCGGAGATGATTTTAACAAAGGGGAACTTTATCGAGAAAGTCCCCTTTGTTGGGTTTTTCAACAGAACATCAACTCTCACTACAATGGCGTTCCAAGTGACTTCATAGAGATTGGCAGTAGGAATGATTTCCAGTTCAGCCTGCGTTTTCTTCAGACCCCGTACATAGCCTACCACAGCTATCACACCTGCACCCAGCAGTGTACCAGTTAATATTTTTGAGGCAGCACTCATGGCTTGCTTTTCCTTTTTCGGTCAATGTAATCAGCAGTCAGTTTGTAGCCGAGCCAGATCGCACCGCCGATTCCGGCTTTCAGTGCATAATCCAGCAGCCCTACAAAATCCAGGTTGGCCAGAAAAACCACTCCGGTGAGCATGATACTGCTTGATGTGTTTTCTGTTGATGTTTTAGTTTCCATAGTTGGATTTTTAAACAGCTTGTTTTAGTGGCTGGCGCATGGGTATTACTACGGCTATTTTCTGCGGTATGCCCAGGGCTGTAACAATACCCTGCACCTGATCCACTGTGAAATATTTTTTCTTTTTCTTCCCGTGTTCGGGAGCTTTGGCATCAATCCACCGGCGTATGGTTCGGGGGCTTACATCGTAGATCGTTGCCAGATCCATCAGCCTGTAGGGCCGGATTATCAGGTTACCCTGTTCGTCAAATACTTGCTTTGTTGTTTTCTGCATGGCTTTACTCGTTGCACAGTTGTTGAATAGCCACAACCTGGAACAGGGTCAGCAGACCTGGCGTTTCTTTTTCGATGAAATACTTTCTCCAGTACTGGTAGTTCTGGATGGTGGGTTCCTGGCTGAATTCCAGCACCGCTTCTGCCATTGCTTTCAGTTCCTTTTTGTAGTTGGGAAGCGATTCACGGATAGCTTTAATTTCCGCATACCAGGCTTTTGTTCCGGCAAAACCGGTGGCGTTGGTACGATCAAACCATACAGAAGGCAGCGGGATATAGCGGCCAGGTGCTTTGCTCACGTAGTAACGGGCAAGCAGTACACGCTGGCAGAAGATGGAAAAAGCTCTTTCAGGATGATTAGCCAGCCGGAAGTATTCTGTGATCTTTTCTTTTGCGGCTTCGATTTCTTTACCAGAAAACTGCACATGATTCCAGAGGCCACTGTATGCAAAATTCCATGCTGTGTTTACCAGGGGAGCCAGTTCAGCTTGTGTTTCTTTCAAGCCTTTTACAACCCTCATAACGGGTCTGTTTGTTCTTTCTTTTCGTAATGCCTGTTGTTTCATCTTTTTTATTTTTTAGTTCGTTAATTGCGATTGACAACACAAACATACTATGGGGCAAAAGGGTCACTTTCCACTTTGAGCAAGTTTGTAACAGTTATTGAAAGAAGTTGTGAGAAGTTGTAAGTTCAGGCTCGTATTGTCCTGTATTGTCGTGTGAAAGTTTTTCGTGGAACCTTGATGTTGTGATAACTTTTAGGAAATAAAAATGCCGCTTTAGTGAGCGGCAATTACATGATTCTGTATTAAACTCATTTTATCTACTTCCAAATTTTCTTGAGAGGTTCCAATTTTTTCCGCTACTAACACCTTCTTTTTCACTCCACATTCTATGCTGTTCATGTAAAAAAATTGCCCATCCATAATTAGTAGTATTTTTCAATTCAC
>JAEUVO010000042.1 GCA_016786885.1 Chitinophagaceae bacterium | reverse complement strand
TTAATGAATTTTCTTCTGCTGTTGTCCATTGCTGCTTTTTTAATAAGGGTTACAAAATTATTCAGCCCATGCTTTATCGCCTTTTGCATAGGGAAGAGCACCATCATATTTGCCGGGCACCGGAATATGACGCAAGGTTTCAGTCATTCCTGTTTTTGAAGTAAAAAAGCCCATGAGAGTTAATTGTTTCATCATTGTGTAATAATGACTGGGGGAGGCCTCAAATTCTTTCTGATCTTTCCAGGCCAGTTTTTCATTTTCTTTTTCAAGTGCTTCGCTCTTTGGCTTATCAGCTTCATCTCTCTTTGTGTTGAAATCTTTTGCTTCTTTCTCCAGGCTTACAAGGAAATCATGCCGTTGCTGTGGCGTACAATCCATAAATGATTTTCCATTTACTTTTTTACAGGCTTCTTCCAATGCGGCAATACCATTTGTAAAGGCTGTTTGTTGTTTTTCCGTATAGCAATCCGTTACCATTACTTTCATGAATTCACCGATCTTGGCTGCTTTAGCGCCGGGAGTTGCCGTTGCCGGAATGATAGTTTCACCTATCTCATCCAATAAGGCGATGTTTGCTGTGGTAAACCCGGCATCAGCTTTACCGGCTGTTTTACAACCTGTAAGAAATACTTCGCCGCCGACTACCGCACCGCCTGTAAGCAAGGCAATCATTTTTAAAAGTTCTCTGCGATCCATATTGTAAGAGTTTAGAGTTAAAAGTTTAGAGTTACAGGTTTCCTTTTTTCAATTCGTTAACTGCAAAATCTGCAGCTCTTGCTGTAAGTGCCATGTAAGTTAACGATGGGTTTACACAAGAGGCTGATGTCATACAGGCGCCATCAGTTACAAATACATTGGGTGCATCCCATACCTGGTTATTCCCATTCAGTACAGATGTTTTCGGATCACGGCCCATGCGGGCAGTTCCCATTTCATGAATACCCATGCCCGGGGCATATCCGGCATCATATGTTTTCACATTTTTCACACCGGCAGCTTCCAGCATTTCCTTTGCATCATTCATCATATCGATCCGCATCTTCTTTTCGTTTTCTTTGATCTCCACATCGAATGAAAGAACAGGTAAGCCCCACTTGTCTTTTGTGTTTTTATCCAGTGTGATCTTGTTTTCATGATAGGGCAGCATTTCTCCAAAGCCCATGATTCCCATATTCCAGTTATCACTGGCCACACTTAGTGAATCTTTCAAATCAGCTCCAATAGTGAACTCGGCAATTTCAACACCACGTCCCCGGCCAGCGCCGCCCTGGTAGCCGAAGCCACGGACATAATCTCTTTTATCATTATAAATATTCCTGAATCGGGGCACATATACTCCTGTCGGTCTTCTGCCATATTCATATTTATCGCTGAAGCCTTCCATTTCGCCACCAGCACCGCAACGAAAATGATGATCCATTACATTATGACCCAGTTCTCCACTGCTGCTGCCCAATCCGCCCTCCCAAACATCAGTGGCGGAGTTCATCAGCACCCAGGCGGAGTTCAGTGCAGAAGCACATACAAAAACGATTTTTGCTTTGTACTCGTAAGTTTTATTTGATTCAGGATCCAGTATCTCCACACCGGTTGCTTTTTTCTTATCCTTATCGTATAAAATTTTTGTAACAATTGAAAAGGGGCGGAGTGTGAGATTACCCGTTTTCATAGCAGCAGGCAACGTAGCTGATTGTGTGCTGAAATAACCACCAAAGGGACACCCTCTCCAGCAACGGTCGCGGTACTGGCAATTCGTTCTGTCATGATGCGGCTGTGTAATATTAGCACTACGGCCGATGATTATATGCCGGGTTCCTTTATAGTGATCCAGTAATCTTTTCTTTACTTCTTTTTCCACACAGTTCAGCTCCATAGCCGGCATGAAATCACCATCCGGTAATACTTCTAATCCATCCTTACTACCTTGTATACCGGCAAATTTTTCAGCATAACTGTACCAAGGAGCAATATCCTCATAACGGATAGGCCAGTCAACACCATGCCCGTCTTTCAGGTTTGCTTCAAAATCCCATTTGTTGAAACGATAACTCTGGCGGCCCCACATCAATGAACGGCCACCTACATGATAGCCACGGTACCAGTCGAAACGCTTTACCTCTGTATAAGGGCTTTCTTTATCCTTTACCCAATAGTCCAGTACAACTTCATTTAACGGATAATCTCTTTTCAGTACCGGATAATCCTGGATCATTTGTTGTGTACGTCCACCACGGTGAGGAAATTCCCAGCTGTCTTTTGTTGCATTCACATAATCTTTGATGTGCTCAATGTTACGACCTCTTTCGAGCATGATCACTTTAAGGCCTTTTTCCGTCAATTCTTTTGCTGCCCAGCCACCACTGATGCCCGAGCCGATAACTATTGCGTCAAATTGATTGTCTGCCATGAGATTATTTTACTGGTTTTTGTTTCTTAATTTATACATCACAGATCCTGATCGCATCCTTTAAAGCAAACATTTTTGAAGTATTGCCTGTTCCTGTTGGAATGAACTCCTGCGCTACATAACCTTTATAACCTGTTTCAACTATTGCTTTCATAATAGCAGGATAATAAAGTTCCTGTGTTGCATCTATTTCATGTCTGCCTGGTACACCTGCCGTATGGTAATGTCCAAAATACTGGTGATTATCTTTTATGGTTCTGATAACATCACCTTCATTGATCTGCATATGGTAGATATCATACAGCAACTTGAAATTGGGCGAACCAATTTTCTTACATAAGTCAACACCCCATGCACTTTTATCAGCCATATAATCTTTGTGATCCACTTTACTGTTGAATAATTCCATCTGGATGATCACACCGTTCTGCTCGGCCAGCGACATGATCTGTTTTAATCCTTCTGCACAGTTCTTCATGCCTGTTTCATCATCCATGCCATTTCTGTTACCACTGAAACAAATAAGGTTTTTGTAACCTGCTTTTGCTACCAACGGTATGGCCTCTGTAAAATCCTTTATCAGCCAGGCATGATTATTCTTATTGTTCCAGCCTTCTGTCAGACTTATTTTCCCGGCCGTATAGCACATTGAACAGGTGATGCCATGTTTCTGAACAGTTGGCCAGTCTTTTGGGGCTAATAAATCAATCGCAGAAAAGCCCAGATCTTTTACCAAGCCGCACAAATCATCCAGGGGAAGAAAACTATATGTCCAGGAGCAAACGGAATGATTGATGTTTCCTTTTAGCTTGAAGGCATCATCTTTTTTGGGTGAAGCGAATGCATTAAGCGACGTTAAGGAACCGGCTGCCAATGAACCAGCTGCCAGTTTTTTCAAAGCCTCACGACGGGAAGATTTTTTATTCATAAGTTTCCTGGCCTATGATTTATTAACTTTTTCATCTTTAAACAACAATGCAAACAATAACAAGACAGCGGCTGCAATAGCAGAAGGAATGAGCCAGATCATTTTATAATCAGGGCCGCCATCTGCCTGGTAAGCATCTGTAATCATTCCGGCAATTTTAAAACCAACCAGCATACCAACTCCATAAGTGGCCAGTGTTATCAATCCCTGTGCTGCACTTTTATATTTTTCACCGGCTTTTGAGTTTGTATAAATCTGGCCTGATACAAAAAAGAAATCATAGCATATACCATGCAGTGCAATACCTGTCAGGAGCATGATGCTTAATTCACCTGCGTTGCCAAATGCAAACAACAGGTAACGCAGCGCCCAGGCAAGCATGCCTACTAGGATCGTTTTTTTGAATCCGAACCTGGTGAAGAAAATTGGCAGGGCTAACAGGAAAAGAACTTCTGATATCTGGCCTATTGTCATTTTACCAGTAGGGTCTTTTACGCCTATGTTGGTCAGAAATGGATGTGTGTTTTGATAATAGAATGCCAAAGGAATACAGATCAGTACAGATGCAATAAAGAACACAGCAAAGTTTTTATCTTTTAGGAGCTTGAGTGCATCAAGACCTAATATCTGGCTCAAACTAACTTTTTCGCCAGCACTTTTAACCGGGGGAGTTTTCGGAAGTGTGAAACTCATCAACCCAAGTAATAACGCAGCAATCCCTGATAAAAGAAAAGTATTCTTAAGAAGCCCCTTTGCGGTGCTTTCTTCGCTGTCCCAGTGAAAAAGATAACTGATAAGAAGCCCTGCTGCTATCCAGCCAATAGTTCCCCAAACCCGGATACTGGAGAATTCTTTTTCAGGATTCTTCATTTGATTAAATGAAACAGAATTTACCAATGCAAGAGTAGGCATGTATAGTATCATGTATGCCAGAACATATGGATAAAAAACGGTAACATTTTCTGCATTATACATTTGGTACATTAACGCAGCACCAATAATATGCAGTACACCTAGAATTTTCTCTGCATTAATGAATCTGTCGGCGATCAAACCTATTATAAAAGGGGCAATGATAGCCCCCCAGGATTGGGTTGAAAAAACATCAGCACTCTGACCGCCTGATGCATTAAGGTTTTTTGCCAGGAATGTTCCCAGGGTTACAAACCAGCCTCCCCAGATGAAAAATTCGAGAAACATCATTACGGATAACTGGATTCGGGTCGTTGATTTCATGTGCAAGCCTGTTTGTTGAATCGTTAGTTTTGTAAAAATGAGTTTGAAAAACTAAATGTACTATTTTTAAACACACATAACTGTTTGTGTTTATAGTTTTTTACTTTGGTAAATTAGCTTTTTAATTACATAATATTAACCTCAAACGTTTGCGATGAAAAAAAGGAAATTACGAATGGCAATGATAGGTGGCGGAAAGGATGCTTTTATCGGCGCAGTGCACCGGTTAGCTTTTAATATGGATGGACAAGTGTCATTAGTTGCAGGTACTTTAAGCATTAATCCTGAGGTTGCCATTGAATCCGGACATGAATTATTCCTGGATGAGGAGAGGATATATACGGATTATAAGATAATGCTGGAAAAAGAAGCGGCGATGCCTTCTGATAAGCGTATCGATTTTGTAAGTATCGTCACTCCCAACTTTGCCCATTTCGAGCCTACCATGATGGCCCTGGATAAAGGGTTTCATGTTGTAATTGAAAAACCTATTACTTTTTCATTGGAGGAAGCCAAAAAATTGAAAGAGAAAGTTGAACAAACAGGACTTTGCTTATTGCTGTGTCATACTTATACCGGTTACCCGATGATCAAGCAGGCAAGGAGAATGATCAAAAATGGACTGCTGGGAAAAATCAGGAAAGTGTATGTTGAATATCCACAGGGTTGGTTAAGTACCTTCTTAGAAGGAGCCAATAACAGGCAGGCTGCCTGGAGAACTGATCCGAAACGAAGTGGTAAAGCCGGTTCAATGGGAGATATAGGAACTCATGCATTTAATATGGCAGAGTATGTGACAGGGCTGAAAGTAACCAGGATATGTTCGGATATTAATATAGTGGTGGAAGGCCGGATGCTGGATGATGATGGGGCTGCTTTTTTGAAATTTGATAATGGTGCCAGTGCTGTTCTAATGGCCACACAAATAGCGGCAGGGGCAGAGAACAATATTAAAATAAGGGTATTTGGTGAAAAGGGGGGATTGGAATGGCAGCAGGAAGATGCAAACACACTACAGGTAAAATGGTTAGATAAACCGGCTGAAATTTACCGGGCGGGAGCTGGTTATCTTGATTCTTTTGCGAAGCATAATTGCCGTACACCGGCTGGCCATCCTGAAGGCTACCTGGAGGCATTTGCCAATTTGTATCGGAATTTTGTATTGACTGTCCGTGCAAGGATCAATAATGAAAAGCCGGCAGAAGAATGGCTTGACTTTCCCGGAGTGGAAGAAGGAATAAGGGGGATGGCTTTTATAGAGAATGTGATTGCCTCCGGAAAATCTGATGCTAAATGGACAGATTTTATTGTGTAATTAATTTTCAAATTCAATCAGATGACAACAATAAAAGGACCTGCTATTTTCCTGGCTCAATTCATGGGGGAGGAGGCGCCGTTCAATAACTTAAAATCAATCTGTTTGTGGGCCGAATCTCTCGGGTTCAGGGGTGTTCAGATTCCCACCTGGGATACAAGGTGTATCGATTTGCAAAAAGCAGCTGAAAGTAAAACATATGCTGACGAGATAAAAGGTATTGTAAATGATTGTGGTCTCGAAATATCAGAATTATCCACTCACCTGCAAGGTCAGTTAGTAGCCGTACACCCTGCTTATGATACATTATTTGATGGATTTGCCCCGGAGAATTTGCGGGGCAATCCAAAAGCCCGAACTGAATGGGCTATTCAACAGGTAAAATATGGAGCAAAAGCTTCACAGAACCTGGGGTTGACAGCACATCCAACCTTCAGCGGTTCTTTGCTATGGCACACTTTTCATCCCTGGCCGCAGCGTCCTGCAGGGTTGGTGGAAGAAGGATTTAAAGAATTGGGTAAAAGATGGACGCCGATTCTGAACTACTTTGATGAATGTGGCGTGGATGTTTGTTATGAAATTCATCCCGGAGAAGATCTTTTTGATGGAGTGACCTATGAGATGTTTCTTAAAGAGGTTAACAATCACCCAAGAGCCTGCCTGTTATATGATCCCTCACATTTTGTATTGCAACAATTGGATTATATACAGTACATCGATTTCTATCATGAAAGAATAAAAGCCTTTCATGTGAAGGATGCAGAATTTAATTCAACTGGTAAGCAGGGAACTTTTGGCGGCTATCAAAGTTGGGCGAACAGGGCAGGCCGCTATCGTTCCCCCGGTGACGGGCAGGTTGATTTTAAAACAATTTTCAGTAAACTGACACAGTACGATTATCCTGGCTGGGCGGTAATGGAATGGGAGTGCTGCATCAAGCATCCAGAAGATGGGGCAAAGGAAGGAGCAGAGTTTATACAAAGGCATATCATCCGGGTTACAGAAAGAGCTTTTGATGATTTTGCTTCAAGCGGTACAGATGAAAAAGTAAACCGTATGTTGCTGGGATTAGACTAAAAACTATATTCGCATTACTTTCATCCTAAATATTTAAACAATGAAAAAAAGTATTCTGTCTCTTGCTCTATTAGCTTTATTGGCTGCTTGCGGCGGCAGTTCGGGGGAAAATAAAAGCCAGTCAGGCGCTGCAGATGTTTCAAAGGATCCTGTATATCAAAAAGGATTGGAACTGGTTGGCAAAAGTGATTGCCTGACCTGTCATAAAATTGATGATGTATTTACCGGTCCCAGCTACAGGCAGATCGCAGAAAAATATGCAGGGGCTTCTGATGCAATAATAACAGAACTCGGTGGTAAGGTAATCAAAGGAGGAAATGGAGTATGGGGTTCTGCACTCATGACACCACATCCTGCCATTTCGCAGCAAGATGCAGAGGCCATGGTGAAATATATTCTTTTACTTAAAAAATGATATTCATGAAGAACATACTGGCTTACGGGGTAATACTCATTGCAATGATGTCCTGTAACGATAATGATGCTTCCGGAAATGCAACCGGTACTGATACCACTGGTAAAAATGTTGAACCAGCTATGAATAAACTGACCGATCAGCAAAAAGCAGATGGCTGGCAATTATTATTTGATGGAGAAAGTACCAAGGGGTGGCATAAATATGGCGGAAAGCCCGTTGGTAGTGCGTGGAAAGTGGCTGATGGTGCATTGTATCTTGATACGACTATAAAAGAGAATTGGCAGATTAAAGATGGGGGAGATATTGTGAGTGATTCTGCCTTTGAAAATTTTCACCTGAAACTGGAATGGAAGATAGCTAAAGATGGTAACAGCGGCATTATGTTCTATGTGCATGAAGATACAGTGAAATACAAATGGCCCTGGGAAACTGCCCCGGAAATGCAGGTGCTTGACAACAATGGACATTCTGATTCAAAAATCATAAAGCACAGGGCAGGTGATCTGTACGACCTGATTTCATGCAGTAAGGAAACGGTAAAGCCTGCTGGTGAATGGAACCTGGCCGAAGTGAAATGTGTAAATGGTAAACTCGACCTGTTCCTGAATGGAGAAAATGTAGTATCAACTACTTTATGGGATGACAACTGGAAGAAATTAGTAGCAGGAAGCAAGTTTGTCAAAATGCCTGACTTTGGGACTTATAAAAAGGGTAAAATAGGCCTTCAGGATCATGGCAACACTGTATGGTACAGAAATGTGATGATCAGGAAAATGTAGTTGATATTTTGCAAAGCATAGTATTAAAAAGGCAGGTAATATACCTGCCTTTTTAAATTATTGAGAGGGATATGTATTGTAGTTTATTCCACTTTGGCAATTTTCAGCACATTGGTAGGGAGGTGAAGGTGAATTGGCGTACTTCCGGTACTTACTATGACATCTCCATTTTTTACAAAACTTCTTTCTTTAAGGATATCGATCTGGTCAGAAAAAATATCATCAAGACTTTCTTCTTCATCATAGTAGAATGCTCGTACGCCCCAGCTAAGACTGAGCTGATTCACCAATGATCTTTCTTTGGTGAAAATGTATAATAATGCTTTTGGGCGATAGCTGCTAAGCATAAACCCGGTATAACCGCTTTGTGTCATTCCGATGATTGCATCAGCATTTACATCTTCCGCCAGTTTACAGGCATTATAACAAATAGCATCACTCAGGAAAGATGGAGAATGTGCCTGGGGCCTCAGCATTTCTTCCCTGTTATAATCATAAGCATTGGATTCAATTTTCATGATTATTTTAGTCATCGTTTCAACAACCAGCCTGGGATATTTTCCAGTTGCTGTTTCGCCACTCAGCATCACAGCATCAGCTCCTTCCAGCACCGCATTGGCCACATCAGTGATCTCACTCCTGTTGGGCTTGGTTCTGTCGATCATACTTTCCATCATCTGTGTAGCTACAATAACAGGCTTGGCACGGTGCAGGCATTTTTTAATAATATCTTTTTGTATAAGCGGAACTTCTTCAACCGGTAGTTCAACTCCCAGGTCTCCACGGGCAATCATAACACCATCACTTTCGATGATGATATCCCTGAGGTTAGTGATTGCCTGGGGCATTTCAATTTTTGCTATAACTTTTGCTTTATGTCCGAAAGCCCTGATCCTTTTTTTAAGATCAATAATGTCTTCGGGGCTTCTTACGAATGAAAGGGCCACCCAATCCACCTTTTGCTTCATTATAAAGTCAAGGTCAGCCAGGTCCTTTTCTGTTAATGAAGGCAATGATATTGCTGTATCAGGAAGGTTTACTCCTTTCTTTGGCAACAGCGTTCCTCCTAATGTTACTGTCACCTTTACTTCCTTATTCTTTGTGATCTCTTTTACTACCACTTCAAGTTTCCCATCATCGATCAATATCTTTTCGCCAACTTTTACATCGGAGTGAAGATCCGGGTATGATACATATATTTTTTCTTTTGTTCCCACTACTTTTTCATTGGAAAAAGTAAGAATATCTCCTTCGTTTATTTCAATTGCTCCACCCTCAAGATCACCTACTCTAAGTTTAGGGCCCTGCAGGTCGGCAAGTATAGAAATATTATACGGTTCAGATTTATTGATTTTAAAAATATAGTCGATGATCTTTGCCTTATCCTCATGACTGCCATGTGAGAAGTTCAGGCGAAATACATTTACACCGGCTTTCACAAGTTCCAGTAATTTTTCATACGAATCACAGGCGGGACCAACAGTTGCAACGATTTTGGTTCTCTTATAAGCATGTTGTCTTCCTGCTTCCTTGTCAAAATCTTTATGCAGGTATTTGTCTATGTTTTTGGTCATAAGTGGCAATAGATTTACAATGAAGTGATCTTAATGTTCTCAGCTGGCCAGTATCTTTACAATCTTAAGCCATTCATCACTGATCTTTCCTTTATTTTTTACCGCTGTTTCAAGTGGGATGTAATTCATTTTGTTATTTTGGATGCCAACAAAGACATTGTGTTTCCCTTCGAGCAAGCATTCCACTGCATGATATCCCATGCGGCTGGCAATTAGCCGGTCCATGCAGCTAGGCGCTCCTCCACGTTGAATATGCCCAAGAATGCAAACCCTGATCTCGGCTTTGGGTAAACTTTCCTGCAGTATTTTTTGTACTTCATTCGCTCCTCCAAAATCATCACCTTCGGCCACCACAATAAGGTTGACCAATTTTTTTCTTCTTTCTTTTTCCTGCAGAGATGAAATGATATTGTTCATATCTGTTTTCCTCTCCGGTATTAAAATATTTTCTGCGCCGGTGGCTATACCGCTGTGCAGGGCAATATATCCTGCATCTCTACCCATAACCTCAATAATAAAAATCCGGTCATGCGCATCCATTGTATCTCTTACTTTGTCAATCGCTTCAACAGCAGTATTCACTGCCGTATCAAAGCCGATGGTGAAGTCAGTTCCTGAAATATCCTTGTCGATAGTCCCCGCCAGGCCTACACAGGGTATATCAAACTCCTGGCTAAACTTAACCGCCCCACGGAAAGAGCCGTCACCACCAATAATAACGAGACCGTCTATTCCTCTTTTTTTCAGATTGTTGTATGCAATTTTTCTGCCTTCTGGCTCGAAGAAGTCCTTGCAGCGGGCTGTTTTAAGAATCGTTCCGCCACGCTGAATAATATTTGCCACAGAACGACCTTCCATTTTGATAATATCATCTTCTATCATACCCTGGTATCCCCTCATAATCCCATAAACCTCAAGGCCATGGTATATACCAGTACGAACCACTGCCCGGATAGCAGCATTCATCCCCGGTGAATCACCACCGGACGTCAATACACCAATTTTTGAAACTTTCTTTTCCATTATTGAATTTAAAGCGGCTCAAAAATAAGCTTTTGTTCCCAATGTGTCTCAAACACACATTTGTTAGTATTTATCAAACTCTACAAATATCAGTTTTATTCATATTTCAATGGCAATAATATCCATAAGCAGGATAAAACACGACAAATTTCCGTGTTATGTTGTGAATTAAATATTTGTTATGCAATAACTCATTTTAAATTTAATCCTTACATGTTCACATATCTGGATGAAGTAACTGATACGACAAAATGGTTCAGGAGCTCCGGTTACTCATTACCTGGTTGAGTTGAATAGTTTTTGGAAAGTAACCAGTAAGGTATCTTACCAATATCATTCATCCGATTATAAAACCACTCGTAAGACAGTTTACAGGCATGTAACAGGATAATTTTTTTGCAGGTATATTATTCTACCTTTAGTCCCGAAAAAATTAGTTATGAAAAAAATATTTTGCCTTTTACTGTTACTCCCATTGTTGGCTACTGCCCAGTTGCAGTATCCTTCTACCAATAAAGGGGAGGTAGTTGATGATTATCATGGAACAAAGATCGCCGATCCATACCGGTGGCTGGAGGATGACTGGAGTAATGATACCAAAGAATGGGTGACCAATCAAAATAAAATAACCTTCAATTATCTAGACCAGATATCATATCGTAAGGAATGGCAGGAAAGACTTGAAGAAATAAATAATTACCCAAAATATTCATCCCCATCCAGGAATAATGAGTATTTCTATTTTTCCAAAAATGATGGCCTGCAAAACCAGAGTGTGTTATACCGGCAAAAGGGATTAAACGGCAAGCCTGAATTAGTGTTGGATCCAAATAAATTTTCGGCTGAAGGCACTACCAGCCTGGCCACATTTGCTATATCCAAGAACGGTAAATATGCAGTGGTAGGGAAATCTGCCGGAGGGAGCGATTGGCGCACTTTTTATGTAATGGACCTTACTACAAAAAAATACCTGAAAGACTCACTGGCCTGGGTTAAAGTATCGGGAGCCTCCTGGCAGGGAGATGGATTCTATTATAGCCGCTATCCCGCTCCTGAAAAAGGCAAGGAACTGTCTACTAAAAACGAAAATCACCAGGTATATTATCACAAAGTGGGCACCAGCCAGGATAAAGATGTACTGATATATGAAGACAAAGAAAATCCACAACGTTTCCATGGTGTATTTACTGATGAAAGCGAACGATATGTTTTTCTGAATATAAGCGACAGGGGAAAAGGCAAAGAAGGAAATAGCTTGTGGTATTTTGACAGCAAAGGAGCCGATAAAAAATTCAAACCTGTTATTAAAGAAGTAGAGAATTTCCAGTATAACTTTTTAGAAGAAGTGAATGGAAAATTTCTTATGCAAACAAATGATGGTGCCAAAAACAGGAAAATTATACTTATTGATCCTCAGAATCCTGATAAGGCTAATTGGAAAACAATCGTGGATGAGAAAGAGGAAAATATGTCTTCGGTAACATCTTCAGGAGGCAAGTTATTCATTACATATATGAAGGATGTGACCAGCCGGGTATATGTATATGATTTTAATGGAAAACTGGAAAGAGAAGTGAAGTTACCGGCATTGGGAACCGCAGGCGGATTTGGGGGAGAGAAAGATGATAAATTTGTTTTTTATACGTTTACTTCTATCACCTTTCCTCCAACAATTTACAAGTATGATATTGCAACAGGTGAGAGCACTGTATTCAGAAAACCTGATGTGAAGTTTAATCCTGAAGAATTTGAGACGGAACAGGTTTTTTATCCAAGTAAGGATGGAACAAAGATCCCTATGTTCATTGTTTATAAGAAAGGAATGCAATTAACCGGGAAAAA
Source organism: Chitinophagaceae bacterium (assembly GCA_016786885.1). Classification (GTDB taxonomy): domain Bacteria; phylum Bacteroidota; class Bacteroidia; order Chitinophagales; family Chitinophagaceae; genus JJ008. Next base: position 55,367 of record JAEUVO010000042.1, on the reverse strand, counting down.
CCCAACTATTTTGTATGGATATGGAGGATTTAATATCAGCACCACCCCTAACTTTTCACCCACAAGAATTGCATGGTTAGAGCAGGGAGGCATTTATTGCCTGGCCAATCTTCGTGGAGGAAGCGAGTATGGAGAAAAATGGCATGAAGCAGGAATGCGGTTGAAGAAACAGAATGTCTTTGATGATTTCATTGCTGCGGGAGAATTCTTAATAGATAAAGGCTACACTTCAAGCGATTACCTGGCAATACAAGGAGGATCAAACGGTGGCTTGCTGGTAGGGGCAGTAATTAATCAACGACCTGAGTTGTTCAAAGTGGCCATACCACAGGTGGGGGTTATGGATATGCTACGCTTCCATAAATTCACTATCGGATGGAATTGGATTCCTGAATATGGAACCAGTGATAAGCCGGATGATTTTAAAAACCTGCTTGCTTATTCCCCAATTCACAACATTAAGAATAACCGGAATTATCCCGCAACACTTGTTACTACTGCTGACCATGATGACAGGGTAGTGCCTGCACATTCCTTTAAGTATGCAGCTACCTTACAGGAGCATTATAAAGGGCAGAACCCTGTATTGATCAGGGTGGACGTTAATTCCGGCCATGGTGCCAGTAACCTGAAAAAAGCATTGGAAACAACAGCAGATATTTATTCTTTTACTTTCTATAATATGGGGCTAACTCCTGACTTTAAGAGTTTAAAACAAACAGAGAAAAAAGCATTCTAACTTAACCAGGGAAGGATTGATGGCCATACGGAAATTGTATGGCCATTTTTTTATATATCACCCAAGATATTGTTCAAAATTTTAATAAGTGAAAAAACAAACGATTGTGCACTGATAAATTTATAAATGGCTTTTTTTCTGTTTATACGTTTGATATATTTGCCCACTAAAATTTTTATTATAATGAAATTCAACTATTCATTCAGGTTATTTTTATGTGTAGCGCTTTTTTTTGCTGCTGTTTCCGGCACTTTTGCACAAACAGTCAATGAGGCACCAGCAGAAAGCAATAGTAGTAATGAAGCTATTTTTGAAGACCTGGTAATAGTACCTATGCGATTACCTGCTTTGCAGGAAGTAGGAGGTTCTCCTTTTTTAAGCCTGGAATACAAACCTGCAACGGTCCAGATTCCCAGTGGCAAAACTATTTCTAATGTGTTGGTGAAATTCAATATTTATAATAATGCCATCATGGTGCAGAAGGATGGGCAGGATATGAAGCTTGAAGCTTTTAAATCTGTTGCATATGACCTTGCCCTGGAAGATGGCTCTGTAAAACATTTTGAATTTAGAAATGGCTATCCGGAAGTTGATAAACAAACGGAGAAATCTATATACCAGGTGCTTTCTTCTGGCCCCAAAGTTCATTTATTGAAGTATATGAGCCAGAAAGTAGAAGATGCTAATACACTAGGAGATTACAGCCGCCGTGAGATTGTTACTACTGAACAGTATTATGTGTATGTACCAGGTGGCGCAATTAAGAAGGTTAAAGGAAAAAAAGATATAGCAGAGGCATTACCTGATCTGTCGGCAAAGATCAATGAAGTAGTATCAGCCAATAATTTGAAGCTGAAAAGTGAAAGCGAACTAACCATGCTTGTTGAGGCATTGAATAAGCCATAAGCGGGTAGTAAAGAGTTCTTTAAAAAATCCTGTTCATATTGAGCAGGATTTTTTGTTTTGATAATTCTACTTTTGAATTATGAATATACTTATTACCGGAGCCAGCGGGTTCCTGGGTTATTATCTATGCGGACAATTATTAAACAGGGATTATGCCGTAGTTGCTACAGGCCGGGGTATTTGCAGATTACCTTACACAAATAATAATAATTTTGTTTATGCAGAGATGGATTTTACCGATCAGGAAGCAGTGAAAAATGTTTTCAGGGAACACAGGCCTGCTGTTATAGTACATGCAGGAGCAATAAGTAAGCCCGACGAATGCGAGTTGGACAGATCAGCTGCTTACAAAATAAATACGGAAGCAACTGGAGCGTTACTCTCTGAAGCGGCTGAGTATAAGAGTTCTTTCATCTATATATCTACCGATTTTGTTTTTGATGGAGAGAAAGGAATGTATACAGAGGAAGATATTACCAGGCCCGTTAATTTCTACGGGCAAACAAAACTCGAGGCAGAAAAAATTGTAAAGCAGTACCAGTATAGCTGGTCGATTGTCCGGACTGTGCTTGTTTATGGAAAACCAATGGCTGGCAGGAGTAATATTCTTACAATAGTAAAAGAAAAACTGGAGAGGGGAGAAGAATACAAAGTGGTAGATGACCAGGTCCGTACCCCTACTTATGTAGAAGATCTGGCGACAGCCATTGTTTCAATGATAAAAAACAAAACCAGCGGAATTTTTCATATTAGTGGTGAAGATGTATTGACCCCTTATGAAATGGCATGCAAAGTGGCTGATTATCTTTGCTTAAACAAGGAGTTGATAAAAAGAGTAACAGCAGATACATTCAGCCAGCCGGCAAAAAGACCTCCCAGAACAGGATTCAATATTGATAAAGCCCGGAGAGAATTGAGCTTTTGCCCGATTTCATTTTCAGAAGGATTGAAGAAAACATTTGGGGATTAAAAGTGAAAGGCAACTCCTGCTTTCAGGAAACGGGGTATACCCGGAGTATAATGTATTTCGGAAACAGGATTTGCTTCAAATGATAATCTCGACTCAGTATCAAATTGGGCCTCTCTCCAATCCCTGTTAAGAAGATTTTCTACTGACAACGTGAAGTCGAATTTTTTAAAACGATATGCTGCAGTCATATCAACCAGTATGTAACCCTCTGCACTCACCGTATTAGTTTCATTTGCCGGTCTGCTGTTGATAAATCTGTACCGTAATGAACCGCTAAAACCATTTTTTATTTTAGCAGTAAGCCCGCCAATACTGGTAAATGAAGGGGCAAGCGGCACAAAATCTTCGCCTTTGGCTTCTTCAATGGCACGGGCACGGGTAAGATTAATATCAATATCGCCAAACAACCATTTATTGAATTGATAACGGGCCGATATATCTGTTCCTATTCTTCTTGTCTTGCCACTCGGCTCTACTATACCGGCATCCCCCACATACACAAATTCCTGTAGTGAATAAAGATGCCATAAGGCAGCTTTTAATATCAGTTTTTTGCCTGATTTTATTATCACTCCAAGATCTGTTCCATATACTTTCGGTAATATATCTTTAGCCTGGTTGTCCAGTATCACCCTTGTGTCGTTAGAATGAAAGCCAATGCCATTATTCAGGTAAATCTTAATTTTTTGTGAGAAAGAGTAGCTGATATTCAGCTTAGGGCTTACTGTTCCTTTCCTTTGTTTACTGAAATCAGCAGCTCCTGCCAGTTCATCCCTGTACCTGAAAATGAAATGATCGTATCTTAATCCGGCATTAATATTTAATTTTTCGGTAAGCGAAATATCCTGGTTGATGTAGGCAAAGGAGTTAGTTTCTTTTACATCACCTTTTTGAATATTGTTAAAAAAAGTTTCTCTGTTGGCCTTAGAAAGTTCAATATCCGTTACATCATCATGCCTGAAGCCAGCTCCTAATTCAGTAACAGCTCTTTTGTTTCCAATTAAGTAAGATTTTAAAGCAGTTGTAGTATATCCAAATATGTTCCTCGTTTCCCGTTGATTGATCATGTCTCCATTTATATCATCTTCCAGGAAGAAAGTAAAATTGGAATACAAATTAAATTTATACCGGCTAAAGTAAAATTGGTCTGTTGTTTTCCAGTTGCTTTTCCATTGCTTATTGAACCGGATATTTACATTAGTACGGCTTGTATTTCCTCCTTCTGTGTTGTCAATTGATCCAAAACGGTTGATGATACCTGCTTGTACGGCCCTGTCAGGTATTTGTCCCGACGCATACCATTTACTATCAAATGTTGATGCTGAAATGGCGAGTTGTGATTGATTGCCAAACCAGGCATTATATTTTCCCATCAGGTTGAAACGATGAAAATCCTGCGGACTCTCAAAATATCCATCTGTTGCAGAGTATTCAGAGGCAATATAAAACTGCTGACGGCTTCTTTCGTTGGTCTTATTGAAGAGTTTCAGCATTCCGCTTACCCTTTTTGTGTTGAATTGACCAATTTCTGTTTTTATTGAATTGGATTCAATAAAATCTCTTGTACTAAAATCAACGTAAGCAGATGTGGCCAGGTTTCCTTTTGATGAAAAGTAAGGCCCTTTATCAAAATCAGCCTTTTCTACTGTCTCCGGAATGAGGAAATGAAGATCTGCATAACCCTGCCCATGGGCATGACTGACCATGTTTACAGGAATACCATCTACTGAGATAGCGATATCAGTGCCGTGATCAATATCGAAGCCACGAAGAAATATCTGTTCTGCTTTTCCACCTCCTGCATGTTGTGCAATAAACAAACCGGGAACAATTCTTAGCACATCTTGTGACGTATTGACCGGACGGACTTTTATGTCTACAGCACTTATGGTACTAAGACCAGATGTCTTCTTGCTGTTTATCCTTACTTCAGATAAATCAAGATCGCTTCTTCTCAGATTTATTGTAATAGTAGAAAGTAAGTCGGGTTTTACTTCTACAGGTACTATTTCAGTTTTGTACCCTATATGTGATACAATGAGTTCATACTGCCCGGGGTTAATTGCCGGAATATTGAATTTGCCGAACATATCAGAATTATCACCTTTTCCTCCTGTTATATTAATACTTGCACCATTCAAGGGTAATCTTGATTCGGCATCATTTATATAACCATTGATTGTTCCTTTCTGCGCTGAACTTTCTACAGAAAACAGTAGCAAAAACAAAAAGAAAGGTATTCGTATGAATGGCATGGACCAGTTATTTTGTTATGCTTGATTTACGGTACAATTTACATATTGGTTTGGTTCTCATAATTTTTTTGTGAATAAGGGATAATATTTCCTTTAAACGGCAATCCAATATTTCCCAGCCATCGTATCTCAATTCGTCCTGTTTTTTAATAATCATTTTAATTAAATCTTTTTTTATGAAAAGAAAAATTTTAGTAGGTGGATTACTGAGTGCCTTGCTGGTTGGCGGAATTATTTTTGCTGCTGACCATATTGATGCGCCTTCAGTAACCGGGCCCGGCAGTACCAGCCCGGGTAATGATATCACAGATATTTACGCTTTCCAGAGTTCCGTCGATAACAGCAAAATGGTATTCGTTCTGAATACTCAGGGATTGCTTTCACCCGGAGTTTCTGCCACAGCAACCTTCCCGGCCGGAGTGATGTATGAATTCAATATCGATAATACAGGTGACAATATTGAAGACCTGGTTATTCAATGTTTGGTTCAGAATGGGAAAATGAGAGTATACGGACCAGTGGCTCCTGCTGCGCCCGGTACTACCAGTACTGTTATGGCAAATGGTCCTGTGACCGAAGTTTCAGTAACTTCTTACAATTCATCATCAGCTCCTTCTAGCGGAACCAACACAAATGGTACTAGAATATTTGCAGGCCCACGGGATGATCCATTCTTCTTTGACCTCGTTCGCTTTAAAGAAGTAATAGCCGGAACACAAACATCTTTCCGTAACCCCGGAGTTGATTCATTTGCAGGAACCAACGTCATGTCCATAGTAGTGGAAGTGCCAAAATCTTTATTAGGATCAGCCACTACCATAAATGTGTGGGGAGAAACAAAATCTAAATAATGCTTATAACAATTAAATTATTACTTTATGATATATATTAATAAACTAACCTTATTATTTGTAATGGCAACGGGGTTATTTCTCATCAGTTGTGATAAGAATGATGATATGGACAACTTTGACATATCTGGTACTTTTACCCAGAACGATCAAATGGCAAGACCGGCTGTAAATACAGTTTTTGTTAATGCTGCGCGTAAGAACGAATTCAACACTACCGTTCCTTCTGCCATGAATACAGCATTCAATGCTCAATTCCAAAGTGTTTTGACAGGCTTTGGATACACTACCAATATTTTGGGTTTAGATAAAGCAACATTTGCCTCAGTATTGGTTACTGATGTACTAAATGTGAAAATGAACGGCGCCACTACATTTTATGACGGAACAAATGTACTGACAGGCAGAGCCCTTGCTGATGATGTGATCACTACTGAGCTAATATTAATTTTTGGAGGTGCTACCGGTGCATCAAACCCCGGGTTAAGGGATGATAATGTAAATGCAAATGATAAAGCATTTTTAGCAACCTTCCCATACCTGGCTACACCCCATTGATAATTCTTTATTTTTTTGACTAAGCCGGGGAAATAAAACCCGGCTTAGTTCTAATCGTAATTTTTATGAGAATCACTTTCCTGTTAGCAGCTGCTGTAATGATGCTTTGTATTTCATGCAACAGCAGCACTCCTATTACCAATACGAATGATTATAGCGCTTACCTTGTAAAAGGAGCCATTGATGATGAAGCCAAAAAAGTAACCAGCGAAATTGAATTTTGGAGCCATCGGCTTTCAAAGGATACAGGTGGTTACATTAATATGCTTGAGCTGGCCCGTAATTACCTGGGGCGGTTTAAAGTCAAAGGCAATGTAAGCGATTTGAATACAGGGGATTCCTTGTTGAAAAGAAGTTCTGAAAAATTAGCTCATACAGATCCTGAAATTCTTTATGCACTTACACAAAACAGTATAACACAGCATCAGTTTCAAGTGGCCGATAAATTCATACAGTCAGCAGAAAAGGTAAAAGGTGATATATACTTACTCAAATTGCTGCAATTTGATGTGAATATGGAACTTGGAAGGTACCAGGCCGCAGCTAAATGCCTGGAGGGTCTTGGTGACAAGTCAGCCTTTGATTACCTTATCCGGCAAGCGAAATGGGAAGACCATAAAGGGAATACAGATGAAGCGATTTTACAGATGGAAGAAGCCTTGGAAACGGTAAAGGATAAAAAGAAGAGTCTTTTTTGCTGGACATTGTCAAACCTGGGAGATATGTACGGACATGCAGGGAGGATTAAGGAATCGTACCAGGCTTATCTGTCAGTATTGAAGAAAGATCCTTCTAATTTATACTGTTTGAAGGGGATTGCCTGGATTGCTTACTCGCATGATAAAAACTATAGAGAAGCAAAACGAATACTAAGGTATATTCTCTCTCAAGCAGAGATGCCGGAATTAAGAATAATGCTGGCTGATATAGCAGCATCAGAAGATAATCGAAATGAAGCCCGGCAACTTACGAATGAGTTTATTTCAAAGGTTTCAAAGCCAGCTTATGGCGGGATGTATAACAAATATCTCATTCAGTTATACTGTGAGGAGTTATCTGATTATGATAAAGCACTTTCGATGGCAAAGAAGGAGCTAATGAACCGGTTTACACCCGAAACCTGCGACCTGCTTGCCTGGGCATACTACAGGAAAGGTGAGTTAAGAAAGGCATATGAATACAGTAGCGGCCATGTTTATAATTTCACATTCGAACCGGAGGCGCTTATGCATTCGGGGTTTATTTATGCTGACATCGGTAAAACTGAAGAAGCAAGAAAGATGTTGAAGCAATGCCTTGAAAACGAATTCGAGTTGGGTCCTATTGCAAAGAAACAAATCGAAGTAAAGCTGGCTGCCTTATACTAGCCTAATGAATTTTACCGTATTTCATTTCACCTGCTTTAATCTTTACAGGGAGATTGTTTTCTTTTGGGGGTACAGGGCAATTATACACATCACTTATATAGGCGCAATAGGGATTATAGGCTTTATTGAAATCAATCATGAACTTCCCGTTTTCTACATCTGTAATACTAAGGTCTATATATCTCCCATTTTCGTAGCTCTCTTCACCATTTGTACTATCTGTGAATGGAATAAATAAATGATCAGCATATTTTTCAGTTGACATTAATTGCTGTGACTGGTAAACATACAGTTTGAAGGTAGTGCCATATAATGAAAAATGTAGTATTCCATAAGTCCTGTATGTTTTTTTCTCTTTGCCGGAAGTCTCCATTTTGAACCAGGAAGCTTCATGCATTCTTTCAAATTTAGCCTGTACCCGATAGTTTTCGTTTACAGGAAAGAAATGAATATTGTCTTTATTTTTTGTCTTTTATAACCCCGTGATTCTTTACATATTGTTCCTGGTAATTCCTGATCGATTTCGCATAGGTGTCACTTTGTGCTGCAAGTATCGCAGAATGGAATACAAATAAGAATAAAAGATATTTATGTATAAGGTTGATATTTCTCATTTATATAAATGCATTAATTCATCATCAAAACATTCACACTCCGCTGCAATATATTAAAAGCAATTTCTGCCATCAGGTTTTCTTTATCCAGTGTTGGGTTTACTTCTGTTATTTCAAAACAACAAACTTTACGGTTTTGCATGAATTTACTGATAAGATCTTCAGCCTCCCGTTCTTTAAGTCCGTTACTTACCGGGGTGCCGGTTCCCTTTGAGATGGAAGAATCCAGGCTATCGACATCAAAGGATATGTATATATCAGTACAATCAGATAAATATCTAAGTACCGCTCTCACAACATTCTCTGCCCCTTTATTACGAACTTCTTTTGTTGTGATAACTTTCATATCATACTTTTCAATGAGATGTTTTTCTTCCTTTTCATAGTCCCGTAATGAAATGAACACCACATCTTCTGGAAGAACTTTTGGTGCGATCTTACCTATATTTTTCAGGTAATTCCAATGTTTTGCCGTTTCCTCATCAATATCATGTACGGCGCAATCTTCATTGTTTTTATTGATCGATACAGACATTGGCATGCCATGTACATTACCGGAAGGCGTTGTATAAGGAGTATGAAGATCTGCATGTGCATCAATCCATATTACGCCGAGTTTACTCTTTGGTTTTGCCATTTTAATACCGGCAATGGTAGCACCGGCAGTGCTATGATCACCACTAATAACAACAGGAAAGAAGTTATTCTTCATTGAATCAGATACCGCTTTGCTCACTCTCTCATAGATAGCAGCAATTCCTTTTATTCTTTTAGCGTAAGGGGATTCGATCGGTTCGTAAAGAAGTTTATTCTCGGTCTGAATTTTTTCGGAAGGGAAATGAATAAAAAAATTGCTCATGAAATCAAGAGCGGCAATTTTAATAGCATCAATTCCAAGGCTGGCGCCGCGGGTACCGGCTCCTATTTCTGAGGGAACTTCAATTAGTTTAATATTTTTCATACTGGCAACAGTTGAATAATGTTTTCCGGGAAAACCGGCTGATGATAATGGGTTATTAAGCAGATATGCCCGGCATTAATCCGGGATATAGAAATTTGCAGGCAGCGATTGCTCTGCAAATGTGTGAATACATGTTCTTAATTTCTGAAAACGCTTCATAAAGATATACAGCAAAGGTAACCATTAGTCCGCTGGTGGTCAAGTGCTGTTTTTACAGGCATAAAAGCTTATTCATGAACGGCTAAGACAGGAATATTGCTTTCATATGCCAGTTTCTTTGTATGACTTTTTACAAAGAGTTTTGAGAAAAGGGTTTGCTCTTTGTGAATAATAATGATCAGGTCAATTTTCTTGTCTGACGCAAACTGGTTAATGGCTTCATCAACATTATATAAACCAAGAAAATAGAAATTGGGATTAAATTCCGCAAACATTTCACTTAATCTATCTTTCTCAGCCTGGTATTGTTCGGTGATAGCAACATAATGTTCGCTATTCACATTCATGATATGAAGGCTTGGTTGAAAAGGTTTTAATACTTTTTTTATCGGAACAGAGGGAGTATTGGCATTCACATTGTTAAAATCTGATGTAAGAAGTACATTTCTTATTTCATTATATGAGCAATCAGGCGGAATAATCAACACAGGACAGATCTTTTGTTTAACCATCTTCAGGGTATTACTACCGATAAAAGTCTGCCCGATCGCAGACCGCCCGGTTATCCCCATTATAATAAGATTGGCTTGCTGGTGGCGGGCAAGTTTTTCAAGCTCAGTTATGAAATCACTTCCTTCTTCAGCCAGTGTTGTTATTTTAACGATGCCAATCGTCATTAATTCATCTTTGAGCTTGCTTAATCGCTGACTTGCTTCTGATGCTCCGTCGGCTTTTTCGTATACATGATGCAGTATCATATTTACACCATAGTGACCAGTCAGTAATTTCATGGCATAACGAGCTGCATTAATTGAGGTTTCTGAAAAATCAACAGGAACTATAACGATTTGCATTTGATCGGTTTTTGTTTGCGGGAATCCTATAAAGTTACAAATATTGTTGACTAAAGAGAATTGAGCCGGGTTAAATTATTGATGTGCCGCCAGGATGGGGATGTGACTGTGATAGGCCAATCGTTTTGTATGTGTTGATTTGAAGAGGGAAGATGAATTACTCTGGTGCTTGGGTACAGTTACCAATATATCTATATTATGACCATTAATGAACTTATCCAACGCTTCGTAAAAATCATGACTGGCAATAAAATGAAATTCCTTTTGAAAATGAAGAAACATTGTTTCCAGTTTTTCTTTTTCGCCCTGCATTTCTGATGTTAAAACTGAAACCTGCTCTTTGGTTACATGCACAATATGCATTCTTGGGTTAAACAAGCTTAGTACAGAATCTATTAATTGAGATGGGGTGCTAAGCTCTACATTTTTGAAATCTGTTGCGAAAGCAATATTTGTAACCCCTTTATAAACGGCATCAGGTGGTATTATCATTACAGGGTAGAGGTTCTTGTCGATCAGTTTTAATGTGTTGCTGCCAAACATTACCTGCCGGATAGCTGATTTTCCTGTTATACCCATGACAACGAGGGAAGCCCTTATACTGTGTGCCAGCCGGGATATATTTTCGATGAGGTCGCCACCCATTTCACTTTCACATTCTACACTCTTCACACCGGCCTTATAAAATTCTTTTTTCAGGCTTTCCTGGTAATTCTGACAGATATCATAGTCATCATGTGTATCATAGTTATGATATAGTACAGCCTGGGTTTCTTCCTTGCCAGACAGCATCTTTGCCGTATAGCGGGCAGCATTCAATGAGGTTTCTGAAAAGTCAACAGGTATGATGACTCTGTGCATGGTTGGTTGGTTTGCTTCGAAAAGATAAATTTAGTGGTTTTTTTCTTCGAAGCAGCATTTACATTACCGGAGTGACATCAATATATTGATTCAAATGTTTGCTGTTGCATAAGCCTTGAGAAAGAGAGCCGGTTCCCACAAAGACTTTCTAATTGCAATATATATTCCCTGAAAGAGGCGGACTTAAAGTGATGATTAGCGATAGACTCTTTTTTAAAGCTCTTTAGATGTACAAACCGGCATTCATTATCATTATCAGCATAACACTGGCTTCGCATACCGCCAGGCCCATTCTTTGACAAGGAATCAAAATATAAATCAATTATTTTTTGCGCAGATCTTTGCCTGTCAAACGGCACTGAAAAGGACATAATATACCTTACCATATAACATTTTGTTTTGGTTTAGTACAGCCGGTATGGTTAAGGCATTTGAAAAGCAGAAAATGCTGCCTGCAAATTATCAGCGAATGAATACTTGTATGAACGGCAAAAATGACATCATTATTTTTCCTTAATACCCCAAGACTGGGTCAATTTGCTATAATGATGGTATTTCTGTAAACATTTTCTTTACCAGGTCAGCATCATGCTGATATACATCATCTCTGAAGTTAAGTTGCCCCTTGTCATCCACCCATGCAGTATAATAAATAATGAAAACAGGAACGGCTTGTTTAAGGCGTACACCTTTCTCAGCTTTTTGATTCATAGCAGAAATTATTTTCTCCTTATTCCATTCAGATTCGTTCCTGAGCAGCCATTCGGCCATCTTTTGAGGATCGCTTAACCTTATACATCCATGGCTAAAGGCCCTTTTATCTCTTTCGAAAAGGCTTTTGGAAGGTGTGTCGTGGAAATACATATTAAAACTGTTCGGGAAAATGAACTTTACTTTCCCAAGTGCATTACCGGGACCAGGTTTTTGACGAATACCATTGCCGATCTGTTCCATGTTCTTTCTTGCAAGGTAACCCGGATCTCTTTTCATGGCGGGTAATATCTCGTTTTTAATGATGCTGGCAGGCACATTCCAGTAGGGGCTGAAATATATCTGGTTCAGGTCGCCGTTAAACATCATGGTATTGTTGCCAACCTTACCAACCACAACCACCATGTCAAACAAAATTTTACTACCATCGTAAACATGAAGCATGAATTCAGGAATGTTTACGATAATAAGGTTGCCAGCCGGTTTTTGCGGAAGCCAGCGCATCCTGTCCATATTTATAAGTATCTGCATCAGTCTTTTTGAAGCAGGTATATTCATTTCTTTGATGGTTTCATTACCGATTACGCCATCATCTTTATACCCATGTCTTCGTTGAAATTTTTTTACTGCCAGCTCAAGAGTGTCATTATACAAAGAGCTTGTATCAGCCCCTGGCATATCCAGTGTGAGTTGAAGTCTTTTTTTAATGAGTGGAATAGCAGGGGATACATCCCCTTTTTTTAAAGAACCTTTTATTGAAGGAATATTATTCCATCCACCCGATTTTACCAGGTCATAATATAGTTGCAGATTCTTTTTCAGGCTACCATACATTTCGTTCACATCCTCATAATATCTGTCATCTTTATGCTTTTTAGTAAGCAGTGAGTCTGCCATTATTAATGGATCAGTTTTCCTGATTGGTATAAATTTTTCCTGCTCTTTTCTTTTTACAAACCCTTTTTCATAGGTGCTGTTAATGTATCGTATAAAATGTTCTGTAAACCCAAATTCAGTATTTAAAACAATAGGGTCATTACTGCCGGGTTTCATTTGCTCCATATTCAGGTAACTCTCAGCTTGTTTATAAAACTCACTATTAGCAATAGTAGTGTCTTTCAGGTGAGTTACCGCATAGTCATACTGATTCCAGAAGAAACGGGTTTGTTCGGTAAGTCCGCTGCCGGAGAACCAGGCATATTGATAATTTCTTGCATTGTAAAAACTTCGGATACGCTGTGCTATTTTTTTACCCTGCAACTTTCTGTTTACTATATATTGCTCCATCGCTATACTATCAAGGAACATGTCGTTATAGGCTTCGGATTTAGTAATCGAATAATCCCGATCGGTTATTTTTTTAGATTTCTTACTTTTTTCAACAGGAGCGTCCACATCTTCCATTACAGTTTCATCAGATGGGATAGTATCTTTTTCTTCGTTTTTGCAACTTGTAATCAGAATGATAAGGGCAGTTAAATACAGGATATTTATTTTCATACTTATGAGGTTTTAATGGTGGTGTTGCGGGGCAGGGCTATAAAAATACTGCAATAAGACGAATCAGAAACCCAGCTTTATCAGGTGATTATAAATAGGAGAGTCTTTTGGCGCCCATTCCTTTGCTTTCGTACCCCAGATCTTATATTGTTCTTCATTGCCCGCTGCTTTGTAAGCTGATGCCATGTTCACAGCCATTTCACTTTTAGTTGCCAATTCATCATCAGAGCACTTTTCAATACCCTCTTTGTATATGGCAATAGCTCTTAAATAATCTTTTTTCTCCAGGTAGGAATACCCTAACTCACGGATAAGAAGCATGTTTTTTGGATCATTTTTGATAGCCAGGCTGAGCACATTGATCGCCTCATCATACCTGCCTAATGCATTATAAGCGAATGATAGCTCAAACTCAAGTCCTTCCGCATGAGGTTTTTGTTTATAGGCTTTTTCGAGGAAGATTAAAGCAGTATGGCATTCGTTTACATGATTATAGTGGTAGCCCCACCGGATAAGTCGCCTTATTGTATCGGTGTAAGCGGCATAGATTTTAAGCCAACCCGGAATGCTGTCTACTTTTAGTATAACCAGGTGCTCTGCAGATAATGCTGCTACTTTTTTTGTATTGGTTTGTAACCGGTATTTGAAACTCCCTTTTTTTTCAAAACTATCTCTGACCATTCTCCCGTTTATTACAGAGAAAGTGCCTTCCATATCAAAGGTGAAACCGGCCTGTGCATCTATATAAACAAATCCAAAAGGGTACTTATTATCCTTATCAGATTTTGGGAATGCTACCCAACGATTTTCACATTCTGAAAACCGCTGTGTAAACTGGAGTTCTGTTTCTGTAACCACTTTTTCCTGCGAAGAAAGTTGCTGTATAAGGCTGAACAGGCTAATAAGAAATAATAAGTGACGCATGACTGTTTTAAATATTGAAGATAATAATTGTTGTAGAACAAATATCGAACCTGCGTATGTGAGTTAAGCAAAATAGTAATAACTTAAATCCTATTCTATTGCTTATGGGCAAAAATCGTATTCGGGAAGCTACAGTATTGGATATCCCAGAAATTCAACGGGTGAGGAATAATGTTGAAGAAAATCAGTTGTCTGACCCCTCATTGGTTACGGACAGCGATGTTGCAGATTATATAACGCAAAGAGGAAAAGGGTGGGTCTATGCCGATAATGAGAGGATAGTGGCATTTGCGATTGTAAGTGTTACAGACAGGAATGTCTGGGCATTGTTTGTGGAACCGGGCTACGACAAAAAAGGGATAGGCCGTCAATTGCATGACAGAATGATGGACTGGTACTTTGGACAGACCGCAGATGTCATATGGCTGAGCACTACCCCGGGTACAAGGGCAGAATCATTTTACAGAAAATCTGGCTGGCAGGAAGCCGGGTTGTATGGGAAAGGTGAGATAAGGTTTGAAATGACATTTGAAAGTTGGAAAAACCGGGAAAGAGCTGCCAAGTCCTAATGACTGGTTAAATGATTTGAAATATCTTTAGTCGTAAATGATTGCGCAACCGGATCAGTACAGGTTCCGTCAATACATTCAGATAATCTGTAAAAACAGATATTATGAACAGAATAAAACTTGTTTTTGGCATTATTCCACTGTTGGTTACAGGTATCCTGGCGCCAGAAATACAAGTTCCCATTAAAAAGGCAATGACAAATTTGAATGCATCCCCGCAAGAAGATGGCCCATATGTGCTATATAAAAATGATAAAGTATTTGTTAGCTATGTTTTTGAGAAAGGGGGGATAAAAACTACGAAAACTGATTCTGTTGTATTGGCCGAGAGAAATAAACTTACACTTACTGTTGCCACTGATATTCCGGGAAAAATATTCACTGTTCGGTTAAAAGATAAATTGCAAAATGAAAAAAGTGATTTTAGAAGAGTAAGCAGGCAACTTGTTATTTCGGATATTGAGGGTTCATTCGGCGCTTTTCGAAAATTGTTGCAGGGTAATCATGTTATCGATGAAAATTTCAACTGGACATTTGGAGATGGTCATCTTGTTCTTACGGGTGATTTTTTTGACAGGGGAGACAGGGTAACGGAGGTCTTATGGCTCATCTATTCTTTAGAAGATAAGGCTAAAGCTGCTGGGGGATATGTTCATTTTGTATTAGGCAATCATGAAATAATGAACCTCAACGGGGACCTCCGGTATGTTCATCCAAAGTATATTTATCATGCAAGCCTTCTGAATGAGAACTATATGACATTGTACAGTGACCAGTCAGAACTGGGAAGGTGGTTAAGAACAAAAAATGTATTACAAAAGGTGGGAGATGTATTATATGTTCATGGGGGTGTCTCGGCTATTATGAATACTATGGAATTGCCGGTAGCTAAAGTTAATGAACTGGTGAGGCCCTTCTATGCTGATACAAGCTATGTCTATCCTAATGCTGTCGTCGATTTACTGTATAGTGATCTCGGACCTTTTTGGTACAGGGGTTATTACACCGGATCAATAAAAGCCACTCAGCAAACAATTGACAGTACGCTACTTCAATACAGGGCCCGGTATATAGCCACCGGCCATACCATAATTGCCGATACCATAAGTACTTTATTTGACAAGAAAGTCTTTAATACAGATGTACAGCATTACAAAGGGCATTCGGAAGCATTGTACATCGAAAAAGGAAAATTCTACAGGACATCTGTTTTGGGAGAGAAATTTCTTATCAGGGAGTAGAGGCTTCTCTTTTCTATTCCATCGGCCAGTTTTATTGGAAAAATGAAGGAAATACCTGCCGAAGGCGGGTTTTTGATTTTAGGTTTTATGCAGCCTGTCGCTTAAATTTGCCCCACTTAAAAAGTATTAAAAGATGGCAAGATCTATTGCATTTCGTGATGCCCTGAGGGAAGCAATGAGTGAGGAAATGAGACGAGATGAACGGGTTTACCTGATGGGTGAAGAGGTGGCAGAGTATAATGGTGCTTATAAAGTTAGCCAGGGAATGTTGGCAGAATTTGGACCTAAAAGAATTATTGACACACCTATTTCAGAATTGGGTTTTACGGCCATTGGTGTTGGTTCTGCTCAAAATGGATTGCGACCAATTGTTGAATTCATGACTTGGAATTTCGCTGTTTTGGCTTTAGATCAAATTCTCAATACGGCCAGTAAAATGCTGGCAATGAGCGGCGGACAAATTTCTTGCCCGATTGTATTTAGAGGTGGAAATGGTTCTGCTGGTCAGCTCGGAGCACAGCACTCGACAGCATTTGAATCCCTGTATGCAAATATTCCCGGAATTAAAGTGGTTTCGCCAAGTAATGGTTATGATGCAAAGGGATTATTGAAACAAGCCATCCGTTTCGAAGAAGATCCCGTAATGTTTATGGAAAGTGAACTGATGTACGGAGACAAAAGCGATGTGCCTGACGAAGAGTATTATATTGAACTGGGTAAGGCTGATGTTAAACGAACTGGTCGTGATGTGACCATTGTTTCTTTCAATAAAATGATGAAAGTAGCACTAGCTGCGGCCGTCGAATTGGAAAAAGAAGGTATCAGTGCTGAGGTTATCGATCTTCGCACCATACGTCCGCTCGACTGGATAACTATTCTTGAAAGTGTAAAGAAAACAAATCGCCTGGTAATTGTTGAGGAGCAGTGGCCATTTGGTTCGGTTTCCTCCGAAATCACCTACCGCATACAAAAAGAGGGGTTCGACTACCTTGATGCGCCGATCCGGCGTATTACAGCTGCCGATGCACCGCTGCATTATGCACCTAACCTGGTTGCAGCTGCCCTGCCCGATGTACCAAGAACAGTTAAACTGGTGAAAGAAGTGATGTACCAGGTAAAATAATTGAGTTATTCACATTTTTAAGCCCCGTATATACGGGGCTTTTTTTATTTTTTGACAATAAAACATGTTTGTAAAAAAAAGTTCGGGTAAGGTGCAACGTTTCAATTAATTAACTGCATCTTTGCCTTGGTTTTTCATAGGATATTGGATTTTAAAACGAGGCTGGGTTTCTACCCGGCCTCTATTTTTTTCTGCTGTTGCCAGAAAATTTTCCTTCCTTAATTTTTTCTTTAACCTGTTCATTGCCCGGCTTCAAATCAAATCATTTATTTTTACGCTTTAAATAATTATTCATGGCTGATATATTGATCATTGATGATGAAAAGGCGATTCGTAAAACACTGACCGAAATACTTTCTTTTGAAGGGTATAAGATCGAAGAAGCGGCAGATGGGGAAGAGGGATTAAAGAAATTCAAGGATAAGACTTACGACCTTGTTTTGTGTGATATCAAGATGCCTAAACTGGATGGTATTGAATTTTTACAAAAAGCAGGTGAGGTGAATGCAGATGTTCCGGTGATTATGATATCTGGCCATGGAAACATTGAAACAGCAGTGGAGGCCGTTAAAAAAGGAGCCTATGATTATATTTCCAAACCACCTGATCTGAACCGTCTGCTTATCACTATCCGCAATGCAATGGATAAAAGCAGCCTGGTTTCTGAGACCAAAGTGCTCAAACGGAAAGTCAGCCGTGTACAGGAAATGATAGGGGAATCAGCACCCATAAAAAAAATCAAGGAAACAATAGAGAAAGTGGCTCCTACAGATGCCCGTATACTTATTACAGGCGAAAATGGGGTGGGTAAAGAGTTGGTAGCCCGCTGGATACATGAAAAAAGTAACAGGTCGGCTGGACCAATCGTAGAGGTAAACTGTGCCGCTATCCCTACCGAGCTTATCGAAAGTGAATTATTCGGACATGAAAAAGGTTCTTTCACCTCAGCTATAAAACAAAGGATAGGAAAATTTGAATCAGCTAACGGAGGAACTCTTTTTCTTGACGAGATCGGTGACATGAGTGCCAATGCTCAGGCCAAGGTATTACGGGCACTGCAGGAAGGAAAGATTACGAGGGTTGGTGCAGATAAGGATATCAATGTGGATGTAAGGGTGATCGCTGCTACCAATAAAGATCTGTTGAAGGAAGTGGAGGCAAAAAATTTCAGGCTTGACTTATACCACCGGCTTAGCGTTATACTTATACATGTTCCATCCTTAAATGACAGGAGAGATGATATTCCTTTGTTGGTGGATCAGTTCCTGGTTGATATATGCTCAGATTATGGAATTGCTAAAAAAGTAATTGATGCAGATGCGATTACTCTTTTGCAGCAGTACAACTGGACAGGTAATATCAGGGAACTTCGAAACGTGGTGGAAAGGTTGGTGATTCTCTCAGGCAAATCAATTACTGCAGATGATGTAAATAATTATGTAATGCCTAAGTAACGGCTGTCCTTTCAATTACACCTGGTTGTTTTGAAAAAGCAACCAGCTCTTCCAATGAATTCAGTATTATAAGGCTATGTGATTCTTCTAAAAATCTGCAGGCTGGCCCTGACAAAACTATTTTGCCTTTAAATGATTGCCTGAGTGTAGCAATGTAATCCTCAATATCTGCCTGGCTCAGGCAGGTAATTATATGTGCATATACATATTCTGCCGGATGGCAGCTTAAATAATATGTCAAAGTATTGGCTGAAACATTTGCTCCAAAATACAGGGTTTTGTTCCCCTCTTTTCTTAGAAAATAGTTAGCTGTCAGCAAGGGTATCTCATGGTATTCGCCGGAAGGAGAAAATACTACAATGCTGTTTTTCTCTTTAGTAGGAGCATCTAACCCATCAGTTGCCAGTATTATTTTCTTTCGGATAATATGACTGGCGAAATGTTCCTGGGCAGGAATTGCATGATTGGTCATCCATAATAAACCGATACGTTGCAAGAAGGGATAGAATACGTCCCGGATGGAGTTTTCAATGCCGGTTCTTAATACAAGGCAATTGATAATTTTTTCAAATCTTTCTTTGTCAAAATCAAGGCTTGCTTCCGTAAGTTGATGAATGGAGCCTTCATGGTTTGTGGGATGGCTTTTATATGTTTCTTCTACTAATTTTTCAATATCAACCGGACTCAGGCCGGCGATATTGGATATCTTATGCCCGCTGTGGTAAAGAAATGAGACCTGCAGCAGTTCTTTCAGATCATTATTGTCATAAATACGGTGCTGACTCGCCTTTCTTTTAGCAACACATAATTGATACCGTTGTTCCCATATCCTAAGTGTATGGGCTTTAATCCCGCAGAGATTTTCTATGTCCTTAATGGAAAAATGGTGCATATCCGGATACCCTAAATTATCATTTATTTGCCTGAAAATGATGCTGGAATTAGCAAAACTTTGAATAATAGAATTTTGATACGCAAATATTTATGATATTTTTGTCAGCTATAAAATACGGTACATGCCCCTACAGCACATTTTTACTGTTTACCTGATCGGAACGTTGATCGTTTTCCTGCCCTCGTTTGGTTTTGCAAAATTATTTGCCAAAGCTGGAGTACCCTCCTGGAAGGCATATATCCCTTTTTATAACACCTGGATAATGCAGGAACTTGCTAAGCGACCTAAACACTGGGTTTTCTGGCAATTCATACCTGTAGTAGGCTGGTTCATCAGCCCTGGTATTTTTATTGAGTTTGCCAAAGTCTTTGGGCGGTTTTCGTTGGGTGCACATACAGCAGCGGCAGTGGTAGCTCCTGTTTATTTTCCCTACCTGGCCTACAAGGAAGACCCTAAATTTATCGGCCCGGATGCGGTGAGAAGCCATAAGAAAAAAGGCTGGAGAGAGTGGGTGGATGCCGCCATTTTTGCGATAGTTGCTGCCACGCTGATCCGTACATTTATTTTCGAAGCTTATACCATCCCGTCAGGATCAATGGAGAAATCCTTATTGATCAATGATTTTCTTTTTGTAAGCAAACTGAGTTATGGTCCCCGTATTCCTAATACTCCTTTATCAGTTCCTTTTGTACATAATTATCTTCCATTTGGTTCAAGCCGCAAATCATATTCCGAGGCAATTAAGCTTCCCTATATGCGATGGTTCGAATCTCCTGTAAAAAGGAACGATGCGGTGGTCTTTAACTTTCCGGCAGGTGATACCGTTATCAATCTGCCTAACTTTCAATCAAAAGATCCCTACTATGATGTGTGCAGAAGAATGGGAAGAGGAAATATGGATGAAGGAAGAAAAATGATACTGAATGACCCTGACAATTATCCGCTGGCCATTCATCCGGTTGACAAAAGCGATAACTATATCAAACGCTGTGTGGGTATTGCCGGTGATATGCTCGAGGTAAGAAAAGGGATAGTATATATAGACGGCAAAGAACAATCATTGCCACCTGCGAGTGAGGCATTTTACATTGTAACAACCAAACTGGTTCCTGATACTGATATACTGAAAGAGGAGTATGATGTGGATTATGAAAAGGGGGAGTATGAAAGTATTGGCATCAATACCTTCAGAATGTTGTTAACTGCTAAGGCTAAAGAAAAAATGCTTCAAAATGGTTTTGCTACTTCGATTGTGCTTGATGAGGCATTTAATGGTGGAGGGGGAGAAGTATTTCCCAATAATCAATCTTTCAAATGGTCAAGAGATAATTACGGACCGGTCTGGATCCCTAAAAAGAATATGCCGGTCCAATTAAACGATTCAACCTATTTGTTGTACGAAAGAGCCATCAGGGTGTATGAAAAAAATGAGTTCTTTAAAAAAGATGGTAAGTTCTATCTGAATGGCAAAGAAGTGAGTTCCTATACTTTTAAAATGAATTATTACTGGATGATGGGTGACAACAGGCAAGGATCGCAGGATAGCCGCTACTGGGGTTTTGTACCGGAAGACAGGGTGGTAGGAAAAGCCTGGCTGATTTGGTTTAGCTGGGAAGGGGGTCCACGGTGGAAACGATTGTTCCGTACGGTAAAATAAACTAACTTTAAATGCCCTTGACACTGTCAGGGGCATTGTTGTCTTTAAACCAATACCTCGTATGAAACAGAGCAAATTTGAATTCGAGTATGAAGTGTATGATGATATCAGTCAGCTAAGCAAGGAGGATGCAGACCTATTGATAAGAGCAAGGGGGGCTACAGCTAATGCGTATGCACCCTATTCAAAATTCAATGTGGGGGCTGCAGCATTGCTCGTCAATGGCGAGTATATTGCCGGTACTAACCAGGAAAATGCATCATACCCGGTAGGTATCTGTGCAGAAAGAGTGTTATTGGGCAGTGCGGCTACTTTGTATCCTGATATTCCGCTGATTGCCATGGCTATTAGTTTTAACACAGCAAAAGAAAAGAGTAATCACCCCATTTCTCCATGCGGTATGTGCCGTCAGTCGCTGCTTGAATACGAAACAAGATTCAAAAAACCGATCCGGGTGATCATGGGAGGAATGGAAGGCAAGATTCATATTGTGCAATCATCCCGTTTGTTATTACCGTTTGCTTTTACCAGTGATGAACTGATATGAAGTTATTGTTGCGGCAAATGACGTTTCATGTTCTGTTACCTCTTATTTCCGGTATAGTTATCTATATTCTTTTTCGCAAAGACACCTGGTTTCATCAGTATTTCTTTTCCGGGCAAGCAAAATTTCCGTTGATTGGGTCGAAAAGTACAGCCATTAAAGTAATAGCATTTAACCTGCCTGATTTTTGCTGGAGCTATTCATTATCTGCAGCACTATTTACATGGAAGAAATGGTCCGGAGCAAGTATTCGTTATTTTCCACTACTGGTTTTACTTGCTTTACTGAGCAGTGAAGTGATACAGATCCTTCTCACGGGATTATTTACGTTTGACTGGATAGATGTTCTTGCAGCTTTCATTGCTTTTTTATTGTCATATTATTTTTTATTCAAAAAATGACTGGAGTCTTTAAAAAACTTTTCCTGCCCCTGATCTGCATAGTGTATGCCTTGTTATACATGGCTACATCTGTGCCTGACAAGTGTTACGAAGATTGTCAGAAGATTAATGAATTAAATGAAGCGTTAAGTGTAAACAGGAGTGCATATTTTTATGGATCAGGCAGGTGTACTTATAATGGACAGTCAGATACACTATGTGTTTCGGTAAAAGATACACTGGGGATAAACTGGGATTTATTTGCCGACACCGTATGTAGTATTGCTACTCAACAAGGCTTGCTGCGTCAAAAAATATTCATTCTTTCCAGCGGAGCTTTTCCTCCTGATACACTGGCCCGTAAAGAATGTCCTTAAAAAAGTGTTTGAACCCCGTATGCCACCTTGGCTTCATGCTCCAGTAACCATTTCTTTCTCCATAAGCCACCTGCATAACCAATCAGCTCTCTGTTGGAACCTATCACCCTGTGACAGGGGACTATAATGGCAATATTGTTTTTCCCATTTGCATTGGCAACAGCCCTGGTAGCCTTTGTATCTCCGATCCTTCTTGCCAGTTCAAGATAACTTATCGTCTTGCCAAATGGTATTTGTACCAGTTCATTCCACACTCCCTGCTGAAAATTTGTACCGTGTTGATTCAAGGGTAGTTCAAATTGCCGGCGCTGACCATTAAAATACTGTATCAGTTGCTCCAGGCAATTAATCATCATAGGAGGAAGATTTTTTTTCCTTCCTTCCGCTTTTTGTGAGGTATCGTGAAAAGTTACTTCGCTTATATAATCTTCCGTACCGCTTATTTTCAGCAGACCTACCGGTGAGTGATAATATGTGTGAAAAGTGTCAGACATATCTAGCCGATCTTTTGGCCGTTGCGAACAGGCCGCTCCGGTTTTAATAAAATTACATCGTTATTTTCATCATATACGCCCAGCACAAGACATTCACTGGTGAAGTTGGCAATTTGTTTCGGCGGGAAATTAACAACAGCAATCACCTGGCGATTCAATAATTCTTCCTTAGTATAATGGGTCGTAATTTGTGCTGAAGACCTCTTTATACCTATCTCTGTACCAAAATCAACTAACAACTGGTAAGCAGGCTTTCTGGCCTTGGGGAAATCATTTACTTCAATGATGGTGCCGGCCCGCATATCCACTTTTTCAAAATCATCCCAGTTGATCGTCATTCTTTTTTCTCTAAGCTAACCATTTACCGCTAAAGTAAAAACCGGGAATATTTTTTGATGATTATACCAGTTCCCTTTATCTTAAAGCAAATTTTCAAAATGACACCTGTTAAAAAAAATATGAGTATCTCCCGGAGAAAGTTTATCCGTAATACAGCAATTGCCGGTACCGGCTTTTTCATTGTACCGCGGCATGTGCTGGGCCGGGGTTTTATTGCTCCAAGTGATAAATTGAATATAGCTGGAATAGGAGTGGGAGGTAAGGGTACCAGTGACCTTGCAGAATTTGCCAAAAGTCCTTATGTAAATATCGTGGCGCTTTGTGATGTGGATGACAGGGAAGCTGCCAATTCAAGAAAGAAATTTGAAAAAGCACCCTATTATAAAGATTTCAGGGAGATGCTGGAAAAAGAAAAGAATAATATTGACGCCTGTTCCATTTCCACACCGGACCATACCCATGCAGTAGCTACATTAGCTGCCATGCAACTGGGCAAACATGTGTACACTCAAAAACCATTGACACATGATATTTATGAAGCAAGAATTTTGACTGAAGCGGCTAAGAAATACAAAGTAGTAACTCAAATGGGCAACCAGGGCGGTTCAGGTGACGGAGTTCGCAAAGCAAAAGAAATGTATAATGCAGGTATGATCGGCAAAGTAACCGAAGCACATGCCTGGACAAACAGACCGGTATGGCCACAGGGTATACCCACACCTACAGGCAAGCATGATATACCAAAGGAACTGGATTGGGATCTTTGGCTGGGAACAGCCCAGCCTATGGATTATAATCCTGCTTATCTGCCATTCAACTGGCGGGGATGGTGGGCATTTGGAACCGGGGCATTGGGAGATATGGCCTGCCATGTGATGGATCCGATTTACAGAATTCTTCCAATATTGTATCCTGATTCTGCAGAATGCAGTGTTGCTACTGTCTGGAAAGCCATGTGGAATGATACACAGAATCTTGATGCATGTCCGCCTGCATCTATTATTCACTTGAATTATCCGAGAACAGATGGAAAGGGAACAATAAAAGTATCATGGCATGATGGTGGTTTGTTGCCTGAACGTCCTGAAGAATTATTGCCGGAAGAATCATTTGGTAACTGGGACGGTGGTGTTTTACTCATTGGAACAAAAGGGAAGATGCTGATGGATTGTTATGGCGCTAATCCCAGGTTGTTACCAACAAAACTGATGAAGGAAAAAGCAATGCCGAAGGAGACGATCAAAAGAGTACCGGAAGGGCATTATCTGCAATGGGTAAATGCCTGCAGGGCTGGTTATGGCAATGCCAAAACCAGTTCTCCGTTTGAATATGCCGGGCCATTTACAGAAAGTATATTGATGGGCAACCTGGCAATACGTAGCTGGATGATGAAAAATCCGAAATTGAAAGGATGGGATGATAAATATCTTGGCCGTAAGAAACTTTTGTGGGATGCTAAAAATATGAAGGTCACCAACTTTGATGAGGCGAACCAATTTGTAAAACGGGAATATAGAGAAGGGTATAGCCTTACTTTATGATCGTGATGTTGTCACCCTGAACTTGGCGAAGGGTTGCTGAGGCCAACCAATTTGTAAAAAGAGAGTACAGGGATGGATGGAAATTGGAATAATGACAATAATCACTAATCCTTAATCGAGCAGTTTTGCTAAATCTATCAACTCAGACTGCTTGTATTTTCCTTTGTCAGTATCAAAACATTTGCTGAATTCTTCGAGCAATTGCTGTATAACCTGTTTGTTCATCCTTGGTTTGAAGTATGAAGTGACAGGCGGAACAGAGATGCGTTTAAAATAATTATCTACATCCTGGTGAGTGAAAACCT
Organism: Chitinophagaceae bacterium; assembly: GCA_016786885.1. Taxonomy (GTDB): domain Bacteria; phylum Bacteroidota; class Bacteroidia; order Chitinophagales; family Chitinophagaceae; genus JJ008. Next base: position 30,218 of record JAEUVO010000042.1, on the reverse strand, counting down.
GTCCTGATGTTGGATCAATAAAGAATTCAACCTTGTGCAAGGGATCTGGGAGGTTTTCTTCGGAATACCCCGGCTTGAAATAAGCGATAATAAACTGCTTGGGAATATTGATAGCCCTCACGGGTATGTCAAGTAATTCGCAGAGTACTAAATACAAAATACCATTGCTGATCTGGTTCCCTCTTTTGGCTTCCAGGGTCTTATGCAACAGGAATTCGTTCGGCTCTTTGTAATTCGTTTCCCCGCCTTTTAAACCATAATAACTATACAAGATACTGGTTACAATATTGATCTGTTCCAGCGGAGTAAGATAATTGTTCAATTCCAGCCAGATATTACGTCTTACCTTTTCTATTTCCTGCATCACCGGTGTGGTAGAGATATCAGGATACTGGAATTTGCAGGTAAGCATAGCCCCAAGCATAAGATCATGATGTCCTGATAAATTCCATTGACGAAAATCCTCTGTAAGATCTGTGAAATGCAGACGATGGATCAGTAATTCGATCCTTCCTTGTATCTCTTCGTTGGGTGTAGTTTCCCAAAGATGTTCGAGGTTCGGAATAATTTCTTTACCATAATCAACGATCTTGCTTGATACAAGTCCGAATACTTCTTCGTCCGGATCATCAATTAAAGTAAACAGTGCTGATATTTCTTTGGTGGTTTCCATGGTAGCGATTCTGGCACAATATCTTTATTGCTTCTGAAAGCAAATAGTTAAACTTTTCCACAAGTGGGGATAGCAGAGAGAGTCTATAGTTTATAGTTTGTAGTTTTTGGTTCGCAATGGTGTATTAAAAGGCCAGTATTGTACAAAAAATACAGCAGCCTTACAACTTATATCCTATAACTTTTTTGCCACCACCATCCAGTCCCATGGTTTGGGTTCTTTCAGCCATTTTGGGGGCTTATGAAATTCAGTGGTCCAGTCGTATTCAATTTTTTGAAAATCTTCAGCAATAAATCCTTCATTGGCCAGCAGGAATTGCAATTCCTCTTTCAGGTAATGTTTATGAGGCACCTCATCTATATCTGCATTGCCTTGCCGGACATTATTCCATTTGCGAATGGCTTCTTTCCCGTTTTTTTCAGCAGGGAAAAGGTTTTTATCAATTTTGTATTGTTGTTGTATGATACTGGTCAATAAATGAGATTCCAGTGAGGGGATAGTGATAATAATTCTTCCACCTTTTTTGATGCAGGCAGTAAGTGACTGGAAGAAAATATCCCGGTCTTTTTGTGAAGGGGTTAGAATGGCATTGATGCAGATACCGAAATCACAAGCCGGTACTTTTGTCTTCTTTCCACTCATATCAGCTCTCAGGTATTCCACATTTTTATATTGTGGGTAAAGTTGCTGTGCTATTTCAAGGTTTTTTTTCGATATATCCACTGCTATTACTTTCATAAAAGCAGGGGAGAGCACCGGCAGCCATTTACCAATAGCACAACCAATATCAATCACCGTTTTATTCTTTGAAGCATATTTATTGATAACAGCACGGATAAGAGCTTTCTTATCGTTGTGCAGCACATCGAATATTTCTTCTCCGTAAGTCGGGGCTATCTTTTCCCAGTAGCTTCTTTTCATGTTAATATAGCTGCATTATATTCCACTTGAACGAAATGAGGAAGAGTGCGGAATTTTTGAGAGTATAAATTTTTCGAAATCATCTGCTTCAGATTGGTTATTAAACAGTCGGCCAGGTATAATTATAGCATTCAAGGCATTTACATAGAGGCAGTATTTATCTTCTGTTTTAGCATATCTAACGATTGAATCCCAGGTATATATTGAGGTTGATTTTTGCGTTTTATCAATGATTTTATCTTCATTGATGGTAAGTTCAGTTTCCTGGAGTAAGTGATTAATTTCTTCTTTACTTAACATCGTTAAAATCTTTCTTTTTATAGATAACTTGACATGTAATGAAGATAAGTATGCTATTATTAATGAAATAATTAATGAGAAGGGTAAAAATTGCAAAAAACTATTAGATTTCGAAGATGTAGCTACTACAAATACAGATACTGAAAAACATAAAATAAAATATGTCACAAAGTATTTTATTCTGGCACTTTTACGCCAAGGCGCTGTCCAACAAGAAAATAAATTAAATTCTAAATATTCTTCCTTTGTTAGAGTATATTTATAATGCCATTCCATTAGTGAGCTATTTCTTCTTCGCCGCCTTCTTCTTTGTTGATGCTTTCTTCGGAGCAGCCTTTTTAGCAATAGCTTTCTTTGCTGTTGCTTTTGATTTCTTTGTAAATGCACCCGGAATTTCTGCTTCAATGAATTTCTTCACATCGTCCAATGTAAATGCCGCTGCATCTTCTGCAGTGTATTTGGTGTCATCTGCTTTCTTAGGCATGCGGATGATCTTTTTACCAAACTTGATGATGGGTCCCCATCTTGCATTTTCTACCGAAATCTTATCATCAGGCCATCGCTGTATATACCTGTTGGCTTCTTTCTTTACTTTGGCATCGATGAGTTCATCCATTTCAGCCTGCGAGAGATTGGCAAAATTGTAACGCCTCGGTACATTGATGAACATGCCATCCCATTTGATATAAGGGCCAAACCGACCAGTGCCTTTTGTAATAGGTTTGCCATCATACGTACCAACCGGCGCATCAGCGATCTGCTTTTGTTTGATATGTTTGATCGCAGTTTCTAAATCAACAGTGGAGAGATCAGTGCCTTTCGGCAGAGAAATAAAATCATCACCCCATTTTACATAAGGACCGAAACGGCCAACATTTACCGAAACATCTTTACCCTCATACTGGCCCATCGTTCCCTGTGCACCAAAAAGATTCATTGCTTCTTCAAACGTAATGGTCTCAATACTCTGCCCGGTTGGTATTTTGGCAAAACGGGGTTTTTCAGTATCGTCTGCCACGCCTATCTGGATCATTGCACCATAACGTCCCATCCTGGCTACCACAGGCTTGCCAGTTTCAGGATCAACACCTAATTCTCTTTCGCCTTTTATACGTTCAGCAGTTTCAATTGTTTTTTCTACATCTTTTTTAAAGGGACTGTAGAATTCATGGATCATTTTATTCCATTTCATTTTGCCTTCTGCCACTTCATCAAACTCTTCTTCGATCCTTGCTGTAAAACTGTAATCCATGATATCATCAAAGTACTGCTTCAGAAAGTCAGTGACCACCAGTCCTAAATCAGAAGGAAATAATTTTGACTTTTCAGCACCGGTGTTCTCCTGTTCTTCCAGCTTGCTCACTGAATCCTTTTGCAATTTGAAAACTCTGAAATCACGACGAACCCCTTCTTTATCTCTTTTCTCTACATAACCTCTTTTAAGAATAGTAGAGATAGTCGGAGCATAAGTAGAAGGACGACCAATACCGAGTTCCTCCAGTTTTTTTACCAATGAAGCTTCTGTATATCTTGGCAGCGGGCGGCTGAAACGTTCCGTTGCTTTCATTTCTTTCAGCGGCAATTGCTGGCCAACAGTTAAAGGAGGCAACATGCCTTCGTTAGCTTCTTCTTCCAGTTCATCATCATCCTTGTCTTCCCGGTATACTTTCAGAAATCCATCAAATTTCAATACCTCACCACTGGCAGTTAGTTCTTCTTTGTTAGTGGATATCTCAATTTTTGCTATGGTCTTTTCTAATTCTGCATCAGCCATCTGGCAGGCCATGGTTCTTTTCCAGATCAGCTCATATAATCGTTGCCATTCAGGTTCAGGTACAGATGGGTTACTCATATAAGTAGGCCTGATGGCTTCGTGAGCTTCCTGTGCACTTTCATTTTTGTTTTTGTATTTGCGGAACTGGTGATATTCTTCGCCATACATGCTTTTCACAGTATTGGTAATATCACCAAGTGCTGTATTACTAAGATTCACACTGTCCGTACGCATATATGTAATATATCCGTTCTCGTACAGCTTTTGTGCGATCAGCATGGTTCTGGATACACCATAACCTAATTTCCTGGAGGCTTCCTGTTGTAAGGTGGATGTAGTAAAAGGAGGAGCAGGGGAACGTTTACCGGGTTTTACCTGTATATCTGTTACCTTATAACTGGCGCCTACACAACCTTTCAAAAAGGCTTCTGCATCTTCAGCGGTATTTTGCTTTTTACCTTCTGCAGCAAAAGTTACATTTTTATCTGTTACATCTTTTGCAGTAAAAGCTGCTTCAATTTTAAAAGTGCTTACCGGAACAAAAGCGTTGATCTCCCTTTCTCTTTCTGCTATCAACCGTACCGCCACACTTTGTACACGGCCTGCGCTAAGGTTATTCCGCATACTCATTTTGCGCCAGAGGACTGGGCTGAGTTCAAATCCAACTATGCGGTCTAATATTCTTCTGGCCTGTTGTGCCATCACCAGGTTCATATCCAGTTTTCTTGGATTCTGAACAGCTTCCTGGATAGCAGGTTTTGTGATTTCGTGGAAAACAATTCTTTTGGTGGTCTTGGGGTTAAGGCCCAGTACTTCGCATAAATGCCAGCTGATGGCTTCTCCTTCACGGTCCTCATCCGTTGCCAGCCATACTTCTTCAGATTTTTTAGCCAGCGATTTGAGTTCATTCACCACTTTTTCCTTTTCGGCCGGTACTATATAGGTAGGTTCAAAATTCTTTTCGATATTGATACCCATTCCTGCCTTTTCCAGGTCACGGATATGCCCGAAGCAACTCTTTACCTGGAAGTCTTTTCCCAGGATCTTTTCAATCGTTTTAGCTTTCGCAGGGCTCTCTACTATCAATAAATTTTTCGCCATAAGGGATACTGTATTATATCACAAAACCGCTTTTCAGCGGCCGCAAGTTAGGACAAGGATAATAAATTTTTCCCGAAACATTATTTTCGGTTGAAAGAGGAGGTGTTTGAAACGGTTTACAAACACTGTTTATCTGCCTGTAATTCAATTACAATTTTGAATGGAAATGAGTTGAAATCAGTTCTGCCCAGCGTTCGTATTCTTTTCCGGAAGGGTGTAAGCCGTCAGCAGTGAGTAAAGAATGATCAGAGGCTGCTTCCCTTGTCCAGTCGGTTATATATATATAATGTATGCTGTATTTATTCGCTATGTTTTTACATACATTATTATAGGCATCAATTTCAGTCGTAATTTGTTTTCTGTCCCTGCCCTGCTTGTCCGGCAGGTTGGCTTCAGCGAAAGGGGTGACTCCCCAATCAGGAATAGAAATGATAATCACCCGGCTGCGGTCATTGCCGGCAAATTGTATGGCTTTTTTCAATAATACTTCAAATTGTTCTTCAAATTCAGTCACTGGTCGTCCGCGGTATTGGTTATTGACACCGATCAACAGACTTACAAAATCATACTTTTCCAAAAATTGGTGTTCGTTGATGGCAGATTGCAGTTCATCGGTCGTCCATCCTGTTTTAGCAATTATTTCCGGAGCGTAAAATGAAACTCCTTTTTTTCTCAGCATCTGTACCGCCTGGCTGGGATAATTATCAGCAGCAGGTACCTGTTCGCCGATAGTGTATGAATCGCCTAAAGCAAGATAAGTGTAAGTCATGTTGTTCAAGTTTGTCAGTAGTGCCAGATCATTGCCCGGGTTTACAAAGGTGAAAATAAGCAGAAGAGAGTATATATATACCTTCATAAGAATTCCGTAATAGCTTTGGTCACTTTGTTTTCCCGGTAGATCCGGCTGTGTCCCAAACCTTTTGTAATTACGAATTCAATATTGGGATGGTTTTCAGCTTTCACTTTCAGTGCATCGCTGAGTGGGGTTGTATCATCATCTTCATCATGAATCCACAGCACTTTAGCTTTGATATGTTTCATAGCTCTCTTTATTGAATACCAGGAAGGGGTGACACCTCCTTTTTTAATGATCACTTTATCAAATTCAGTTCGTATAGCAGGATCTAATTGCAGGAAACGGAAAAAAGTTTCAATAGCGGTGGTGGTTTCTGTAGCCGGAGCAATTAAAACAAGCCGGTAATCATTTGTATGGCTGATCTCTTCCAGGGCAAGGCTAACAGCAAGGCCACCAAATGAATGAGCCATGAATGATTGTATCGGGCCATACTGTTTATTTATCTCCAGTATTGTTTTTTTATATAGAGGCGCTGTAATTTGTTTGCCGCCGCTTCGTCCATGTGCAGGCCCGTCAAAAGCCAATACTTCATATCCCTTTTTTATTAATGGTCTTACATACCGGTCGAAGTTGACAGCAGAAGATTCGAAACCATGAATAATAAGCGCCTTTCTGCTGGCAGGATGATTCCACCGCCATCCTTTTACTGTAATTCCATCTACTTTGCATCGCAGCTTTTCAGCCTGTTCAAATATTTTAGGTGGTTGTTTCCTGTTTCGCCGTTGCGGGGTGCAAAAAAGTTCAAAGGCCTTTTCAGCTGCTTTCTTTTTAGATACAGCGGCCCAGAGTGTAAACTTTGTTTTGTAGTATTTTAAAGCTATCCGTTGTGCCAGTTTCAAGCCTGCCATAGTGTTAATTTTCTTTGCTGTAATTTGCAAATCTATTTAATCATTTACTAAGCTTCCCTGCGGGGTTTGAGATATGGACATAGCAATCATCGGTTCCGGGAATGTAGCAGCAGTACTTGGCAGAAAATTCAAAGCGGCCGGGCACACAATTTTACAGATATACAGCCGCAATGCTTCGGCAGCTTCTATGCTGGCTTATGAATGGGATTCGGAGTCTACCAATTATATCAGCCTGATCAATAAAAATGCTGATGTGTACCTGGTTGCGGTGAATGATGATGCTATTGCAACAGTGGCAAAAGAACTTTTGCTGCCGGGGAAGATAGTGGCACATACAGCTGCATCAGTTCCAAAAGAAATATTGAAAACTGTTACGGCTCATTATGGTGTTTTCTACCCTTTACAAAGTCTCAGAAAAGAAATGAGTTATTCTCCGGATGTGCCTGTTTTCTTTGATGGCAGTGATGAATTCACTAAAAAGAAACTGGAATTACTGGCACATTCTATTGCAGAAGAAAAAGTAGCAGAGGCTGGTGATGATGCAAGGCTGAAACTGCATGTGGCCGCAGTGGTTGTCAGCAATTTTACTAATCATATGTATGTAATGGCAGAAGAATACTGCCGTAAAGAAGGGCTTGATTTCAGGCAATTGCTGCCACTTATTGAAGAAACAGCTTCAAGAATAAAAGATATTTCGCCCCGGCAGGCACAGACAGGCCCGGCCATCCGGCATGACAGCGAAACAATACATAAACACCTTGAGTTATTAAAACAGCACCCTCAGCTAAAGAACCTGTATGTATTGCTGACAGAAAGCATACAGCAATTCGCCTGATAGTTTTCCTGAACAAGTAAATGTATTCTTTGTTTTACCATTACTTTTGCACTCCGTAAGACTAATTACGGCTGAAACTGAAACGAAAACAGGCGAGATGTACACTATCAGATTTAATTTTGAACAACCGGGGCTGGAACCGGTAACATTGACCAATATTGAGGCAGGGTTTAGTTTGCTGGAATTGGCCCTGAAAAATGATATAGAGCTTCATCATAACTGTGGTGGCGTATGTGCCTGCAGTACCTGTCATTTGTACGTAGAAAAGGGCGGAGATTTTTTAGAGGAACTGAGTGACAGGGAGGAGGATTTTATTGACAGAGCTGTAAACCCAAAACTTAATTCAAGGCTGGGCTGCCAGTGCCTGTTGCAGGAGGGAAGTGGCGAAATAGAAGTGACGTTGCCAGACCAGACACAATTTTTAGGAGAATAAAAACTGAAGTCAGAGGTCAGAAGTATGATCTCAGTCCTCCGACTTCACACATCAATTTTTTATGAGTCATTTTGAACCACCCATAAACTGGAGCGATCATGAAGACATTGCATTGAAACTGTATGAACGGTTTGGTGATGATTTTAATGAAGGAAAGATCTATCGCATCCGGTTTACTGATCTGCTGGAATGGATTTTGCAGATTCCGGGTTTCGAGGGTAAAAGAGAAGAAAGTAATGAAGGCCACCTGGAAATGATACAAAGTGCATGGGTGTATGAGTGGAGGGATAACCAGAAATAGTTTATTGGTTGATAAGTTGACAGGTTAACTTGTCAACACTTCAACCTGTCAACAAGTTTACAATTATGAATGTTCTCCAATTATTCAAGTCAATTACCACATTCGTTTTTGATGTGGATGGAGTACTGACGGACAGTACAGTGCTGGTATTGGAAAATGGATTACAGGCAAGACGTATGAATATTAAAGATGGATTTGCTCTTCAGATGGCGATCAAGAATGGATACCGTGTAAAGGTTATTTCGGGAGGCAATTCACCGCAGGTAGTGGACAGGCTGGCAAAACTTGGTGTTAAAGATGTGGAAATGTCGGTGATGGATAAAAGATCATTATTGTCGAAATATATAACTGACAATGGATTGAGGTCAGAGGAAGTATTGTATATGGGTGATGACCTGCCTGATATTCCTGCTTTGCAAATAGCAGGCCTGGCTTGCTGCCCTGCAGATGCAGTAAGCGAAGTGAAAGAGGTTGCACACTATATTTCTCCGGTTAATGGAGGTTTTGCCTGCGTAAGGGATGTTATAGAAAAAGTACTTAAACTGAATGATCACTGGCATTACCGGGTGGATATTACTTCACGGTAATATTGATTTTTCAAAGCTATTCCTTACATCAAGCTTGTATTGTATCTTTCCGTAAATTATTGTCATGAGATTGATAGCAGGCTTTTTGCAATTGGTACGGCTGCCCAATCTCATTTTTATTGCGCTTACACAACTGCTTTTCCAATTTTGCATTTACTATCCTTTGTATAAAGGGGGAATTCCGGCTGGCGACACTATGCATTTCGCTTTACTGTTACTCGCTTCTTTGTTCATTGCTGCGGCAGGTTATGTGATCAATGATTATTTTGATATTAATATTGATGAGGTGAACAAACCTCAAAAACTGGTGGTGGACAAGATCATCAGCCGGCGTTGGGCTATTGCCTGGCATTTTATGCTGAGCACCAGCGGTATCCTGCTTACGGTACTGGCTGTACCATTCTTAAGTAAGTGGTATCTTATCCTGGCGAATATTTGTTGTGTAGGATTACTATGGGTTTACTCTACTAATTTTAAAAAAAGTTTATTGATCGGAAATGTGGTAATTTCTGTACTCGTTTCCTGGACGATCCTGATCATCTTTTTTTCCAAGGTATCAGCCGCTGATGCTGTTGGTCTTGGCGAGAATTCTCATTATAAGTTTTTTCGGCTGGCATTTCTGTATACCGGCTTTGCTTTTATTACCACATTGATAAGGGAAGCTATAAAAGATATAGAAGATATGCCCGGCGATGAACGATATGGTTGCCGTACCATGCCGATAGTATGGGGAGTTAATGCGGCTAAAGTATACACAGCTGTTTGGCTGATAGTGCTGATAGCGATCCTTGTAGTGGTGCAGGTTTATGTATTACAATTCCGCTGGTGGTTGCCGGCCGCTTATAGTATCGTATTGGTCATTGCCCCGCTTGTTTATATATTATCGAAATTATTCGCAGCATCCGGTACGGCGGATTTTCACCGGCTCAGCAATTGGATAAAATTGGTGATGTTAACAGGTATTCTTTCTATGATATTTTTCTATTTCTATTTATGAATAAAATAATTCTTGCCTCACAGTCACCGCGGCGAAAACAATTATTGGAGTGGGCGGAAGTTCCTTTTGAGATCATAGTAAAAGAAACTGATGAACGGTTCCCGCCGGGACTAACCCCTGATGAAGTAGCAATTTATATTGCCAGGAACAAAGCTATTGCAGTGCAACAATCTCTCAGCAGCAAGATAACAGTAATGGCTGCTGATACCATTGTGGTACTGGGAGATAATATCATCGGCAAGCCGGTTCACCGGGAAGATGCGGTCAGTATACTGTTGGCATTGTCCGGTGAGAAACACCGGGTGATTACAGGAGTGGTCATCCGGAAGGGAAATGAGGAAGTGGCATTTGCAGATACAACTGATGTTGAATTTCATGACCTTTCCGTCAGCGAAATAGAATTTTATGTTGACAAATACAAACCCTATGATAAGGCCGGTGCTTATGCTATACAGGAATGGATAGGGGTGGTGGGTATTAAATCCATCAATGGTGATTTTTATAATGTGATGGGCTTGCCGGTAAGCAGGGTTGTGAGAGAGTTAAAAAAGTTTAATGTTTGAAGTTTAATGTTGCATGTTGCTTAGTTTGGCGGAGTTTTCAAAATAGTACGATAACTTTAAACCTGTAACCTTAAACTATGACGGAACGGCTGCTCCAATACATCTGGCAATTTCAATATTTTAATACTACAGAACTGACTACCACTGCCGGGGAGCTCATTCAAATTATTTTCCCCGGCCAATACAATACGAACCAGGGGCCTGATTTCGCTGATGCAAAGATTTGTATCGGTAAAACTACATGGGCCGGAACAGTGGAACTGCATATCAAAACTTCAGACTGGTCTAAACACAATCATCAAAAAGATAAAAATTACAACAATGTTATTCTGCATGTGGTGTGGGAGGATGACAGAACAGGTAATGCTGTTCCTGTGTTGGAATTAAAAGGCAGGGTTTCAAAAATACTGTTGCAACGCTACGAAGAACTGGTGAATGCAGATTCATTCATCCCTTGTGAAAAGAGCATTCATTCCGTCCGGGAAATAGTATGGAAAAGCTGGAAAGAAAGGCTACTGGCAGAACGTTTATTGAGGAAGGCAGCGACAGTTGATAATTACTTACAGCAAAACAATTATCATTGGGAAGAAACTTTCTGGTGGTTGCTGGCAAGAAATTTCGGAATGAAGGTCAATGCTGAAACGTTTGAAGCGATAGCCCGGTCTGTTCCGGTCAATATACTGGCCAAACATAAAAACCAGGTGCACCAGTTGGAAGCACTGTTACTTGGACAGGCGGGTTTGCTGGAAGAAAAATTTACTGAAGAATATCCATTGATGCTACAGAAAGAGTATCGGTTTCTGCAAAGCAAATACAGGCTAAAACCAGTTTCATTACCCCTTCATTTTCTAAGGATGAGGCCAGGAAACTTTCCGACAATAAGGCTGGCACAGTTAACGATGCTGGTGCATCAGTCGGTGCATTTATTTTCTAAAGTGAAAGAAGTTGGCTCAGTAAAAGATACCAGGCAGTGGTTCGATGTTAATGCCAATGATTACTGGCATTATCACTACCGGTTTGATGAAGCATCGGCTTTCAAAAAGAAGAAACTGGGCGAAACGATGATTGATAATATCATCATCAATACCATTGCACCTGTACTATTTGCTTATGGCAGTTATCATAAAGAACAACAGTATAAAGACAAAGCCCTGCAATTACTGGAGAGTACCGCAGCAGAAGCTAACAATATTACAAAAGGCTTCCAGCGAATAGGTGTGGATAATAAAAATGCTTTTGACAGCCAGGCTTTGATTGAACTAAAGAATGAGTATTGCAGTAAGCGAAGATGTTTGGATTGCGGAGTAGGGAATGCTATTTTAAAGAATTAGCTCCACACCCCCCAATACACTTTCACTTCAATATCCGGGTGTATGCTTTTCATTACCGGGCAGGTTTCACCGGTGTTTTTCATGATCGCTTTTGTTTTTTCATCAATATTTTTTAGCGGGTCGGGTATATGAAATGTTAATTCTATGCCGCCCACTCTCCGTGGATCGGCCTTCATTATTTTTAGTACGTCAATCTTTACATCGTTCAGGTCAAATCCCATTGTTCTGGCTTTAATACCCATTACGGTAATCATACAGGTAGCAAGACTGGTAGCCATCAGGTCGGTGGGGGAGAACCGTTCTCCTTTTCCGTTGTTATCAACGGGTGCATCTGTTTCAAAAGAAGAATGGCAGCGCAGGTGGGTACAAGTGGTTCTCAGGTCGCCGTTATAAACTACAGTGGAAGTCATTATCAATAATTTGCCCTAAATTTACGTTTAAGTAATACTAAAAAGTATCTCCGTGAAAAAACTCAGTTTGTTACTTCTTGCCACCGCTATCATTGTTTCTGTATCCGCACAAGATACCACCCGCAGCAACAGTAAAAGTGACAGAAAAGAAGCCCGCCGCCAAAAAATAAATAACCTGATCCGCCAGGCTGAGGAGGGAGTATTAGTGTACCGTAAACAGAGCATTTTTGGTGTACAGGGAAGAAGCAATGGCTATGGTGTTTTTTATGAGCTGGGCCGGATGAAGACAAACCGGAAGACAAATATTTACCGCATAGACATTACCGAGATAAAACACCAGAAAGAAGAAAAAGTACAGAATGCTGCAAACGGGTTTATCTTTTTTGGTAATCCTTATATCTATGGTAAGGTCAATAATTTTTACCAGGTCACCCTCGGATTCGGACAGCAACATATCTTGGGACAGAAAGGTAACAAGAACGGAGTAGCTGTTTCTGCAATTTATAATGGAGGCCTTGCTATCGGTTTGCTAAGACCATATTACCTTGAAGTGCAAGACCCGCTTACCAGCGAAACAAAACTGATTAAATATTCTTCGGCAGATAGTGCCCTTTTTCTTGGCCCTACTATAATCGGCGGAGGTGGTCTTGGTAAGGGTTGGGGAGAAATGAAAATGAAACCGGGAGCTTTTGTAAAAACAGCCCTGCGGTTTGATTACGGACGATTTAATGAAGTGGTATCTGGCATTGAAGTGGGCCTTAGCGGTGAGTTCTACGCTTCAAAAATTCCTATTATGGCCAGCCAGAAAGACCGCCAGTTCTTCTTCCAGGCCTACATTTCGTTCCTGTTTGGACGGCGCAGGTAATGGTCTTATTTTTGTCCCATGATTGAACTTCCTGTTATTGCAGCTACCAGTGAAAAAGAGACAAGGATAAAGAAGCCGGATTGGCTTCGGGTAAAACTGCCTATTGGCGAAAACTACAAGCATGTACGGGGCCTTGTAGATGATCACAAACTCCATACTATTTGCGAAAGCGGCAATTGTCCTAATATGGGAGAATGCTGGGGAGCCGGCACCGCTACTTTCATGATTCTCGGCAACACTTGTACCCGCAGCTGCGGTTTTTGTGCTGTTGCCACAGGAAGACCCGAGCAGGTTGATTGGGATGAACCACAACGGGTGGCAGAAGCCATTCACCTGATGAAAGTAAAACATGCAGTGATCACTTCCGTTGACAGGGATGAATTGCCTGATGGGGGATCTGTTATCTGGCACAATACTATCAAAGCCGTAAAATCATTGAACCCGGATACCACACTTGAAACACTGATCCCTGATTTCAAAGGGAAAAAAGAAGATATACAAAAGGTAATTGACGCAGCCCCTGAAGTAGTGAGCCATAATATTGAAACAGTAGAAAGACTGACGAGACAGGTTCGTATACAAGCCAAGTACTGGAGAAGTATGGAAGTGATACGTACGCTGAAAGAAGGAGGTATGAGAACCAAAAGTGGTATTATGCTGGGATTAGGGGAGCAAAAAGAAGAAGTGATACAAACATTGAAAGATCTTCAGGCTTATGGTTGCGATGTGGTCACTATCGGCCAGTACTTACAGCCTACTAAAAAACATTTGCCTGTTCATCGCTTTGTTCATCCCGATGAATTTGCTGAATACAGGGAGATAGGATATAGCCTGGGGTTAGATTATGTAGAAAGCGGACCATTGGTTCGTTCATCTTATCACAGCGAGAAGCATGTATTTGCCGGATTAGGAAGAAAGGAGTGGGAGAGTGGAAAGTCTTAAGTTGGTGGTTCGAATCAAATCAGTCATACCGGTTAATTAATAATGAAGAAAGTCGTTTTAATAATTATTAATTTCTCATTCTTAATAATTATCTGTGTCAATACTCTTGCTCAAGAGAAGTGGAAGACCATTAAGCCCATAAAAGACACTTCGTTTCTTTCAGAACTCCTCGTTTATCATGCAGAATGTACTTCATGTACTGATGCAGAAGTGGATACAGGTTGGATAAGACTGCCCGATTCATTATCAGAAAAATATCCTCTTTATAGTAAGTTCAACATCGATTTTGTCAACGAGGATTTTTTTAAAAGGCTTTTCAAAACACATAAAAGCAAAAAATTTGATGATGTTTATCTCGTCAGAGGTAAAGTAACAGGGATGATGCCTCCGACAAAGGCACATGGCTATATTCCTGTTTTTGATGTTTACCAATATAAACTAATAAAGAGGTGGCCATATTCCGCATCGACTTTGGTTGATTGGAAGAATGTTGATTCCCTTTACGGCCCACTGCCACCTTCTGTCCATATTTTTTTTGCAGACAAATCTTATTATGATACCGTTCCTTTCAGAGCTTACTATCTTATCGCAGACCTGAAAGACAAGGGCCTTCAATTTATCGTTGACACCACAATGAACCGCAGGCTTACACCTTCAAAGTTTTATGAGAAGAATAATAAGCCGCTAATTGTCGTCAATACTACTTTTTTTTCTTTTGCAACAAACAAGAACCTTAATGCTGTTATAAAAGAGGGTGAACTTGTCTGTTATAACATTCATACGATAAATGGCAGAGGAAAAGACACCTTTACTTTCCGGCATCCATTCGGCAGCGCTATCGGCATTTCAAAGAAAAGAGAAGCAGATATAGCCTGGCTTTACACTGATTCATCTATGAAAATGCCTTATGCGCTGCAATTTTGCCCTGATCTTATCAAAGACTCTAATGCGGTTTTAAAAAAGAATTCTGTTCTTAAAACAAAGTACTACACTGCAGGCGGATTCAGTGAATTATCGCAGGAGGGCCACTTCTCCAAATGGAAAATGGAAACAGCAGTTGGTGGCGGACCCGTTCTTGTTCAGGAAAACGACGTAAGGATCAAAAATAATGAAGAACTTAAGTTTGCCGGTAAGGCTATCTATGATAAGCATCCCCGTACTGCAATGGGATATACCAGGGATGGAAAGCTAATCATCATGGTGGTTGAAGGAAGAAATAAAAATGCTGCTGGTATTACTTTAGAACAACTTGGCTCTATGATGCAAGAACTTCAGTGCTGGGAAGCCCTGAACCTTGATGGTGGTGGCAGCAGTTGTATGCTGGTGAATGGAAAAGAAACTATCAAAGTATCCGATGTATCAGGCCAGCGGCCTGTACCCGCCGTTTTCATAATCAGAAAGAAATAATCAACATATTCAGTTGTGGAAAACTATCCGGATGCCAAGTACCTGAATGTATAGGTTTGGCATGGTTTTCCCATCCTATCCGAAAGATAAAATCACTCTGATTATGAAAAAAGTACTTCTTTCTCTTGTAGTTATTGTTTCTCTTACTGTGATAGTTTTTGTTGCCTGCTCAAAAGAAGGACAGTCCGGATCGGGTGAGAATACAACCCTTAAAATCCGCTTAACAGATAACCCGGTTAATGCCGAGGAAGTGAATGTAGATATACAACAGGTAAGGGTAAAATTCCAGGAAGATTCCATCAATGGCTGGGTGAACCTTGATACACATGCAGGTATTTATGATCTCCTTGGATTGCAAAATGGTGTTGATACATTACTGGCTGTTGGAGTGTTGCCAACTAACACAGTAAAAGAAATCAGGTTTGTACTCGGCGCTGACAATACAATAAAGGTAGGAGGTGTTGCATATCCGCTTACTATTCCCAGTGGTTCTGAGTCAGGATTAAAGATCAAAGTGGATAAAAGATTAAATGGAACATTAGACTCATTACTGATAGATTTTGATGCAGCACTCTCTATTCATCAGACAGGTGCAGGAGATTATAAGCTCAAGCCAGTACTTAAAATAAAATAATTTACATTATTTCCTATGATAACATTAAGCCCGGTAATTAATACCGGGCTTTGTAATTAAATATCGTACGAAGAAAGTTATTCTTCCCATACCAATGCACTGGCCCCCAATATCGCTGCATCTGCTTCTTTCAGTTCGCTGAACATCAGTTTTACTTTATTCTTAAAAACCTGTATCAGGTTTTCTTCCATTGCTTTCCTTGTTGGGTTGATGATCAGGTCACCGGCCTTGGTCAAACCGCCGAATAAAATGATCGCTTCTGGGGAGGAGAACATGATAAAATTAGCCAGCGCTTCACCGAGTATCTGCCCGGTAAACTCAAATATCTGCAAAGCGATCTTATCTCCCTTAACAGCACAGTCATATACTGCCTGGCTGGTAAGATCGTTCAGTGAATAAGTTCTAAGCAGGCTTTCCGTATCAGGGTTTTCTGTAAGTATTTCTATAGCTGTTTCCCTTACACCAGTGGCAGAGGCATAAGCTTCCAATGATCCCCTGATGCCTGTTCCTTTATGCATTCTGCCGCCGGGTCTCACCACCACATGCCCAAGCTCACCGGCAAATCCATCATGACCCAGCACAATTTTACCATCGATTACAATACCACTACCCACACCGGTACCCAATGTGATAGTGATAAAATGTTTCATCCCCTTGGCGCAGCCATACATCATTTCACCTACCGCAGCAGCATTGGCATCGTTGGTAAGTTTCACTTTCATGTCAAATTTTTCCGACATCATACTGGCAATAGGGATGATGCCTTTCCATTTCAGGTTGGCCGCATGTTCTATATTACCAGTGTAATAATTCCCGTTTGGGGCGCCTACTCCAATACCCACAAACTCTTTAGCGCCGCCGGCTTTTTTTATCATCGGCGATAATTGCAGAAATAATTCATCAATGAATTCCTGCACATTTTCATGTTCATTAGTTAGTGTTCTTCCCTGTTCAATAATGTCGCCATTGCGGTCAACAACACCAAATTTGGTGTTAGTGCCTCCTATATCAATACCTATCGCAAAATCTGCCATAATCTGAATTTGAAATATACAATTAATGACCGCCTGCACTTACTTCTGCATCATAGTCGATACCTTGTTTTTTGAGAATGCCTTTTACCGCAAATGCAAAAAAGGCAAGGTAGACAAAGCAGAGAGCTGCAATTACATATGATTGATGTATACCGATAATGTCAGCTAATTTTCCCTGTATCGGGGGGATGATACCACCTCCAAGGATCATCATAATCAAAAACGCTGATCCTTCAGAAGTATATTTTCCCAAACCAGCGATGGAAAGACTGAAAATACTTGGCCACATAATAGAGCAAACGAGACCACCGCTTAAAAAAGCATAAATAGCAACTGTTCCTGTTGTTAACAGGCCTATCACCATTGCAGCTATACCGAGCACACTAAATATCAGCATAGTCCGGGCTGGTTTGTCTTTGCTGAGATAGAAAGCAACTATTTGTATCAATACACAAACAACATAATAATATAACGGCTCCATATCATATTTTGCCAGTGTGTTTATGCCAATAAGAATTCCAAATGCCGCCAGTGGAACAATAAATCTGAGAATGTTCTTTGTTTGTTCAGATAATTTAAAGACACTGATAGCTCCTGTCCAGCGACCTATCATAAGACTGCCCCAATACATGATAATATAAGGGGTTGCTTCGGATGCCGAATGAGAACCAAAACTTTTCTGCCTAAGCAATTCGCCAAGATTGCTTCCAATGGCTACCTCGACACCTACATAAACAAAAATCGCAAGCATACCCAGTACTAATTGTGGATATTGCATTGGCCCCCATCCATCGGCTTTTTTCTTTGCACTGAGATTAGAGAATAATAATCCCCCAACAACGATAACTAAAGCCCCAATAAGCCATTTAAGCCTGTATGCTTCCATTGCATGTTTCTCAGCATCAGAAGCGTTGGTCAGGTCTGTTTTATAGCTGCTGAATACCGGAACAAACATTACGATCAGCAGCCCTGTCATTATTAGCAATGTATAGAGAGCTTTGTTTGCTTTCTCAGTTGTTTCCACCATTTTACCGGAAGGCACTTTCTTTGAAAAATAAAACAGGGCTGCAGCACCAATAAATAATATACCCACGAAAGTGTAGAGGATGATAACTTTTGAAAGACTTAGTGATGCTATCTTTTCATCCGTAATTGCTGCAGTTGTTCCAAACAAAGCAAGGGCCACTATCAACGGACCTACTGATGTACCAAAAGAATTTACACCGCCACCCAGGTTAACACGGCTGGTACCCGTAGCCGGATCTCCGAGTGAAATGGCAAATGGCTGTGCGGCGGTTTGTTGCAGTGAAAAACCCAGTGCTACGATAAACAATCCCATAAGCATACCGCCAAAACTGTTTCCCTGCACTGCCAGGATCATTGCAGCGGCCCCCAATGCTGAGAATAACAGGCCATAAACGATACTGTTTTTGTATCCCCATTTCCCTACAAGGTCTTTGCCGCCAAATGCACCATAAGCAAACAATATCAATGCCCCGATATAGTAAGCCGTATAAAATGCAAAATCAATTAACTGGCTTTGAAACTGGTCAAGGTGAAAATAATGTTTACAGAAAGGGATGAACACACTATTACCTGCGGCAATAAAGCCCCAGAAGAAGAACACTGTCACTAAAGTGCCTAATGCGCCGTAATTCGTTGGTTGTTTGGGTTGACTCATAGCAATCGATTAATTAATAATAGTGCTGAAAGTATGACAATTTTCATTTAGATTAAAAAAACACCTGCCTGGATTGTTGACAGCTTGTCTAAAAAAAAATTAAACAGATTTAGGGGTATTTTCAAAAAGCAGTAATACCAGCCCTTTTTTTCTGTAATATCATGTCGGCTATGAAAATAATCCCCTAAATTTCCATTCAAATCCTTTTATCAGAAGTATGGAGATAATTCATGTTGCGGCAGAATGTTACCCGGTGGCCAAAGCCGGTGGTTTAGGTGATGTGGTTGGCGCATTACCCAAATACCAGGCGGAGTTGGGACATATTGCTAAAGTGGTCATGCCAATGTACCGTACCAAATTTCTTTATAATAATGAATGGGAATTGGTGCACCAGGGTAATCAGCATATCGGCCCTCATCATTTTAATTATAGTGTTATTAAAGAAAAAACCAATAAGCTCGGATTTGATCTTTACCTGCTTGATATAAACGGGCTGTTGGACAGAGAAAAGATATATGGCTATGAGGATGATACAGAGAGATTTTTAGCTTTCCAGGTAGCTGTGTGTGACTGGATGAATAAATGGCAGCATTCTCCTGATGTGATACATTGCCATGACCACCACACCGGTCTTATTCCCTTCATGGTAAAGTATTGTTTTGAGTTCAGGCAAAAATTATCTGGAATTCCAACTGTGCTTACAGTGCACAATGCCCAATACCAGGGATGGATCGGTTGGGATAAATATTATTTGCTTCCGCAATTTGATTCATGGAAATGGGGGATGCTGGATTGGGCCAATACTATCAACCCATTAGCATCTGCTGTAAAATGTGCCTGGAAAGTAACAACGGTCAGCCATAGTTATCTAGACGAATTAAAAGGAGCAGCTAATGGCCTGGAAAATTTGTTTGAGTATGAGCAAGGAAAAAGCTCAGGTATCTTAAATGGTATTGACACTCATGTATGGGATCCGGTCACCGACTCAATGATCATCAAGAATTATGACAAGGAATTGGTAGAAAAAGGAAAAAAGAAAAACAAAAAAGAACTGGCAGGACAATTTGGTTTAGATCCGGACAAGCCATTAATATCATTTATCGGAAGATTGGTGGGAGAAAAGGCAGCAGATCTTTTGCCTGAAGCTATCAGCCAATCTATTTACCAGCATCATGGCAATGCCAACTTTTTAATCCTTGGTTCCGGTGATCCGGAACTGGAAGACAGGCTGGACCAGATGAAACACCAGTTTAACGGGTATTACAACTCTTATATCGGCTATAGCGAGCCATTAAGTCATCTTATTTATGCCGGATCAGACTTTTTGCTTATGCCCAGCCGGGTGGAACCTTGCGGGTTAAACCAGATGTATGCATTGAGATACGGTACAGTGCCAATGGTGAGAAATGTAGGTGGATTAAGGGATACTGTTACTGATATGGGAGACTGGCAGGGCTTCGGCATCCGGTTTGACCAGGCCTCTGTCGGAGATATTACATATTCGGTAGGCCGGGCTATTGACCTTTACAATAATAAACATGAACTTTATAACTGGATGCGCAGCCATATGATGACCATTGATCATTCCTGGGATTCATCTGCACAACAGTATATTGACCTATACAAATCACTGAAATAAAAAGACGGTTATGGCAATCAGAACTATCACTCACACAAAGGAAATCCTATCGGTTATTCTCGGCGGCGGTGCCGGATCAAGATTATACCCGTTAACAGCCAGTCGTTCAAAACCAGCCGTTCCTATAGCAGGTAAATACAGGTTGGTGGATATCCCTATTTCAAACTGTTTGAATAATGGAATAGGCAGAATGTTTGTATTGACACAGTTCAATTCAGCATCACTGAACAGGCACATTAAAAATACGTATCACTTTAGCGCATTCAGTAAAGCTTTTGTTGATATACTGGCTGCAGAACAAACACCGGACAACCCGACCTGGTACCAGGGAACGGCAGATGCCGTGCGGCAGGGACTCCGCCACATAGAGCCTTTTGAAAGTGATTATATACTTATTCTTTCCGGTGACCAGTTGTACCAGATGGATTTTGCAGAGATGCTGGACAATCATAAAGCACTTGGAGCTGATATTTCGGTTGCCACAATCCCTGTTGCACAAAGAGAGGCGCCTGAATTCGGTATTTTAAAAAGTGATAAAGGATTGATTACTTCTTTCATTGAAAAACCCAAGAAAGAAGTGTTGGACGATTGGATAAGTGATACGGGGGAGGAGATGCAGAATGCAGGACGCATTTACCTGGCTTCAATGGGTATCTATATTTTCAACAGGAACCTGCTGTTTGATTTGTTACGGACAGAGTTTAAGGATGCTACCGATTTTGGTAAAGAGATCATCCCTCAATCAATCGAAAAATACAATGTTGCGAGCTATCAGTACACTGGTTATTGGACAGATATCGGGAATATCTATTCATTCTTTGAAGCCAATCTTGATCTTACAAAAGATATTCCTGATTTTAATATGTTTGACAGCGACAGGACTATCTATACAAGGCCAAGGATGTTGCCACCGGCCAAAATAAGCGGCACTACATTGGAAAAAACATTGATAGCAGAGGGATCTATTATAAATGCATCGAGAGTGGAGCATTCGGTGATTGGTATCCGTAGCAGGGTAGGACATGGTAGTACAGTTGTCAGCACTTACATTATGGGTAGTGATTATTATGAAACACTGGTCGATATTGCTTCTGCGGCTGAGAAAGGTATTCCTTTACTGGGAGTTGGTGACAGATGCTATATAAAAAATGCAATTTTGGATAAGAATGTGCGGATAGGAAATGATGTTCGTATCAATGGCGGGCCTCACCTTGAGAATACCGACCATGCACTTTATACCGTTAAAGATGGTATTGTAGTGGTAAAAAAAGGTGCTGTTATACCAAATGGTTTTGTAATCTGATTGAATTGTTTAAAGGAAGCCATGTGCTTCCTTTTTTGTACTTACAAAATGTGTACTTGTTACATAATATTCTTAACTTTCCTTTTCTGATTCTTTTTTATTGCTAAAACGATTGCTATGTCTACTGCGTACACAGGTGTAAAACCTAAACTTTCCTTCTGGCAAATCTGGAATATGTGTTTTGGATTCTTTGGAATCCAGTTTGGCTGGAGTTTGCAAATGGGGAATATGAGTGCTATCTATGAATTTCTAGGTGCAAAACCTGATGAAATCCCGATTCTATGGTTAGCGGCCCCTATGACAGGATTACTTGTTCAACCTATTGTGGGTTATATAAGTGATAGAACATGGCATCCCCGATTAGGCAGACGAAGACCTTTTTTCTTAGTTGGAGCTATTCTAAGTTCACTGGCTTTATTTGTAATGCCCAACTCATCAGCAATATGGATGGCTGCAGGAACATTGTGGGTGCTTGATTCCTGTATAAATATAAGTATGGAACCATTCAGAGCATTTGTAGCGGATAATCTAAATGAGAAACAGCGATCCTTTGGTTATGCAATGCAAAGTATGTTTATCGGTGCTGCATCTTTCATTGCTTTGTTTCTGCCAAGACTATTAGTTGATTGGTTTGGTATTTCAAGAGATAAAGGAGCAGGGGGTATCCCTCAAAACATCATGTGGTCTTTCTATATAGGAGCCATTGTTTTTTTAGGAGCGGTTCTTTTTACTGTTTTTAAAAGTAAGGAATACCCTCCCTCTGATCCGAACTGGAGGGAAAACCTTCGAAAAGAAAAAGGTGGAGGTTTCTGGGGTGGAGTAAAGGAGATTTTTTCAGCAGTGGGTAATATGCCCAATCAAATGAAAAGACTGGCGATTGTTCAATTTCTCACCTGGCCAGGTTTATTCCTTATGTGGTTTTATTATGGTACCGGTGTGGCAACTAATATATTTGGCGGAGATGCAAAAGACAATAGCGAAGTGTTCACGAAGGGTCTTGAGCATGCTAATAATACCTCCGCAGTACTAAACCTTGTAACATTTGCCTTTTCATTCAGTATTCCTTTTTGGGTAGGGAAAATGGGAAAAAAATTAACTCACACAACTTGTCTTATAATAGGAGGTTTGGGGTTGATATCGGTAAACTATATTCAGGAACCCTGGATGTTATATATCTCTATGAGTATGGTAGGAATTGCATGGGCTTCTATTCTTTCTATGCCTTATTCCATGCTTGCCGGTGTAATACCACAAGAAAAAATGGGTATTTACATGGGGATATTTAATTTCTTTATTGTATTACCTGAAATCATCGCTTCTTTGTTTTTCGGAAAAATATTTGAACATTTTTTAAACAGTGACCGACTTACTGCTGTATTAATAGGTGGATTGTTGTTATGCACTGCCGGAATCGTTTGTTCATTGATTGTGAAAGAGTCTAAATCAAATAATTGATAGTTATGAAAAGATTTTTTCATTTATTAATTGTCTTTTTACTTTTTGCATTACCGGGTCTTTCACAAAATGTTTATCCTTCGCACTGGTGGGTGGGAATGAAGAGTTCGGCTCTCCAACTGATGATACATCAAAAGGAGGTGTCCAATAAAATTCCAATGTATAAACTTTCTCCGGCAGGTATGAAGTTGGCAGAGGGTGTTACATTAAAAGCAGTTCACAGGATTGAAAATCCTAATTATATATTCCTGGACCTTGTCATTGCACCTAATGCAAAGCCCGGAAAAAGAATTTTCAGTTTTGGCCCAGCAGCAACTGCTTTTAAGATAGGGTTTGAATTAAAAGCAAGAAGTAATGAGAATGGTTTGTCAAGAGTGCAGGGAGTAACAGCCAAAGATTTTATTTACCTGATGATACCTGACCGCTTTGCTAACGGGGATCCTTCTAATGACATAATTCCGGAGTACAGGGATAAAGTGAATGACCGGAAAAATATGTTTGCCCGGCATGGTGGTGACTTCAGGGGTATATTAAACAGGCTGAAGTATTTTAACCAGTTGGGTGTAACTACATTGTGGCTTACACCGGTTATTGAGAATAATATGCCCCAGGTAAACGAATGGGGAAATATGATTGCCGGTTATCATGGTTATTGGTTTACCGACCATTACCAGATAGATAAAAGACTGGGAGGAAATGAAGGATATAAAGAATTTTGCAATGAACTGCACAAGAATGGAATGAAAGTGATCCAGGATGCTGTGTACAATCATGTGGGCAATCATCATTGGTTTTCCCTCGACCCGCCTTCAAAAGACTGGTTCAATACATCACAGGGTGATAAAGGACCAAATCACCGGGAGGAAGTTTTCTATGATCCCTATGCCTCTTCATTTGACAGAACACAAATGCTTGATGGATGGTTTGTGCCTCACTTGCCTGATTTAAATCAGCGTAACCCATTTGTAGCAACATTCTTAATACAGCATGCTATCTGGACAACAGAAGAATACGGCATAGACGGATGGAGAGTGGATACATATAAGTACTGCGAAGAGAAATTTCTGAATGATATTAATACAGCACTTAGCAGGGAGTTTCCCAGACTTACCGTTTTTGGTGAATCATGGGTAAATACTTTAACTGCCAATGCCTATTTCACACAAAGTAATATCAATGCTCCTTTCAGGCATAATGCAAAAGGGATGCTTGATTTCCAAAATTGTTTTGCTATGCTGGCCGGTATGAATGAGGGATTTGGCTGGTCAAATGGAGTAGGTAAAATGTACATGACGCTGGCACAGGATGTATTGTACAAGGATCCCATGAACAACTGCATCTTCCTGGACAATCATGATATGGACAGGGTATTCTCTGTAGTAGACGAAGATTGGAAAAAACTGAAAATGGGAATGAACTGGCTGTTTACCCTCCGCGGTATACCACAATTGTATTATGGCACAGAAGTGTTGATGAAGAATAAGAAGACCAATACCGATGCAACGGTCAGAGAAGATTTTCCCGGTGGCTGGCCGGATGATAAAGAAAAAGAGAACCGGTTTACCAATGAAGGAAGAAGTGAAAAACAAAATGAGGCCTTTAATTATGTATCTGCTCTTGCTGGTTTCAGAAGAAATTCTTCTGCAATTACTTCAGGAAAAATGATGCAGTTCATTCCGAAGGATGGTTTATATGTTTATTTCCGCTATGATGCCAGGCAAACAGTGATGGTTATAACCAATACCGGCGAGAAAACAGCAAAACCTGACTGGACAATATTTGCAGAACGAACAAGTGCTTTCAACCAGGCAAGAGATATCATTACCGGTAAAACCAAATCTTTGAAAGATATTGAGCTTGAACCGAAAGAAAGTTTTGTATTTGAGCTTGTAAAATGATCAGATAAAGAAATTAATGATCAGTTTGCTTCCATAAGTTCCCCAATCCTTGGCAATAGTAGCCAGTTGTGTGATCATAGCTGTGCGATTGACTTTCTTCCCTTTGGTGGCAGGGGTCACTTTGCTCATATTGATATCCAGCACTTCTACTTTTGTGGCGAACCAGGTGGCATGAAGTCTTGGAATTCCCATACCAAGTATCATTCCGGGCAAACCTTGTATCCCTTCCGGTCCTCCATTAACTAATAATTCTTCTGTATAGAATGCGAAGATGGCTATTGTATCGTATAAGATGCCCACTGCTTTTCTGCAATCATACCCGGCGATAGTTCTTACATCACTGGTGATCTTCCATTTTATTTTTAATAAACTGTCTTCAACTAAAAATGTTTCTTCGAATACCGGTTTTTGAGAAATAGTAACTCCTTTCTTGTAGTCAGTATACACTACATTTTTATCACCAACTGGTCTGTACCACATCCTTGGATCAACCGGTACCTCTTTTCCTGGTTTATAAAGAGAACGGGCAGTATCGCCGGTGAATTCATAATAACTGAGCATAGAGACAGGGTACCTGTCTTTGTTTTGTTCATACCAGCTGTTTCCTTCCTGCAGTTCTTTCATCAACTGGCGGACACTGGTGGTTTTTTCAAATTCCACTTTGATAACAGGGGAAAAGCGAACCTGTGCTTGTATGGTTTGCATACTTAATGAAACCACAATAGTGTATAAAATTTTCTTTATCATTTTGATTCTCCTCCTGGCATTTTATTAAACGACCATTCAAAGCGCAGCATAAAATAGCGGCTGATACGTTGAAAACGGTCATCAGAAATAAAGGTACTGTTGATGGTACGGGTAAAGCCTTTGTTATCGTCCAGTATATCATTAACAGTGAAGCTTATCTTACCGGTATTTTTCTTAAATATCTTTTTATGAATGCCGGCATTCCAGACCACCAGGTTAGTATTGCTGGCAAAAGCATTGATCCGCTGACGCAGATCAGCATTGATATCTGTTCTCAATTCTATTTTCCACGGTAAAGTAACTTCTGCTTCTGCACGGGTCCCGTAGGTGAAATAATTGTTGTCTATGCTGGAAGGGAGTGAAGATTTGGTTTGATTATATCCTATATAAGGACTTATATTAAAATCATATTTATCTTCCGCTTCTATTCCTAAATGAATATTAAGTGTGACTGATGAGGATGTGGTAGTGGCTTTTGTTCCGTTTACAAAATTAATAAAGCGACCGCCGTTTCCATTAATGCCTAAACCGTAATTTGGTTTTTTCTCACCTCTGCTTTTGTCATAGTTGAACCACAGGTACCAATTACTATTACCATTTACATTTACCGGGGAGTAGGTTCGTTTACCAGTTACCAGGTCAATCGTATTGAACTGGGTAATAGCATTCTGCAGAACATTATAACCAAAATTGGCCCAGATACCCGTTTGCTTCAGTACTTTATATTGGTTGAAGAAAAGGTTAATTCCGTGGTTAAACCCAACTTTCAGATCAGGGTTACCACTGTATTCGTTCAAAGGGTCAGAGTTATCCCGTAATGGCTGCAGTTGGTTGATAGTAGGCTGCCGGGTGGTGCCACGATAGCTTATTCCGATATTCATTTGTGGCTTTGGGGTAAAATTGATCTGTGCCTGTGGTGTTATGTTCAGAAAATTGTACTTGTTGAGGCTACTATTATCAAGATTCTTCAGTTTTAGTTTTACGGAAGAAATACCAGAGCCGAAGCCAAGTTTCACTTTTTTGCCATTATACCTCAGTAAAGCATTGCTGCTATGAGAAAAGGCATCTAACTCAAAGTTGTTGCTGAATTCAGGCACCAGCACTTCATATTTACCGTTAAAATCTTTTTCAAATGTATTTCTCAGCGACCTTGAATGGTTGTTATTATAGGCATATTCAAAAACAAGCATCCAGTAATCTGAAAGAGGCTCTGTAAATGTGGTTTTCACACCACCGGTAGTAGAACGGCCATCAAACATTTTTTGCTGATCTATAGTATCGCTATAGTCATAAATGCCATTATCAAAATACCGGATTCGGGTATTGTTCAACCCTTCGTTATTGTCTTCTGTTACACCGAAGCGGACTACTGTTTGCCATTGCCTGTTTTTCTTTTTGAACAACTGTTTATAAGTAAGCTGGTTGTCAAACTGATTACGCTGGGTCCGGTTATCGTAGTTATTAAAGCTCTGATTGATCGTATCCAGCCCGGATCCTATGAATTCGCCATCGTTTCTTCCGGTGGTATGGCTTTTTTTGTAAGTATTGCTTGAAACGATCTTAATTGAAGCCAGTGAATCGATCTTCCATTCGTATTTGGCGTTTACTGCATGTTGCTGATTGAGGCCGTTCTTACTGCTGTATTTGTTAGTATAAGTAAGTCCGGTCGGCAGAATATTTTGTGTGAGGGTAGTACCGGTATTCGTTGTGCCAAGGCTGTTGAAACGATAGGAGAAATTGACATTGTGTTTATCTGCATCCCACTTATTGCTGAACAAGGCACCCGCAGTATAGGCATCAGGCAGGCCCCGCAGACTCCAGTCATTAAATTCATCGTTACCGCCAAAACTGAAATAGTAACCACTTAGTTCATCATATTCATAATCGTTTTCAACTCCAAGCTTCTGCCGGTCTTCCCAATTAAGACTGCCGGCATTCACATTTGTTCGGGTGAGATAGGCTGATATTTTCTTTTTACCAACAAACCGGTTATAAAGGGTTTTTGCATCAATGAATTTATTGAAATCTGTTCCTGCCTGCACTTTGCCAAATGAACCTTTCTTCGCATCTTCTTTCAACTTGATGTTAACTGTTTTTCCTTCGCTGCCGGTAGACATGCCGGTTAATTGCTGTTGCTCTGTTTTTGTTTCAAAAACTTGTACCCGGTCAACTGCTTTAGCAGAAATATTCTGTGTGGCCATTGTAGGATCATCGCCAAAGAATTCTTCACCATCCACCAATACTTTATCCACCCGCTTTCCCTGTGCCACAATTTCTCCTTTGGAGTTTACAGTAAAACCAGGAAGTTTTTTGAGAAGATCTTCTACTGTGGCACCTTCTTTTACTTTAAAACTATCAGCCACAAATTCTGTTGTATCTCCTTTAATATGGATAGCAGACCCGGTTCTGATCACTACTTCTTCCAGCATCTTACTTTTTAAAGTCATAAAGACAGTTCCAATATCATTATTACCATTTACTTCCACTTTATCCATATAATCAGCGAACCGGGGATACGTAACCAGCAATACATACTGACCGGTATCCGGTGCAGACAGTACGAATTTTCCGTTTCGGTCTGTACGGCTGAAACTGATCAGTGTTGTGTCTGATTTCTTTAGTAGTGATACAACTGCTAGGGAAAGATTCTTTTTTTCGGAAGAGTCTGTGACAGCTCCTGAAATTTTAATTTGTTGGGCAGTAGCTGAAAATGCATACAGTAGCAGCAAGCAGAATAGGACAGCGGGTTTTCGCATGTTGGTTTTAGAATTTGTTCCGAAAATATCATTATTGCTACCTGTCAGAACCGATATTTATCTGAACTGCACAAAATTGATGATTTCCGGTAAAGCAAAAGTGTTCTATAGCTCTACAACTGTTAAATTTTCAACAAAAAAGGTGTAAGTTGAGTGTGATACATATTCATTAAATCACATACGATGGCCGCAAAGAAAAAGGATACCGGAGAGAAATTACCCGAGGATAACGTTAAACCAAAACCGAAATTGCCAGTGACAGAAAAAAACAAAAAGTATGAAGAAGTAAACTTCGTAGACACCACAAAGCCTGTATGGAATTATTCTATCCTGACCGATGAAGATGTGACCAATTACCAGAACGGAACTAATTACCAGCTGTATAAAAAATTTGGTTCTCATTCAATACAGGTAAATGATGTATGGGGAATGTATTTCTGTGTATGGGCGCCTAACGGCACCTCCGTTTCAGTAAAGGGAAATTTTAATGACTGGAAAGATCATGAATTTGAATTATACCCCCGATGGGATAAGAGTGGTATATGGGAAGGGTTTATTCCGGGATTCAAATTAGGGGAAGCTTATAAATACCACATCGTTGGCTATGCTAAAAGAAAGCAGGATAAAGGTGATCCATTCGCCAACTTCTGGGAAAAAAGGCCACAGACCGCCAGTATCACCTGGGATATGTTTTATGAATGGAAAGACGAAGAGTGGATGAGGAAGAGGAAAAAAAATAATTCACTTGATGCGCCGTGGAGTGTATATGAAGTGCACCTGGCCAGCTGGCAGCGGCCTGATAAAAATGATGAGGAAACTTATAACAGTTATGATGATATAAAGGAAAGACTGGTTCCTTATCTCAAAGAGACCGGTTTTACACATGTTGAATTTATGCCGGTAATGGAGCATCCGTTTGATGGAAGCTGGGGTTACCAGTGTACAGGTTTCTTTGCCGCAACATCAAGGTTTGGTGATCCTCAGGGATTAATGCGGTTAATTGATGCATTGCACCAGGAAGGGATAGGGGTGATACTGGATTGGGTGCCTTCTCATTTTCCGTATGATGCACATGGGTTGTTTATGTTTGATGGTACTCATACCTATGAGTATGCAGATATGCGTAAAGGATTTCACCCGGACTGGAACAGTTATATCTTTAATTACAAGAGAGGAGAAGTAAAATCATTTTTGATCAGCAGTGCCCGTTATTGGTTTGATATGTTTCATATTGATGGCATCCGGGTAGATGCTGTTTCATCCATGCTGAAATTAAATTACTCCAGGGAACATGGACAATGGGAACCCAATGAATTTGGCGGTGATGGTAACCTAGAAGCTATTGCTTTTATCAAAGACCTGAACGAAACGATCTTCCGTGATTTTCCGGATGTGCAAACTATTGCTGAAGAAGCAACAGACTGGCCTGGAGTGAGCAAACCAACTTTCGAGGGAGGCCTCGGTTTCGGAATGAAATGGATGATGGGCTGGATGCATGATACTCTTGACTATTTTAAAATAGATCCTGTTTACAGGCAGCATCATCAGAATAAGTTTTCTTTCAGTATGATGTATTACTATGATGAGAACTTTATGCTGCCGCTCAGTCATGATGAAGTGGTGCATGGCAAAAGCCCGATGATCTACAAAGTACCCGGCGATGAGTGGCAGAAATTTGCCAACCTGCGGCTGCTGTATACATATATGTGGGCACATCCCGGAGCCAAGCTCTTATTCATGGGCAATGAATTCGGGCAAACCGGGGAATGGAACTATAAATCTGAATTGCAATGGGAATTGTTACAATTCGATTGTCACCGGTTACTTAAAAACTGTGTGGCTGACCTGAATAATCTATTGAGGACCGAAGTGGCTTTACATCATAACCAGTTCAATATGGATGGATTTGAATGGGTAGATCTTAACC
>JAEUVO010000017.1 GCA_016786885.1 Chitinophagaceae bacterium | reverse complement strand
GGAGGTGATTGTGCAGTTACTTTAGTCCCTGATAAGAGAATTACAAGACCAACGATCGCTATGGATGAGGAAATTCTCATAAATTAGACTTTCTAAATTACGGATTTACAGGGGAAAGACAGCGTTCACATTGATAAATACCCTGAATTGGGTATCACAAATGCCGGCATTGGATGCGTTAAAATTTTAAGCCGCTGCAACCCCTGGCTGTAGTAAGAAATCATACGAACAAAACCGCCAACCACCATCAAAGCATTTTCATGAAGAAGCCACTGCATAAGCATATCGGGCACGGGGCCAAAAAAGTAGGGAGACATTTTACTAAGTACCTGTATGAGAGGGACACCATCTTTGCTACTATATGGGTATTTATTTTCATTGTAGGACTTAGCAACATTCCTTTAAATCTCTATGTATTGAATCCTTTAAAAATGGGATTGAAGGATTTTGATTATACTGATCTTGCATACGCTGAGTTGAAAAAAGGGAAGAATTCAAAAATAGATTCCAATATTGTTATTATTAATATCGGACATGCTGACAGGGAATTACTCTCCATGATCATTGATAAAACAGCTGAAAACAATCCAAAAGTGATGGCATTGGATGCAGTGTTTTATGAACCAGGTGATTCTCAGCCGGATTCTCTTCTGTCGGCATCATTGGGCAAACATAAAAACCTCATTGCTGCTACAAAGCTGATTCCCTCCGGTAAGGACGGAGACACAATATCAACTTCAGGTGATTATTTTAAAAATGCCGCTGCGTATGGTTATGTAAATTTTTTCAGTGACGAGCTTGCATCATTACGCTACTATGACCCATTTATCAAAGATTATAAAGGCAAAGTCTACAATTCTTTCACCAGTGCTATTGTTCAGGCATACGATTCCGTTGCTTTCAACGAAATCAAAAAAAAGGTAGGCAAGCAGGTACAAATAAACTATGAAAGAACAGTTGACAAATACCAGGTGATAGAATATGAAAATTTACTGACCGGTAGTTTTGAGCGAAAAGCAATTGCAGGTAAAATTGCCCTTCTGGGTTATATCAACCGGGACCCGACAGATATTCTTGACAAAAAGTTTACTCCTATGAATGAACGGTTTGCCGGTAAATCAAGACCTGATATGAACGGTATTGTGGCACATGCCAACATTATATCCATGGTATTAGGGAATAACTATATAAAAAAAGTACCTTCGTGGGTGAATCTCCTGATATCAATAGCCGTTTGCTGGCTGTTCATGTCTTTCTTTATCCGGTATTACCTGGAAAACCATATCTGGTTCCATTTAGTAGCAAAAGTTATCCAGGTAGCAGCTGTGTTGTTATTTGCTTACCTCGGTATTTATTGTTTCGACGAGTTTAACATAAAGCTTGATATGAAGCTCAGCTTGATAGTTATCATCATGGCCGTTGACGTTATCTATTTCTATGAAGCCTGGGCTGTATGGATGCACAAAAAATTTCATTATAACACTATATTCAAACCGCATCACCATTAATATACCATTGACCTAAAAACATACAAAATGAAAAAGCTGAATTTCCTTATTGTTCTTACTGTACTGGGATTTGCTGCCAGGGCACAAAACAGCAGTTTCCTTCTCTACAGTTTTAAAGGGAATGTGTCGGTTGTAGAAAACAACATTGAAAGTAAAGCCAAAGTGGGCAAAACCATGAACAGCAGCGCCACTGTCAAAGTAGGCCCTTCTTCAGTTGTAACACTTATTTGCAATGAAGCCGCCATGTTCACTATTACAAAAGCCGGAACCTATAAGCTGAATCAGTTTGGCGACTCCTGTAAAGTAAGCAGCAATTCAGTAAGTGCTAATTATGTAAAATATGTTTGGGCACAAATGACAAAACCATCAGGCTCAGCCGGCAGTAACCGGAAAGCTTATATGAATAATGTTGGTGCCGTTACCCGTGGTGTAAATAACATCTGGATCGATCCAAGGCTGGATACCGTGAATTATGCCGTCGGAGAATTTCCTCTTTCCTGGAAATCATATGCCGATGCCAAAGAGTTTGACTTTTTCCTTTATAACAGCAGTAATATAGCAGAACCATTTTATTCAACTACAGTGACCAAATTAAAGATATCTATTCCTGCATTTACTGCACGGATGAAACCAGGCGAAACATATTATTGGGTGGCAGCCGTAAAAGGAGAAGAAAATGAAGAAAGAAAAGTATTGAACTACGTCACCAAAGAAACTTTCAATACCATATTAGATAGTATTTTGAAGCAGGGCGCACAATTTGAAGCTCCGGCAGAACAGGCTTACCGGATCGCCTTCATGCTGGAAGATGTACACTACCTGTCAGAAGCTTACCAGTATTACAGTAAAGCAGCAACACTTGATCCTGACAATTCTTTATACCGGAGTACATTGATGTCTTTCAAAAAAGATTATGAAATCAAATAATATTGCATGACAATAAAAAAGGTCCCGCTGTGCCGGGACTTTTTTATTTTTATAAAATGAAGATCTCTTTCTGGTCAATTGGCAAAAATCATGAGCCCTATATAAAAGAAGGGGTGGAAGAATTTACCCGGCGCATTTCCAGGTATTACAAGGTGGAATGGAATATTATACCCGTCCCCAAAAATGCCGGCATGATGAGTGAGATGGACCTGAAAAAAAAAGAAGGTGAAATAATTTTGCAATGGCTTCAAAAAGATGACTACCTGGTAGTGCTGGATGAAAGAGGCAAACAAATGGGTTCAGAAGGGCTGGCCACTTTTATTCAGGCAAGAGCTAATGAAAGTGTAAAGCATCTTATCTTTTTAATTGGCGGTGCATTTGGAATTGACGACACCGTAATAAAAAGGGCCAATTATAAATGGAGCTTATCTCAATTGGTATTTCCGCATCAGCTGGTAAGGCTCATATTGGCAGAACAGGTGTACCGGGCCTGTACTATTTTGAAAAACGAAAAGTATCATCACAAATAATATTTATTTTCGGCTATTTAATTATAAAGCATGGAATTCACGATCACCCTGGTAATTGTTATAGCAACCTGTCTTGTCTCAATAAGTGGCTTCAGCAATCAAAAAATTATTGACGACCTGATCTTTTATCCCCCCTCTGTTAAAAGAGGCCAGGTATACCGCTTCATCAGTCACGGATTTATACATGCTGATCCGGCTCATCTTATTTTTAATATGCTGGCACTTTATTCATTCGGCGAAGGCGTTGAGTTTTTATATTCTTACCCGTTCATTTTTGACACTAAAAGTAAACTGGTATACCTCCTGCTCTATTTTACTGCACTCATTGTAGCGTCTGTGCCTGATTACCTGAAACACCGGCATCAGTATCATTATCGCTCCTTAGGCGCTTCGGGGGCTGTATCTGCTGTCATCTTCTCTGCGATCCTGTTCAATCCAAATACAGGTGTGGGACTTATTTTCATTCCGGGACTGAGAATACCCGGTTACATCTTTGCCATTATTTACCTTGTTATTTCGACGATCCTTGCCAAAAGAGGACAGGATAATATCGGTCATACTGCCCACATCACCGGTGCTATCTACGGCTTAGTATTCACCTATATTGCCACCGAGCTCTTTACAGATTATGATATTCTTAATTCATTCTGGAGACAGGTCACCGGTAGTCTATGACCGGGTCAGTGTAAGCCGGAGAGTATTTTTTGTAGTATCAGTGATTTTAAACCGCTCATCGATGCGGTGACCAATCACCCATATGATCCTTTTATCACTCTCTATCACCCAGGTGTTTTCTTTTTCACTTTTCGATAATTTCTGGTCGATAAAAAACCGGGACAATTTTTTTTTCTTCTTCATTCCCAATGGATAGAAATAATCCCCGGTTTTCCATTTACGTAATACCATTGGAAAACTAATCCCCTTTGCATCAAGGCAGGCAGTATCAGCTGATCCCGCCTTGTCACTAGTTTTTTTTCCTGACAGCTCGATCTGAAGGTTACCGGCTTTAAAGCCAATATTTTTTTTGTTTTCTTCAATTACAATAATCCCGGCTTCTGCAGATTGAACCGGGCTGATAATAAACCAATGCCGGTGCTTAATGATGCGGTATTGAAATGCCGGAGACTCGATATATTTTCCTGAAATACTGCCAGCCAGTTTTATTACTTCATCTACCTGCTTTTCATTAAAACCGTACTTACTGATAATCTCATAGATCAGGGCCCGGTTATCGTATTGCATCAATTGTTTGACCGGAATATGTATTTCTGCCCCTTTTTTTCTGCATAGTTTCTCAATGATCTGTCCAACGGAAAACTTATACAGCTTTTCAATCTCTTTAAACCGGCTGATATTATCCTGCAGGTTTTCTTTTACCTGAGGATATACTTTGCTGATGGCGGGAATTATCTCATTGCGGAAAAAATTCCGGGTATATTTTGAAGACAGATTAGAAGAGTCCTCCACATAGTCAAGCTTAAACTCTTTTGCAAACTGAATCAATTCTTCTTTGGAAAAAGAAAGCAAAGGCCTTTTGATATGACCAAAGGAAACCGGAATGCCTGTTAATCCATGCAACCCGGTGCCTCTGAAAAAATTCATCAGCAATGTTTCGTTATTATCATCTGCATGATGGGCTGTAAGCAGGTGAACATGTTCTTTACCCAACTCTTCATTCACCAGCATCTCAAACCATGCATAGCGTAATGCCCTGGCAGCTTCCTGTATGGAAATTTTATTTTCAATTGCATATTGTTCTGTCTCAAATCGCTTTACACTAACCTCCACATTATATCTTTTACCCAGCTCTTTGACAAACTGTTCGTCCCTGTCACTCTCCTCTCCTCTCAGTTTAAAATTGCAATGGACAATAATGAAATCATAACCGGCTTGCTTGCACAGTTCGCATAACACAACAGAATCAACACCGCCGCTGACGGCAAGCAGCAATTTATCTTTTGGTGAAAAAAGATTTTGTTGTTCTATACTTCCAGTAAATTTATCAAGTAGTGACATTCTAAAAAGTTAGTTCTTCATAAGCCCCTCTCAGTTCTCCCAAAGCATGGTTATCCCCTGCCTTTTTCGCTTCTTCCATTCCTTTTTCATACACTTTGACCGCATCATCGGTTTTATCATTTCTCTCCAACAGCTTGGCCAGGTGATAATAACTGCCAATATAGCCCGGCTCCCTGTTTAATAGTTCCTCAAAAAGCCCCCTTGCTTTTTCATCATCACCCAGCTTAATGTATTCCAGTGCCAGGGCATGCTGCAGAAAGCTATCTGAAGGATTTGTTTTCAAAAATTCGTTCAACTTTTCTATCCTGCTCATGTTGATATAAAAATTTTATCCGGAATTGCCCGGAATTACCTTTGCAGCACTTATCTTTGCTTTAGTTGCATAAACAACTATTTATTTAATATTAAATAAGCTGTAATGAAGATCCTGGTTTGTATCAGTAAAACGCCGGACACAACGGCAAAAATAGCCTTCACTGACAATAACACGAAATTCGATGTCAATGGAGTGCAATGGATCATTAACCCATACGATGAATGGTATGCACTGGTTCGTGCCATCGAACTGAAAGAAGCTGATCCTTCTTCCTCTATTCATTTGGTAACAGTAGGGAGTGCAGATGCAGAACCGATCATCCGCAAAGCCCTTGCATTGGGTGGCGATGAAGCGATCCGTGTAAATGCAGACAGTCATGATAGTTTTTACATAGCCTCACAAATTGCTGAAGTGGCAAAACAGGGAAGCTATGATCTTATACTAACCGGGAAAGAGACAATTGACTATAATGGATCTTCCATAGGTGGTATGGTAGCCGAATTGCTGGATCTCCCTTATGTTTCGCTGGCTACTAAGTTTGAATTAGCCGGTAACAAAGCCACCATTTCAAGGGAGATCGAAGGCGGTGAAGAAGTAAATGAAGTAGAACTGCCTGTGGTAGTAAGTTCACAAAAAGGAATGGCTGAAGCAAGGATACCCAATATGAGAGGTATTATGGCCGCCAGAACAAAACCGCTGAAGGTAGTGGAACCCGCTGCAGTGGATACATTAACGACTGTTGCAGGTTTTGGATTACCACCTGCAAAAGCCGGTGTTAAACTGGTTCCGGCTGATAACGTAGAAGAACTTGTTCGCCTGCTTCATGAGGAAGCAAAAGCTATATGAAATAATCGCCAGTTGCACAATTAAGTGATTGGTACATTGTCAATTTATCAAATTAATCTTATGTCTGTTCTTATATTCATTGATACGGCTGATGGTCATGTAAAAAAAGCTTCCCTGGAAGCAATAAGTTATGGCGCTAAAGTAGCTGAACAACTGGGTACAGTTGCTGAAGGCGTTGTACTTGGTTCGGTAAGTGATGATCTCACTTCATTGGGCAAATACGGTGTGAAAAAAATACACCATGTTGCTAAAGATGCATTAAATCATTTCGATGCACAGGTATTCACTAAAGTGATTGCTGAGGCAGCAACAGCAACAAATGCCAAAGTGATTGTTTTCTCCAATAACCTGGGCGGCAAGGCCATTGCTCCCCGCCTCTCTGTAAGATTAAAAGCCGGGTTAGTTTCGGGTGCAGTTGCATTGCCAGATACCAGCAACGGGTTCGTTGTAAAGAAAAACGTATTCTCTGGTAAAGCCTTTGCCAATATTGCTGTAAGTACTGATATAAAAATAATTGCCCTTAATCCCAATGCTTACCAGGTGATTGCCGGGGAAGGAACAGCGGAAGTAGTTGCTTTAAATGCTGCTGTTGATACTGGTAAAGTAAAAGTTACTGCTGTCAATAAAACCAGCGGAGAAGTAGTGCTTACTGAGGCAGAAGTAGTAGTAAGTGCTGGCCGCGGATTAAAAGGACCTGAGAACTGGGGCATGGTAGAAGAACTGGCAAAAACGCTACATGCAGCTACCGCCTGCAGCCGCCCCGTTGCTGATGCACACTGGCGGCCACATAATGAACATGTGGGACAAACAGGATTTGCCATTGCTCCCAACCTGTATATTGCCATTGGCATCTCAGGGGCTATACAACACCTGGCAGGTGTGAACAGGAGCAAAGTCATTGTAGTGATCAATAAAGATCCTGAAGCCCCCTTCTTTAAAGCAGCCGATTATGGCATAGTAGGCGATGCATTTGAAGTGGTGCCAAAATTCACAGAAGCCATCAAGAAACTAAAAGGAGTGGCCTGATAAAAAGCAGTCATCTTCAACAGATAGTGCCAAATATTCTTTAAGAAAAGAGAGCTAAAACAGGCTTCTGCGGCTTAGAATTTTGGCGAAAAACGCTTAGTTTCGTGTGACAATTTTATGAAGAAGATAGAACTGGAAATAGTGGCTTTGTCGCACAGTATTACACAAACTCATTCCTATGCTGTGGTGCTGGGAGAAGTCAATGGATTGAGGCGTTTACCCATTGTTATCGGTGGTTTTGAAGCACAGGCCATTGCGGTGGCATTGGAAAAAATGCAACCCAGCCGGCCTCTTACCCACGACCTGATGAAGAATTTCATGAATGCTTTTGCTATAGAGCTGCATGAAATTATTATCTGCGATCTGCAGGAAGGGATCTTTTACTCCAAATTGGTTTGTTCTACCGAGAACGATACCGTGGAAATTGACTCCCGAACATCGGATGCTATTGCACTGGCCGTACGGTTTGGATGCCCCATCTATACCTATGAGAATATCCTGGAAAGTGCAGGAATTTTGATGGAGGATACAGCCACTTCCGGCAAAAAGAAGAAAGTGAAGCAGGAAGTAATGGTAGAAGAGGATAGACCAACAGGTAATGAAGATTTGAAAACCATGACTTTAGATGAATTAAATAACCTTCTGAATGAAGTGCTGGACAGTGAGGATTATATCCGTGCCATAGCTATCCGTGATGAAATAAACAGTCGCAGAAAGAATAAGTGATTTATTTTATATACCCTATTTTTACTTCGAACATCCATTAACCTATGATAGTTTTTCCGAACTGCAAGATCAATCTTGGTCTCAATATCCTGCGTAAAAGAAGCGACGGATACCACGATCTCGAAACTGTTTTTTACCCTCTCCCCTTTACTGATGTACTGGAAATAATTGAGTATAAAAAATATACCCGCACTCCCTCAATTCCATTTACAATCACCGGGCTGCCGGTAAAGGGTGAAGCGGCCAGCAATCTCTGTATCAGGGCATATAAGTTATTAAAAAAGGATTTTAAAAACCTGCCGCATATCCAGGTTCATCTGCACAAAGTAATTCCGACTGGGGCCGGGTTGGGCGGCGGCAGTGCCGATGCGGCTTATACCCTGTTATTGCTGAATGACCTGTTTCATTTAAATATCCCGCATGAGCAACTGATAGATTATGCCGCACAACTTGGAAGTGACTGCCCGTTCTTTATCATCAACAAACCCTGCTTTGCAAAAGGCCGGGGTGAAAAACTGGAAGAACTAACAGTCGATCTTTCCAACTATAAATTTATCATCATCCACCCCAATATACATATTGATACAGGCCGGGCTTTTCTGAGCATTACTCCTACCCTCACCGCCAGGTCACTTAAAGATATCATAGCGTCTCCATTACGTACATGGAAAGATGAGCTAATCAATGACTTTGAGAAAGTTATCTTTCCTGATTACAAAGAAATTGCAACAATAAAAGAGAAACTTTACCAGGCAGGAGCTATCTATGCATCCATGAGTGGTAGCGGCAGTACTGTTTACGGAATCTTTGAAAAAGGAAGCCAGCCTGAATTACAATTCCCTGATACCTATTTTGTAAAAGAAGTAAACGCAGGACAGGCAGATACATAAGAGTCTCATTTGCCATCTCCGCCGCTTTTACTATCTTGCAGTAAATTCATTGCTATCACACATTCAGCTTACATATTTTTCTTTCTGAAAAAGAACCTCGACCTTCTCAATCATTGAGGGTAA
This sequence comes from Chitinophagaceae bacterium, assembly GCA_016786885.1. GTDB lineage: Bacteria > Bacteroidota > Bacteroidia > Chitinophagales > Chitinophagaceae > JJ008. The sequence goes on along the minus strand of JAEUVO010000017.1, from coordinate 12,792 downwards.
GTAATGGTATGCCGGTATCAGCCGGCCATCTCCGTATTCCTTTTTTCTTCTACAATTTTAACCTGTCAATTATGTATTCAACTATAACCTTGTCTGATAAGACGCAACATTACCTTGAACTGGAAGAACAATCCGGGGCTCAAAACTATCACCCTATTCCTGTTGTATTGACCCGCGGCAAAGGCACTTATGTATGGGATGTCGATGGTAAACAATACTATGATTTTCTAAGCGGATATTCTGCAGTGAACCAGGGACATTGCCACCCTGCTATCGTACAGGCATTAACAGAACAGGCACAAAAACTTACATTGACCAGCCGTGCTTTTCACAGCGACCTGCTGGGTGAGTACGCTAAGTATATCACCGGTTATTTTGGCTATGAAAAAGTACTGCCGATGAATACAGGAGTGGAAGGTGTCGAAACAGCTATCAAGCTTTGCCGTAAATGGGCTTATGAAGTAAAAGGGATTGAAGAAGGTAAAGCTGTCATTATTGTATGCGAAGGAAATTTTCACGGCCGTACATCAACTGTCATTTCTTTTAGCAGCGATCCATCGGCAAAGAAAAACTTTGGCCCATATATGCCCGGCTTCAAAGCTATCCCATTCAATGATACTGCTGCGCTGGCAAAAGCACTGGAAGATAAAAACGTAGCCGGCTTCCTTGCAGAACCAATACAAGGCGAAGCAGGTGTACTGGTTCCTGATGATGGCTACCTGGCAAAAGCAAAAGAACTTTGCTCGGCAGCCAATGTTCTGTTTATCGCTGACGAAATACAGACCGGGCTGGCACGGACAGGCAAAATGCTGGCCTGTGATCATGAAAATATAAGACCTGATATTTTAATATTAGGCAAAGCCCTCAGCGGCGGTATGTTACCGGTAAGTGCCGTATTGGCCGATGATGAAATAATGATGACCATAAAACCGGGTGAGCATGGATCTACTTATGGTGGCAACCCGCTGGCCTGTAAAGTAGCAATGACAGCGCTGCAGGTATTGAAAGATGAACAGATGGCCGCTAATGCTGCAAAAATGGGTCAGCTATTACGCAAAGGGTTAAAAGAATTAGGCTCGAGGCATATATCACTGATCCGTGGTAAGGGATTACTGAATGCAATAGTTATTACACATCATAACAAAGAAGCCGCATGGGAACTTTGCCTGCAACTGAAAGAAAATGGCTTGCTGGCAAAACCCACACATGGTGATAAGATCCGTTTTGCACCACCATTAGTGATAACGGAACAGCAGGTGAATGAATGTATCGGAATAATTGGCAAAAGCCTCTCAATACTTGATTGATATTCTTCAACGATACTGATCACAAAAATAAAAGGCTCATGTTTCCATGAGCCTTTTCGATCGGTTTTTCTTCCTCCTATCGTACAATAAATATCTTACCCAAATTCACTTCTCCGTTGCTGATACGAAGATTGTACATACCGGAACGCAGTGAAGATGGCAATTGTATCATTTCAGTTACAGAACCTCCGTTATGGTTCAGTTGCTGGCTATGCACTTGCTGTCCGCCTGCATTATACACCTGTACAGTGTACAATCCTTTTGGCAATTCGGTAGCCTGCAATGAAAGCTGACCTCCGCTGACAGGGTTAGGGTAAATGGTGATCTCCATTTTACCACCTTTGGTATTCACCCTTACTATCACACTATACAGTTTTCTTCCGTCTGCTTCTGTTGCCTGGATGCGATAAAAATTCACACCATCAACAGGTAATGCATCAACGAAAGAATAATCAGCACGGCCACCATCGTTCTTTAAAGCAGCCACATCAGACAGGGTGATGAATGTTTGTCCTGCAGTGGATCTTTCTACTTTATAGTTCAGCACATTGGTCTCCGTCAGGTTACTCCATTCTACTTTGATGCCATTACCCTGCTGGTAAGCTCTTACGTTCGCAAATTTTACTGGTAACGGAGTATTGCTGCTGTTACGAAGTAAAATGCTGGCATTAGCAACAGTAGAGAAGTCAGCGCTGTTATTATCTGTATCCACTCCGTCAACAATACGTTTGATACCTCCGTCAGTGGGTGGCGGTGCTGAGGCAGTTCCTTCTGTATATGTACCGCCGGTTATCGTTCCATAACCCACCCCGTCGATAACTACATCATCACTGATTCTTACCAGCGCCAATTGACCTGATGCTGCTGCAAAGCCAGTTGCAAATGCGCCATCTCTTGCCAGCGCATTCGTTAATCCAACTGTTATAGTAGCATTTGGTGAAAGCAGCCAGTAATGATGAGGTTGGAGTATTCCTGTCAGGGTGCCACCTGCAGGACCCGTACTACCCGAAGCAGACTGGTACCGTATAGCCAATGTTGAGAGGTCAAATGTTTTGTTGGTAGTATTCACCAGTTCAATATATTCATCTGCAGCCGCACCATAGTCAGGGCTCACCTGGTTTATTAGTATTTCACCGGGTAATACAGCAACAGCCGGGGTAACATTTATTTCCACACCAGTGCTCCAGTTAGTCCCTCTCCGTGTAAATGCTTTGATATAATAAGTAGTACCATTGGTTAGACCAGTAACTATCTGTCCGCTGGTAATTCCTTTGTACACTACTTTACCACCATCAAAAGCAGTACCGGTACCAAGGAAGTTGAGATCTGCAGTGTAAGCCGTACCATCACCTGTTGGTGTACCGGTAATAGTTGTCGTTGCTTTTGCTACGATCATTATTTCATCAAAACAGGCATTCGGATTTGTCCAGTTTACAGTAACCTGTCCGCTGGCAGTAATGCCGGCCAATGCAGTTACATTCTTAGCCCCATTGATCACTTCAAAAGCAATACTTTCTGAACCGGTAACAGAAGGTGTTACACAATCCACCCTGATCTTGTAGCCTGTTCCTGAAACAGTGCCTGCAGGAATAGTTATAGCAATAGAACCGCCGGGATCAGTACCGGTAACAGAAGCTGAACCAATATTGACCGGTGCAGCAAAACTGCCGGCTGCATCACTCAGCAAGGCATTAAAGGTGGCAGCTGTATAAGTTCCGATAGAAGTATAAGAAACTGTACCGGCTGCACCAGTAGCACCATCTACACAGAAAGGTGAAGTAGCCACCGTAGTGGTGGTAATAGAACTGCCGCCTGTGCTGGCAGTAGTACCGTTTAGTTGTACGTTAACAACGCTAGAAGAAATATCAAAACCACCTGTACCACCAGCAGCTGTTCCACCATATCCATACAACCTGAAAGTGGTGGCAGTTGTCAAATTAGTAAGTCCGCTTATAGTAATTGTATTCTGAACTGCAATAGTTCCTGTTGGGGCTACAATACCCAGATCAGCAACATATCCGTCAGCAGAAGATCTTAATACTACATTTTGAGGGCCTGTTCCGGATTTATCCCAATTAAAAACAAATGAAGTTGGTGTAAATGAAAAGCCTGCATTAGGAGTTACAGTAAATTCAATATACTCATTACCTCCCACTGCATCTGCAATAGTGCTTGGATTGGTATATCCCGTATTGAACCAGGCGCTGCCACCAAAACGGTTAGCATTGCCAGCCGGGGTCACACCCGGCCCTATTACAAGGTTGCTGGGGCCAATATTGGCATTGTTAAAAACACTTGGCTCAGTAGTTTCCAAACCTGTATTAGTAAATGTGTTCCATTGAAGTAACTGCCCTGATGCTCCTGACACTGCCAATACAAGGGCCAATAAAAAGTAGATTTTTTTCATGCTTGCTGAAATTTAAAAGTAAATGAATGTTCGTCCGCAGGGAATGGATCAGCTTTTCGGAGATTTTATACAGGATTGGAATCGGGACTGCAAAAGTATTGTCCCCGCTGCCGGGCATCAAACTTTCTGCATTAAGAAAACATGAACAAACAGGCTTGCACTGGCAATTCCTGTGATCATATTTTCATTGCAACTGCTGCATGCAACATTTCATAGTCTTATCATGACATGCAATAGCAACAAATACTTTGGGTAATTAATTCAAGAGGTAGCAGAGTATCAAAAGTTTCGAGGTAACAGGTCTAAAAATAAGGAGGAAAGACTGTTTGGCAAATAACTGTTTAAAGAAATTTATCCCTGTGGAAAAGTAAATGAACCCTGCTTACTGTTTTACAAACCGGTATGAGGTTTTGGCCTGTTCCCCGGATGCCACCAGGTGATACACACCGGCCTGGACGCCATCGAGGTTCATAATGACCCTGTTACTTCCTTCCGCAGCAGGAACCTGCCACTGTTTTATCACCCTGCCTGTTATATCGTAAATACTGAAGTTAATAGTACCAGCCTTTGCTGTGCTGATCGTAACCACGGCCTGGCTATGAACGGGATTGGGTGAGACTGTAGAAATAAGCACTCCTTTATCATCATTAATGATAGCTGTGGTATTTGAATATTTTATAGCACCGCTGGCCCTGTTTACTTTTATACGGTACAAATTCATTCCCTTTTGTAAAGAAGCATCCGTAAAAGAAAACAGTAACCGGTTTATATCCGGTGAAACTATTCCTATTGTTTCAAAACTACTTCCGTTTACAGATCGCTGTATTTCAAAACTACTTACCCCGGCGCAGCTATTAATGTTGAAACTGATCACCCCGCTATTGTTCATTTTTTTAGACTCGCAGGAAATGATACAATCAACAGAGAGAATTATTGTACCTGTTACTCCCAGCGTATAAGGCACAGGGGTGTTGTTAATTGTTAGACCAACTGCTGAAGTAACGGTATACGGTGGTCCCGGTGTAGACATGATAGTTGTATTGCCCACAGATAAATGCCATGTAGTAAAATCGCTCTGTAATATCTCCATGCTCGCAGGCTGAGTAGCCGCTGCACCGGTAAGTTCTCCTCCATTATTACTGTATTGATACTTTACCGTAACTCCCGGAGTGGTAGCCGATGCATGAATATACCATGTTCTGTTAACGGCATCTGTGGGGATGGCGCCATTAGGATCAACGATACCTGTCCTTACTCTTGCTGAATAATCAGCATTGCTTCCGGTTGATATTTCCAGCGGATTATATGTTGTTTCACCGATCGGAAAAACTTTTGCTGTGCTTCCTATTGAATTCAATTTCAGCACTCCCCCGTTCGCATCAGTTCTTACATAACTGGTAGCAGATCCACCGCTAATTGTTCCTGAAATAGTTAAATCATTAGAGCCTAAGTCTACATAAGTATTTGTTGAAAGCAAATTAACATTACCTGTTATTGTCTTATCAGAAGTAACTGTCACAGTAGTACCTGTTACAGAACCAATTTCCAAGCCTCCTGTAACAGGAACGATTAACGAACCAGTTCCTCCCAATTCCGCTGTGCTTCCATTAATGATAAATTTTGCTGCACCAATTGAAGCTACTTCATGGTCAATAGTCCCTACACCTCTGATACCGTTTCTGAAAATTTTATTACCTGAGTTTTGCCATTGAATAGTTGCGGTACCGGCACACTCGAAAATTCCATTGAATATTGTTGGATTATTGCTACCTACCAGAAGTACAGTTGGAGAATTCGCAGTTGTTCTAAAAACAGGTATGGTAGTCGCATTTACGTTCGGAAAAAATGTAACATTACTTGTAGAAAAAGCTCCATTTAATGTATACTCAAGAATTGACTGATGCTGATAAACAAAGTTATTTGAATTAACCCCCGTTCCTGCACCAGTAAGACTACCAGCTGAAACTCTCAGTATTCCACCTGTTGCAACATTGACATTTGCTAGTCCTGAAAAAGTTGGAGGAGTACCAGAAAGTGATAATGTAAAGATTCCTCCATTTTGAATATTCACATCATCTCCAATGCCATCATCAACAGTAAATGTTCCAGCAGAATAAATCAGGTTGCCCCCATTCTGAATTGTCAGTTGATCGGCCGAAGTATTTGCATCAATGGTAACTGTATGCCCGTTCCTTATCGAAATTGTATTGGCAGCAGAAGTGGGTGGAACAATGGCCGCTATCCATGGATCTCCCCCTGTAGCAGATGTTTCCCATATCAAAGGATTGCTCCAAACACCTGTTGCAATGGTTCGGTAATGATCAGTACTGGCAGGAATAGCTGTTGTGATAACTAAATTTAGATCATCGATGCTCAAACCATCATCTGCACCAGTAGCATTGAAATCATTCCACCTGAAAAAAATCGTGGCTCCAACTGGAATATTCAATCCATTAATAACAGTAGCTACCGGTGCTCTATTAGCAGGTAAATTACCATCTAATGGCCCAGGGGCACCTGTGCTAATAGGAGCGGCAAAATCTAATGCTCCCAAAGCAGTCCATATGCCATTATCAAGAGCTGTTGCATCCAGACTATATTCAAAACTTAAACGGTCAGTTCTGCCAGCGGTTCCAAGCCGCCATTGCTCGCCAGTGTAGCTTACTATAATCGCATTAATAGCATTACCGGTATTATTGGACATCCAAAAACCGAATGATGGTAAAATGTTAGATGATTGTAAACCACCCAATGCCCTTTCTGTTGATGCTGCCGAACCAAAACTATAAGTATCACCAGTAAAACTTGAGCCGTTTCCAGCAGAGTATGTTGTATTTGCATTTACACCTGCCTCTAAGAAATACCAGCCAGCAGGTAATGCAGCAGATGTTCCTGTACTAGCCAATGAGTTAAAATCCTGCGAGTAGTTCAGAGCCGTTAGAACATACTGGTTATACCCTGCAAGCGAAAACAGTAAAAGAAAAAATAATAAACAACCCTTCCGCATAAGATAAGTGTATTAAATGCCTGTTCGCTTTGAGGTAAGGAAGGCATTTCGGAAGGATTGGAGAAAATAAAGTTAAGGACTTAGCCCGAAATATTGCATTATGAAAAGATGATGAAATTCTCACCCGGAAGCCCTGAAAAAATCAGTTATCCTGTTGATTCTTGATCTTTATATCAGGGAACAGGGCCGATAAAAGCATCAGCAGCGAGGAAATCATCATCAGGTAAAGCCCGGTTTCTCTTTCAGGGCACTCTCCCACTTTACAGGTAGCGATCACCAAAAAATTGCGGAGCATCCAGGCACTGTTCAGCGCCACTACCAGCAGGTTGGCTCTTTTGGCCCAGAGCCGAGGTACAAGGGTAAATACAATATAAAAAACGACAAGTACTAAATGTATATAACCGGGTTTACCATAATTGGTACCGGTAGCATCCACACCGCTCACTACAATATTTTGTGATGCAATAATGACCCAGGGAGTAAAACAGGAGACGATCAGTAAGACTGCAGCCGCCAGCCCTATCCATTTCATATACTTCATATGCTTCAGTTGAAACGGGCTGCAAGATACACAATGAAATGTAACCTCACCCCGGCACTTTGCTATTGCAACGAACCGGGGCAAGGATCAATATCATAATTTAAATCCCAGTGTGATACTGAAGACACGATGTTTACTTTTATCATCGGCGCTGCTGTTGCTGCCGCTTTGCAGTTTGGCCAATCCATGACCATAATGAACTGATAATACAGATCTGCTCATTTCAATACCTGCTATCCCGTTCAATCCGTAATCAAATCTCTTCATGATACCATAGCCGGCTCCTTCTTCATAATCAAGCGTAGAGGGATCATCATTTGACCATTCAATTTTTTCTTCACTGCTGAATGAAGTGCCGAGGAATTTACCATTCACTTTATTTTTTCCCGCCACTCCAATTGCAATGTAGGGACCAGCACCGGCAAATAATTTAATGGGGCCTGTCGGTGTTTTAAGAACAAAATTGGCCGGTATCTCTATATAATAAGGATTAGAAGTAGCCCGGAAATAGGTCGCATCAGTGGTTTCACCTGCCTGTGTTTTGGAGCCTTTTCCTGTAAAGATCACCCCGGGTTGAAAAAACAGCATCGGAAGTATCTTAATATTACCAATAACACCTACCTGGAAACTGGTGAGCATTTTATTATCATCCACATCCCCATCGTTGGTAACACTGATATTAGCCAGATTGACACCGCCACGGAATACCTGTCCCTGCACTGATACACCTGCCATAAGAAAAAACACTGCTGCAATGATCTTAGTTTTCATATCGTTTGTTTTTGTTTATTGCTGTTTGCAAAAGCCCTGCCAAAAAAATAATTAAGGGAATTTAAACTGCAGAGATTTACACAAAAAATGACGGCACTATGACAACAGCAAAGCAGATTCGTTTAGTACTTGAAAAAAATTAATCCTGAAGAATTAGCGGATTTGTATGTATTATAAAATAATGGTTGATTCAGCAGTTGCAGCAGTGATATAATTATTGTAAATAATATCTGCAATGAATTCCGGCGTCTGCCATTTACTAAAATCTGCACCGGGCATTGCTGCACGGTTTTGTGGTGTATCAATCGTAGACGGAACTATCACTACCGTTTTCACTTCCGTACCTGCTGCTTCATCATTCATTAGTTCTGACAGCCGGAACAACAATGATTTTGATAGCCCGTATGCCACCATGCCTTTGCTGTTCCTCATATCCAGTCCTGCTTTTGAACCAACCAGGAAAATGCGGCCACTGCCTTGTTTCAGCATTTGATCAAAAACAGGTCTCGCCACATTATAAGCCGTTTCAAAATTTAATTGATATTGTTTGGCAATGGCCGAACTGTTTGTATGTGCAATATCATCCATTGCAAAGCCGCCAACAGTAAGTACAGCCACATCAATTGTTGCATGCCTGCTGATAACAGACTGTATCCATTCACCGGCAGCAATTTCATCAATAAGATTGACAGCGACAGAGTGATAATGCGGTGAATCAATCTGCAGGGAACCGGTTCCTTCCACTGCAACATCTTCTGCAAGGAATTTTTTTACCACGGCCTGCCCCAGGTTCCCCGAAGTGCCTGTAACAATGGCTGTTCTCATATATGGCTGGTTTTTACGAATGTACATAAAACTACAGGCAGCCAAAGAGAAATAGTTTTCGATAATGTTTTTGTAATTTACACTATCGCTGTTTGCTTCATGGGTAAGAATTGCCTGATATTCTTTTTGTTACTGGCTGCTTCACAACTGCAGGCGCAGCAGAACTGTACCCATCCGGGTCAAACTCCTGTATCAGCTATTCCTATTTGTGGTAATGAGCCTTTTGTAATGAATACCCCGACCTATTGCGGCAATACTCCGGTACCCGTTGCCTGCCCCGGTGGTTTCTCTTATACTAATATCAATCCTAACTTTTTCAGGATGGCCTGTTACAGCAGCGGCACCCTTGGTTTTACCATTGTACCCGATGCAGCCACTGCGAATTACGATTGGCAATTGTTTGATATTACCAACCGGAATCCTTATGATATTTTCACCGTTCCTTCCACATTTGTTGCCTGCAACTGGTCAAGCGAACCGGGAGAAACAGGTGCTACTGATGATGGAACCGAACTATTGGTATGTTCCGGATCAGGACTAAATAGCTATAGCAAAATGCCCGACATAGTTCAGGGACGTACTTATTTGCTGATGGTTTGCAACCAGGGAGGTTCATCAGGAACTTATCAACTTACATTAACAGGTGGTACAGCCAGTGTAACGGATGCTATTGATCCAAAGATGGACTATGCCCGGGCCAGTTGTGATGGTACTAAGATCGTACTGCGTACTAATAAAAAAATTGTTTGCAATACCATTGCCGCAAACGGAAGTGACTTTACAGTGAGCAATGGTGTCAATATTGTTGCTGCTGTACCCGGCGACTGCAGTTCCATTTTTGGCAGCGATTCAGTTATTCTCACTCTTGCTCAGCCGTTGGCCAACGGGACTTATTCTCTTCAGATCAGTACTGGTACAGACGGTAATACACTTGGCGATATCTGTAACAAATTCATGGCAACAGGAGAAAGCATTCCCTTTGTGGTAACTGATCTGCAGCAAACTACTTTTCAGCAGGCGGTGGCATCCAGTTGCTCTCCCGGGTCGGTTGAACTGGTCTTCAGCAACTCTATCCGTTGTTCAAGTATTGCAGCTGATGGAAGTAATTTTATTATTACAGGACCACAACAGGTTAACGTTACTGGTGCTACAGGTATTCGTTGTAATAACAACTCCGTAAGTGAAATCATCCAGGTACAATTGTCAGTACCTATATTAACAGCCGGTGCCTACCAGGTAACCCTTATTAATGGAAGCGACGGCAGCCCGTTACTTGATGAATGCGGTGTACCCCTGGCACCGAACAGTATTGTTTCTTTTAATGTTGCAGGTTCTGTTTCTGCTTCTTTTACTTTTAATGCGATTGAATCCTGCAAAGGAACCACCATCAATTTTCAGCATAACGGCAATAATGCCACTAACAACTGGAAATGGGCGATAGGTAGTATTGGCACCAGTACATTACAAAACCCGGTACAAAGTTTTCCTGCTGCTGGTCAGCATACGGTACAACTTATTGTAACGAACGGTACCTGCAGTGATACAAGTTCACAACAGATCACAAGCAGTGATAAGCTAACAGCCGCTTTTGATGTACAAAATATTATATGTCCCACAGATACATTACAACTTAAGAATAACAGTACGGGCAACATTGATAACTGGCAATGGAATTTTGGAAATGGCAATCAAAGTAACCTGCCCGTACCTTCATCCATACGATATGTTGTAAATGGAGCAGAAACAGTTTATAACATTACACTTATTGCAGGTAATTCGCAAATGAATTGTGGTGATACTGCCAGTAAAACAGTAAGGGTCCTGAATAATTGTCTTATTGCTGTACCCACTGCTTTTACCCCTAATGGCGATGGGTTAAATGATCACCTTTCTCCTTTAAATGCTTTAAAAGCAGACAACCTGCAATTCAGGGTATATAATCGCATGGGACAATTAGTATTTGAAACTAAGGACTGGACAAGAAAATGGGATGGCAGGGTAAACGGAGTGTTACAAAATACCGGGGTATATGCATGGATGCTAAGCTATACACATCATGATACAGGAGAAAAAATATTCCTGAAAGGAACTACACTGCTTATACGATAACGAAAGACCGGTTTATAACCGGCCTTTCGTTAACCCATTACTGAAAAGTTACAACAAACAATTCCACCCATATATATCCTCTTCCAGCCCTGTTCTTATTTTCCCCAGTTTTGATTTGATCTTGTTCATTAAACTGTCAGCGTCATATTCCGGCAACTGATAATCTATCCCGTTAATATGAATAGTCTGAATAGGGGCAACAACAGCAGCAGTACCTGCCCCAAATGCTTCAGTTATTGCCTTATTGCGAAATGATGCTTCTAATTCCTCCACAGATACAGGTCGCTCCTCTGTTTTATAATCTAAATTACCTGCTAGTGTAAGTAATGAATCCCTTGTCACCCCATCAAGAATGGAATCAGATAACGGAGGGGTTACCAATGTATCATTTATAACAAACATCACATTCATCATTCCAGATTCCTCAATGAATTTATTTTCTCTGCCATCAGTCCATAATACCTGGTCATATCCCTGCTCTCTTGCCAGTTTGGTAGGGTAATATGCCCCGCCATAATTTCCGCCACATTTGGCAAAACCAGTTCCCCCTTTTACTGCTCTTACGTAATTGGTTTCCACTTTTACTTTTATAGGTTTTGCGTATAACTCAGGAACAGGGCCGGTAAATATGATAAAACGATACTGTTCAGAGATCTTTACCCCGAATTTTGCCTCGCTGGCATAGACAAATGGGCGCAGATATAATGCTGAACCTGGTTGTCCGGGTGCCCAGGCTTTGTCAAGCTCTACCAGTTTCATCAGCCCTTCAATAAACATTTCTTTTGGTGGTGCAGCCATACACATCCTGTCCAGCGATCTTACAAAACGATCATAATGTTTCTCTATACGAAAAATATTTACCCTGCCATCATGCATCCTGAATGCTTTCATTCCTTCAAACACCGTTTGCCCGTAATGCAAGGCCAGTGTGGCAGGATTAAGCGACAGGTTAGCAAAAGGCGCAATCATGGGTTGCTGCCATTCGCCATCTGCATAATCGCAGATGAACATGTGATCGGCCACATACTTTCCGAATTCAAGTGCATTAAAATCCACTTCATGAACTTTTGAATGCTTTGCTTCTTTTACTTTAATGTCTGTAATAAGTTCCATACTGTTGGTTTAAATTGTTAGCATCCGGTACTGCTGATCATACTTATCAGCCCTGCGAATAGCATCATCTGTATTGATAACCATTTTTACATTCGCCCTTTTGTAAACATCGTTCTCCACCGGCACATGCAGGAAGCCTGTCTTCTCATACAATTTTATAGCGGCTGCATTCAATGTATTCGAGTAAAGTATTATTCTTGTTGCTCCCAGCTGTTTTGCTTTTCTGAAACTTGCATGACAGATAGCTTCGGCAATTCCTTTTTTTCTGAAAGCCACATCCACTGCCATTTTGGTAAATTCAAGAGTTTCTTCATCAACTTTTCGCAATCCCACTGTACCCGCCGGCACTCCACTATATAAAGCCATAAGGATGGCTCCACCCGGTTCCAGTATTGCTTTCTCCGGGTTACTAAGCACCCATTCGTCCACCGGTTCCATCTCGAACAATTCTTCGATCCATTGCCGGTTGAATTTTTCGAAAAAGGGCTGATGTTCTGACCTGTAATCAACAATTACTATTTCATTCATCATTTTTAGTTCAACTGAATTTATATGGTAATTTTTTCTGTTTTACTTCACAGCACTGTTTTAATTTTTGTTCAGTAAGCAGCTGCAAAGATTGAATAAGCAAATATTTTATCTTTTTTTTAAATAAAACAGATTCAGTTTTTGTATTTTTGACTATATCAGATTATTTAACATATGAGAAAAG
>JAEUVO010000012.1 GCA_016786885.1 Chitinophagaceae bacterium | reverse complement strand
AACTAACATGAAAAAGTTACTCAGTTTCATCCTCATTTTTACGGCTTGTTTGCAGCAATTACCTGCACAGGAACTGAAATCTGAATTATTGTTTGAAATGGAAGCCGATCTTAATGCCCCGCAGGCAGTAGGACCAGTACTTACCGGCACCCGGATCATTTTCCCTGTAGTCAGCGGAACCATTAAAGGCAGCAAGCTCAGCGGAAAAGTATTGCCTGGTGGTGGTGATTGGGGCCTTGTAGTTGATTCCACTACTTTCAAATTGGATGTCCGGGCCACCATCGAAACAGATGACGGTGCCCTTATCTATGTATCATATGGCGGCTATATTCATACCGATGCAAAAAAGTTTGCGATGCTGCTGCAGGGAAAAGGGGGCGAACTCTCTCCCGCTGATTATTATTTCCGCACCAACCCGGTATTTGAGACAGCTTCTCCCAAATACGCCTGGCTCAATCATACCATTGCTATCGGTGTGGGTCGTATACCGGCAGCTGGTAAAGTGGCGTACAAAGTGTATGCGATAAAGTAAAAGCAATTGATATTTCTCTGCCATGCTACTGTAAAACCAGTTCAAGAACAACTAAATTGTCATAAGATAATTTCCAATCCTTGCCGGTTTAGCAAGGATTTTGCTATGCTTATATTGTCACCAGCTTCCTCCTGAGGATTTCATAAAAACAATAACATGAAAACTTCAGTGCTTTTATTATCGGGATTACTATACAGTTGCCTGTCTGTTGCCCAGCTAAAAACTACAACAGTTTGTCCCCCCTTTGTGGTTGATATTCTTGATGGCCGTATCAATGAACTGGATCCCCGCTCTACTATTGGAGAGATACGTTCAAAATTCCCCTGCTTCACCAGTACAGAAAATGAAACAGACTCTGCCCGTTGCGGCGGCGGTGTTTTTTACAAGAGCCATGATATCTATTTCTATACAGGCCGGAATTATGTGGAGATAGGGCCTGCCTTCAAAGGCAAACTCAGTATCCCGCTGATGGGAGCAACAAGAGGCAGTCTTTTCAAATGGCTGGGGCATCCTTATATAAAAGATGTGAACTGGGATGCTTTTCAAACCTCCTATGGCATTTTGCTGCTTTACTACAGTAAAGCCAATAAGATCAACCGTATACGATTCAGCACAGAATCAACCGGCAGCATACGTATATGTGAATAAAATAAAGTGACTGACGACCGGCGGCAACACTTCAATGCCTTTGCATTTTTTCACTGACAAAAAATGTTGAAAACCTGTTTACAATTGGCCAGCTCCGCCACCCTTGACGGCAAGCGAATCTTTTACTTTTGTTACAGCCGTCACCCCCAGCAACAAAATTGTGGTGATGGCCTGTACAAATAAATATTACGCATATGTTACTGAGAAAACTACTGCCCGTTCTTGTGTTGTTCCTGGTCTGCAGCGCCGGTGCACAGTCAGTCAAAAACCAGCCCCAGCCTACTTCACGTCTTATCAAAACCGCTAACTCTTTGCTGGAAGCACAGCAATATGATGCCGCGGAAGAATATTTTAACAAGGCACTGCAAAATGCCATTGTTGCTAAGAACAGTTATCACCAGGCGCAGACCTATGAAGGACTGGGCAACCTGTATAATAAAACAAGCCAGCAGTCCCGTGCAGTGGAGGCTTATCAAAAATCTATCAAACTATATAAGGCACTTGGCATGACAGTAATTGCTGATGTGGTAAGCAGCTTACTGAAAGGTGTACAAGGTATCGGCGATCTGTATGCCGGCGTGGAGATAGGAGCAAGAGGCATCAAACTAAGTGTTATAGAAGTGAAGTTGGGCAAGAATGGCGCCAATGAGTACCTGTTAAAAATGGACACTTCTATCAACACAGATGCAGCTGCTTTATCTTATCAAAGTGAAAAAGAAACTTTTGATGCCATCACTTTTTTTTATAACATGATCCGTAAGAAATACCAGATACCTTCTTCCAGTATCCATATCGTTATCAGCAGTGGTCTGAAACAGGAACTGGATAAATACAACAAAGTGGAATACTTTGCTCAGGTAGTACGGCCAAAAGATCTTGATCCAAAGATCCGTATCCGCTATATTACCGTGGAAGAAGAATCAGAACTTAGTTTTAAAGGAATCGTTCCGGCCAGTAACCGTCTTTCAGCCAATCAACTGGATATAGGCAGCGGTAATACCAAGGGTGGTTATATCAGCAACAGCCGTTCATTTACTCCTGTTACTTTTCCACTGGGCACCAGGTCTTTTCAGCGGCTGGTAGAATCACACATGACAGGCAGCGGAAACGTAGAAGATTACCGCATGGCAGCGGAAAAGCTGATAGCTGACAGCCTGGGACGGGTAATGGTATACCAGTTGATGGATAAGAGAGATTTTAAATCAAAGGACATTTATATATCCGGTGGTATTGTATGGGCGGTTGCTTCTTTAATGCATCCGCAGCAGATCAGGGAAAATTATGTGGAACTGAGCCGGCAGGATTTTGCAGATTTCAGGAATCTTATTTATTCAAAATATGACAGCCTTATCAACCCCAATTTGCAGAAATTGCTTAGTACCGAAGATGCAAAAGCATCACTGGCCAATATCAAAAGAGTTGTAAATACATATGATCAGAAAGCAATGGTATCCGGTGCTATCTGGCTGGATGAACTGATAGACCAGGTGAACAGCGTAAATCCTTCCAAGAAATTCATTTTTCACCGCTATGCATATGTTGGATGGATCAGCGGGTATATTATGGATAAGATCAGTAAGCAGTACACTGACCTGGCAATGAATTAGTATACGATTTGAAATTTTTAAAAAGGTTCTCCGATAATAAAACAGGAGAACCTTTTTATTTTAGCCCTGCTTTCTCAAATACTTTGTCAGTATCACAATCTGCTGACCTTCTATCCGTCCTTCTATCTGCTCAGTGTTATTCGGTACTAAACGGATATTACGAACAACGGTACCCACTTTTGCATTCACCGTTGAACCTTTTACATCCAGTGATTTTGTCAGCACCACATTATCACCATTCTGCAAAATAGCGCCGTAACAATCCTTATGCAGGTCAACTGATGCATCATTCTCATGATCGCCGCTGGCTTTAGCCCATGCAAGCTTCTCCTCATCCAGGTACAGCATCTCTAATTGTTCAGTCGCCCAGCTTTCATTCCGTAAGCGGTTCAGCATGCGCCAGGCCATCACCTGCACAGCCGGAACTTCACTCCACATGCTGGTGGCCAGGCATTGCCAGTGCTTGCTGTCAAGTTCCTCTTTCTTTTCAATTTGTGCTAAACATTTGGGGCAAACCCATATCGCATCATCCATATTGCCGGTAGCAGGTGGCACTTCATATACTTTCAGATTCTCTGTCGCCTCACATAATTCGCATTTGTTACCGCTTCTTTTCGCCAGCAATTCTTCTTGTTTCATCGGTTTAGTTTTAAAATTGGCGGCGAATGTAGGGAAATTAAACCGTAGTCATACTGATCCTTTAGATAACCTCAAAAATCACTTACAATTTACTATTCACCACTCACTTTCTCAACTCACTATTCACTGTTCTCCATATTCCCAACGGGTTATCATTCTTCAGTTCGTCTGGAAGAAATTCATCAGGCCAGTTTTGAAATGCGATCGGTCTTGCAAAACGTTTGATCGCATCTGCACCTACAGAGGTAAATCTTGCATCAGTAGTGGCTGGAAATGGCCCGCCATGATGCATACTTAAGCATACTTCCACACCAGTTGGTACCCCGTTCAATACTAAACGGCCGCAGATATTTTTAATAGCTTCCATCAACTCATCATTTTGATTGATATCAGCACCAGTTGCCATCACCGTAGCAGTAAGCTGCCCTTCAAGATATTTGGCCACTTTGATCATTTCATTTTTGTCCGCGCAACGCACCACTAACGAATAGGGACCGAATACTTCCTTGTGTAAAACAGGATTAGCTAAAAATGTTTTTCCATCCACTGTAGCAATGGTGGGTTGCCCCTGTTTCTCCAATGGGGCAGCAGCAGATTCAGCAACCAGGTGCACATCAGGCTGCATCAGTGCTTCTTCTCTTTTTGTTACAAAAGCATCGGCAATTCCCTGGTGCAGCATAGTACCTGGAGTTATTGATTGTATCGCTTTTCCCAGATCATGTATGAATGCTTGTAATGCTCCGCTTTCAATGCCGATGATCAAACCGGGATTGGTACAGAATTGTCCCACTCCCAATGTAACGGAACCAGCATACAGTGTTGCTATTTCTGTAACTGATGATTTCAGTTTTTCCGGCAATAAGAAAACAGGATTCACACTTCCCATTTCTGCAAAAAAAGGAATGGGTTCTTTGCGTTGATTGGCCCAATCAAATAATTGTTTGCCTCCTGTATAAGAACCAGTAAAACCAACGGCTCTTGTATACGGATGCATGACCAATGTTTTACCCACTTCAAAAGAAATTCCGTTCACATGAGCAAAAATACCTTTGGGCATCTTGCATTTATCTGCAGCATGCAATATGGCTTCTGCGACGATGGCTGATGTTTGCGGATGTGCAGGATGTGCTTTCACAATAACAGGGCACCCGGCAGCAAAAGCACTTGCTGTATCACCACCAGCAGTTGAGTAAGCAAAGGGAAAATTGCTTGAACCAAACACCACTACCGGCCCCATTGGCACCAACATTTTTCTTATATCCGGCTTAGGGGGATTTTTATCGGGAATGGCAGTGTCAATTCTTGCTTCCAGCCAATCACCTTTTTCACAAGCCAGCGCATAGCTTTCGAGTTGGTAGATCGTTCTGGACCTTTCATTTCTTAATCTTGCTTCCGGGAGATTTGTTTCTTTCATGGCCGTTTGAATCAGCAGGTCACCACATTCTTCCAGTTCAAAGGCAATGGCCCGCATAAAATCAGCCCGTTGCTGCAAAGAAAATTTCCGGTACACATGAAATGCGTTCCATGCATCCTGCATCACAGCATTGATCTCTTCAGTTGTTGCATCCTTGAACATTGAACCTTACACTTTAAACATTAAACAATAGGTCTTACTCTTATCGCATCAGTGATTGTCTTCAAAATCCTTTCTCTCTCCTCTCCTTCCAGCGTTAATCTTGGCGCTCTTACATATTCATTTCCAATTCCTGTTTGCGCAGAGGCCAATTTTATATACTGTACCAGCTTTGGATGAATATCCAGTTCCAGCAAAGGCATAAACCATCGGTATATTTTTCTTGCTTCTTCCAGTTTGCCTGCTTTAACCAAATTATAGATCGCTGCAGTCTCTTTCGGAAATGCACAAACCAGCCCCGCTACCCAGCCATCCGCACCAAGGCAAAGTTCTTCCATTGCTAATGTATCAACTCCACATAATATTTTAAACCGATCACCAAAGCGATTTTTCATTCTTGTGAGGTTAGTCACATCTCTCGAACTCTCTTTCAAAGCAGTAATATTTTCACACTCCGCCAGTTCATCAAACATATCTGGTCTTGTATCGATCTTATAATCCACCGGGTTGTTATAGATCATAATAGGCAGGTTAGTTGATTTAGCTACTGTTTTAAAATAAGCGATGGTCTCCCTGTCATCAGATTTATAACGCATCGGAGGCAGAAGCATCAATCCATCGGCTCCCCACTTTTTGGCATTGGCTGCCTGCACTATGGCATCCTTAGTTGTACTTTCTGCGATATTTAGTATTACAGGAATCCGTCCGTTGAGGTATTCAACAGAAAATTCCACCAGTTCTTCTTTTTCTTTTACGGTTATGGTACTGGCTTCACCCAATGAACCACCGATGATGATGCCATGTATACCTGCGTCCAGTTGCGCCTGCAGGTTTTTTTCAAA
This sequence comes from Chitinophagaceae bacterium, assembly GCA_016786885.1. Classification (GTDB taxonomy): domain Bacteria; phylum Bacteroidota; class Bacteroidia; order Chitinophagales; family Chitinophagaceae; genus JJ008. The sequence goes on along the minus strand of JAEUVO010000012.1, from coordinate 20,495 downwards.
CATCAGCAGGTCTACTTCATCATGCTGTGTAAACGGGGTTAGTAATGCCGGGAAAACCCCTTTCCATTCAAATGACATACAGTATTGTTTAGGTGGCTAAAGGTAAGGCATTCAGAATTTTATCAACAGTCTTTCAGTCAAACGATTGATTGTGTTGTTCAGACGCATCAGGGACAAAAATTAATGCTTACTTTTCCAGATAATTTAATTTCCCTTGTATAAAAAATAAACTATGAGTCGATTTTTTACCCGTCTTACACATTTATTGATTTTCATCTTTTTCGCCGGCATGCTGCATGCACAGCAAAAGAATGACTATAGTATTTTGCTGAACTCCGGCAAATTTGTTCCTGCTGAAAATATCAGTGGACTTACAAAAAATTCAGCCGAATTCCGGCAAAGTTTGTTTCTGAACAAGCATTATGTTACGATCCAGTTCAAAACATTGCCTTCCCAACAGGAAAAGAATAACCTGAAAGCTGCCGGCATAGAACTGATCGACTATATACCTAATTATGCCTACACGACCAGCATATCAGCTGATTTCAATCTCAGTAGTTTTAAATCATTTAACCTCCGCAGTATTTTTCAGTTCACTGAAGCACAAAAAACTGTTCCGGCTTTGCTGAATGGCACTATTCCACCACATGCTGTCAGGCAAGCTGGTTATGTTGACCTGACGGTAATTACCTATGAGAAATTAACTGTCGGACAGGTAACCGGTTCATTGCTGCCGTTAAGTGCATCTATACTGGAAGACATGCCCATGTTCAGAAGTTTTACTATCCGCATACCGCAATCGAATATGCAGCAACTGATCAATCTTCCGTATGTTCAATGGGTTGAATTTGTAGATGCTCCCAATCAATTAGAAAATACATTGGGAAGAACCTTACATCGTGTAAGTGTATTAAATGATGGTGTGAGAAACCTGAAAGGTGATGGTATTAATGTCGGAATATGGGATGAAGGTGAAATAAGTCCGCATCTTGATTTTTCACCTGCCGGTCGTTTGAACCAGATGGAATTCAGCTCCGCCTCTCAACACTCTACTCACTGCGCAGGAACAATACTTGGCCGCGGACTTATCAATCAGACTGCCAGGGGTATGGCTCCAAATGCCACTTTATACTCGTTTAATTTTAGCGGAAATATTCAAACAGAAATGGCCAACGCCATTCCTGCACAAGGCTTAAATATCAGTAGCCACTCTTATGGCAGTACACAAACCTGCGGATTGAATGGCGCCGGTGTTACTTACTCCGCCACCAGCAGGGCTACTGATCTTAACCTGAACAATTTTCCCCATCACCTGCATGCACATTCAGCCGGTAATTCACAAGCAGCTTGTACTGGCGGATGGTCTACCATTACAGCCAGTGGAAAATCTGCAAAGAATAATATTCTTGTTGCCAACATTACTACACTGGAAGCTTTATCCGGCAGCAGTAGTTGTGGCCCGGTGCAGGATGGCAGGGTAAAACCTGAGATCAGTGCTTTTGGCAGCAGTGTATTTTCAACCTCTACTCCTTTAAACGGTTATGCCACCTTATCAGGAACATCAATGGCTACACCAGGTGTAGCCGGTTCATTGGCGTTATTAGTACAGCGATATAAACAACTAAACGCTAATGCCCTGCCTCCTTCTACCCTAATAAAAAATACAGTACTGAATACAGCCCATGATCTTGGCAATGCGGGGCCCGATTACCGTTTCGGATATGGCCGTCTTAATGCTTTACAGGCAGTAAGAATTTTAGAAGATAATCGTTATGCATTAAATACTGTAACAACAGGTACTTCAAATGATATCGTTGTGAATGTACCTGCCGGCGCAGCAAGACTAAGAGTAATGCTTACCTGGAACGATCCTGCCGGTGCGGCCAATGCTAATCCTGCTCTTGTTAATAACCTTGACCTGACAGTTGTGAATGGAGCTACTACTTCATTGCCATGGATACTGGATCCCAATAACCCGGCCACTCCGGCAACAACTGGGGTGGATAATGTAAGTAATATTGAACAGGTGGTTATAAATAACCCGGCAGCCGGCTCATATACACTAAGAGTAAACGGTACAGCCGTACCAACAGGCCCCAACCAGGCTTATGCGTTGACATGGAGTATCGATCAGCCATACATTGAAGTAATTTATCCTAATGGTGCAGAAACATTCAATCCCGGCACCAATGAAACTATTACATGGGATAATGCAGGTGTTACATCTGCTCAAACAGTTGAATACTCATTGAACGGCGGTGGTTCATGGACGGTTATCTCTTCTTCAGTACCAGCGGGTACTACAAGACTAAGCTGGTCAGTTCCTGCAGGAGCTAATACATCCACTGCATTGATAAGAGTTACCAGCGGAGTGATCAGTGATGCAAGTGATGCAAATTTTAAAATACTCGGCACTGTTACTGGTTTTACAGGTAGCGGCATAAGTTGTAATGCCGGTGAAGTGATCTTTAACTGGACTGCTGTTACCAACGCCACTCATTATGATATTTACCGGCTTGATGCAACCACCGGGCAGTTTGTAGTACTGGCTTCTAATATTGGCGGCACTACTTATACAGCAACAGGCCTCACACCTAATACAAGCATGTGGTTTACTATCAGGGCAAAAAATACAACTACCAATTCAGAAAGTGAAAGATCCAACGCCATCAATGTAACTGTCTCCAATGGTGGTGGTGGATTAGGAACAGTAGGAGCCATTTCAGGTCAGCAAACAATATGCGGCACACCCAACAATGTTGTTTATTCTATTACCGCTGTTACCGGGGCCACCAGTTACACATGGACAGCTCCTCCTGGCGCCACCATTGCCAGCGGACAAGGAACCACTACTGTAGGTATAAATTATATTGCTGGCAGTACCAGCGGTAATATAAGTGTGTTTGCAAGTAATGGCAGTTGCCAGACCGCACCTTCTACCTTAGCCATTACTGTAGGCAGCACAGCTGTAGCAGCACCTACAAGCGGCGGTGATCAATCACAAACTGTTTGTCCCGGTAATCCTGTTCCAACACTTACAGCAACTGCAACAGTGCCTGCAGGTCATACTCTTATATGGTACAATGCTGCAAGCGGCGGTGCCACAGTAGCAAACCCAACTCTCAGCTCTGTGGGAACCATCACTTATTATGCTGCCAGTATAAATAATAGTACCAGTTGTGAAAGTGTGAACAGAACTCCTGTTACGCTTACTATCAGTTCTGTTCCGGCTGCTTCTGTTACAGTTGGCGGACCTACCACTTTTTGCCAGGGAGGATCTGTATTACTTACTGCTAATGCCGGTTCATCTTACGCATGGAGCAACGGCGCTACTACACAGTCTGTGACAGTCAATTCAAGTGGTTCATATACTGTGACAGTAACTACAAATGGCTGTACAAGCACCTCAACTGCGATTAATGTTACAGTAAATCCAATACCTGCGGCTAATATCACAGCAGGTGGTGCCACTACATTCTGCCAGGGAGGCAATGTGTTATTAACTGCTTCAGCAGGAAATTCATGGTTATGGAGTAATGGTGCTACCACACAATCCATTACTGTAAATAATACAGGCAACTATTCTGTAACGGTTACCAATGCAGGTGGTTGCTCAGCCTCTTCTGCCTCCACAGCAGTAACAGTAAGCCCAAGCCCGGTAGTGAGTATCTCTGCTTTCCCGTATACAAGTTTGTATCCCGGCCTTACCACTACTCTTACTGCTAATGTTACTCCAGCCGGTTCTTACACTTATGTATGGTTTAATAATGGTAATGCAGTAACAGGAGCCACTACATCTTCACTTACCGGTATTGATCTTGATAAACTGGGAAGTTATACTGTAACAGTAACCAACACCAGCGGATTACCATGCAGCAATACATCTTCAGCAGTAGTGATTGGGGATTCAGCAACAGCCAAGCTGTTCATCCTTCCAAATCCGAATAACGGAGATTTTGATGTGGTGTACTATAGTGGAGGCACTACTACTTATACATTGAGCATCTTTGATTCAAAAGGCGCTATAGTTTATACCAAACCATATAACATCAGTTCTCCTTATCAGCGCATGGATGTGGATATAAGACAACATGGAAAAGGCATCTACCAGGTAGTATTAACAGACAAAACGGGGAAAAGAGCTGCCGTGGGAAGAGTATTGATTCAATAAGCAGGAAAGTATCTATCAATAAAAAAGCCGGGCGAAATGTCCGGCTTTTCTTTGCATAAGAAATCTTTTATTCTCCTGCCAGTTTTTTTACGTACTCATAAATTGACTGTTGGGCAGCCAACGGGGTTTCAGATGATACGATTCTTCTATTTTCAAGTTCATTAGACAGTAACACAGCCTTGATGTTATCCTTTAGCTGCAAAGCCAGTATATCCAATAACTCTTGCCTGAGTTTTTCATCATAGACAGGAAAACAAACTTCAATGCGGCTGTGCAGGTTTCGGTTCATCCAGTCGGCACTTCCCATAAAGCAAAGCGGATCTCCGTCATTATGAAAAACAAATATCCTTGCATGCTCCAGGTACCTGTCAACAATGCGATGAACTGTAATATTCTCACTCTGTCCTTCAACCCCCGGTGCCAGACAACAAATACTGCGTACAAGTAAATGAACTTTAACACCTGCCTGGCTTGCTTCGTACAACCGGCTGACCATTTCTCTTTCCTGCAGGTTATTTAGTTTAATGATAATGGAAGCAGGTTTACCTTTCATAGCATTCTTTATCTCTTTTTCGATCAGCTTATTGAACCGCTTTATCATATTGAACTGCGACACAAGTAAATGTTCAAATGATATTTTACCATACAAGATTGGCTGTGTTCTTGACTGCAAGTAAGTAAAAAGCATGTCTAATTCTTTTCCAAATTCTTTGTTAGTCGTAAAGAATACATGATCAGTATAAAATCGGCCGGTAGCTTCATTGAAGTTCCCCGTGGCCATAAAGGAATAGTCCTTCCATTGCTCATTTTCCCATCTTCTTACCAGCGCCACTTTAGCATGTACTTTCAATCTCGGAATACTATTGATGATCCGGATACCTGCCGCTTTCATTTTCTTCGACCACTTCAGGTTATTCGCCTCATCAAATCTTGCTTTCAGTTCCACGAACACCGTTACTCTTTTGCCATTCCTGGCTGCGCTGATAAGGGCATTCACAATATGAGAATCGGCTGCCACCCTGTATAAAGTGATATAGATTTCCTTCACCTGCGGATCAATAGCAGCTTCATTAAAAAAACGAAGAATATAATTATAAGAATGATATGGCAGGTGCAGCAACTTTTCTTTCTCCTCTATTGATTGAAAAACAGACCGGTGATTATCAAAGCCCGGATGAGCTACTGCAGCCCAACCCTGTTGTGAAAGTTTCCCTTTCTGTGGATTAGGTAATCCTCCTAAATCTTTAAGGTTATGATAGCGGCCGCCTAATACTATTTCTTCAACTCTCAGCATAAAATACTTCTGTACAAAATCTTTAATCTCTTCCGGCATCCGCTGATCCACCAACAGGCGGGTGGCATTTCCTCCCTCTCTTTTTTCCAATTGCTTTTCTATTTTCTCAGCAAGATCCCCGGTAAATTCATCTTCCAGGTTCATTTCTGCGTCACGGGTCAGCTTAATGCTCCATGCTCCTTTAACTATATAACCCGGGAAGATTTCCTGAAGATTTTCCCTCACTACATCGTCCAGGAAAATGATATAATGATCGTCACCCAGCATAGGTAATTCATAAAACCTTGGCAGATTTAATGAAGGTATATTCAGGAGTGCATATTGGTCTTTACCTGTTTGCCCAGGCGATTCCAGCTGAACAATAAAGTAAAGTGCATTATTCTCCAGAAAAACTCCGGCCTGGTTGTCTTTCTGTAATAATACTGGTTGAAGAAATGACAAGACCCTTGATAAAAAATACTCCCTGACGATCTCAATATGTTCCTCTCTTATCGGGTCGTCATAATAAAGGCAAATATTGTGCTGCTGCAATTCAGGTATGATTTGCCTGGTCAATATACTTCCGAATTCTTCCAATTGCTGGAAAACGGTGCGCTGTACCTGTTGCACAAGATCACGGGGATATTCCTCCTCCAGTGATATTTTTTTTGATTCAAGACTGCTGAAAGCAAAGATGGCGGGCATTCTTACCCGGAAAAATTCATCCAGGTTAGAAGAAAATATTGACAGAAAGGAGATACGGCTGTAAAGCGGAACTGTTTTATCAGCCGCTTCCATTAATACCCGGTGGTTGAAACTAAGCCAGCTAAGATCCCTGTTGAGAAAAACATACTTGTTATCATCTGTCATACTGTGGGAAGGTTTATAGACTAAGATAGTGGTTTTGTGTGAAGTAGCGAAGGCAATACCGAAACAGTAATCAACCTGACAGGGCTCATTTTTAGTGATCATAAATCGATTTACCTTATCGGGGTGTTTAAGGAAACTCAAAAAATGCAAACCAATAAGGAGCTGGCAAAGATTTTCAGCAAGATGGCCGATTGCTACCGCTACCTGGGTGCCGATGAAAGGTTCAGAGCCAATGCATATGCCGGCGCTGCTCAAACACTGCGTAATATGCAAGAGCCTGTTGGAAAACTGTCAGATGATATACAAAAACTGGAAGATCTCAAAAGTATTGGCAAGAGCATTGCTGAAAAAATTATTGAATTCCTGACCACCAAACAGGTACAAACATTTGAAGAACTGAAAAAAAAGGTCCCCTTTCAATTACTCGAATTAATGGATATTGAAGGTTTCGGTCCTGCTACTCTTCGCCTTATACACGATAAACTTGGTATTAGCACAAAAGAACAACTGCTAGTTGCCATTGAAAAAGGTAAACTGGAGAATATAAAAGGCTTTGCCACAAAAAAGATCGAAAAACTGAAACAAGCCCTGAAACTAGATAGCAGCAAGAAAAGACTACCTCTGAAAGAAGCCCAATTGATTGCCGATGGTTTACTTAAATCGGTCAAAAGAATTGATGGTGTAAAACAGGCAACGATTGCCGGTAGCATCCGCAGAAAAAAAGAAACTATTGGTGATATTGACATCGTAATCACTGCAGAAGAAAGTAAATGGAAAAAGATTATTACTGCAATTACCCGGCTTCCCCAAGTTGAAGAAATTGTGGCCGCCGGAAAGACCCGTGCCAGTCTTATCTTGAAAACAAAACATTTACAGGCTGACCTGCGAATAGTACACGAAGACGAATATGGCGCAGCTTTATTTTATTTCACCGGAAGCAAAGAACATAACATTAAATTACGCAGCATTGCCAAGCAAAGAGGCTGGAAAGTGAATGAATATGGTGTATTCGATAACAAAAAGGGAAAGAAACTGGCAGGAAAAACGGAGGAAGAAATATATAAATTGTTTGAAATTAGTTTCATTCCACCTGAAATGAGAATCGGAGAAAATGAGTTGAATAAATATAAATTAACCTGATATGCCAGATCTCAAAAGTATTCAAACAGAAGTGGATGCCTGTTATCTCTACAGCAAACTTGCAGAAAATGAAGAAGACAAAAATGTAGCTGATATTTTTCAGCAAATGAGTGATATAGAAAAAAAACATGCTGAAGCATTCCTTAAAAAAACAAACCTTCCAGCAGATAAAATGCCTTCACCTTCCTTCCGGGCAAGAACATTAAACCGGATCGGGAAAATCTTTGGCTATGATTATGTGCTTGGAGTACTAATGGACACAGAAAAAAGTCTTTCTAATTCTATTCTCATAGCCAAGAAGAAAACTAACCAGCCTCTCACAGGTTCCGAAGTGAATCATGTAAAAGTGCTTCGTAATATCATAGAACAATCACAAGTATCAGGCAGTACCATTGCCCGTTTTGAATCAAGGCACAAGTCTGTAGGTGGAAATGCACTTAGGGCAGCTGTTCTTGGTGGCAATGACGGCCTTGTTTCCAACTTTAGTTTGGTGATGGGTGTAGCTGGTGCCACTCAAGGCGGCAACGGCGTACTATTAGCCGGCTTAGCAGGATTGCTTGCAGGTGCTCTATCTATGGCCTTGGGGGAATGGATCTCTGTAAAAAGCTCACAAGAGTTATACGAGAACCAAATGGCAATTGAGATGGAAGAGTTGGAAACCAGTCCTGAAAATGAATTGAAAGAATTGGAACTGATCTACAAGGCAAAAGGGATTCCTTCAGAACAGGCAAGCAAGATGGCAGCAGCAATTATCAACAATAAAGAACATGCTCATGAGTTGCTGGTAAAGGAAGAGTTAGGCATCAATGCTGAAGAATTAAAAGGTTCAGCGTTTGAAGCTGCATTGTATTCCTTTTTTCTTTTCGCCATTGGTGCTATTATCCCTGTATTTCCTTTCATGTTCCTGAGTGGGAACAAAGCAATCTTACTTAGTGCAGCGGCCAGTGCTGCAGGCCTCTTTATTATTGGAGCTGCTATTACGTTATTCACCGGGAGAAGTATCTGGTTTTCTGGTTTCAGACAAGTAATTTTTGGACTGGCAGCAGCAGCTATCACATTTGGAATCGGAAGGCTGATAGGAGTATCTGTAGCAGGATAATTCACGAATATTAACTAACCTTTTTGATCGATTGATCAATAATGTGACAATAATCATGTTTCATATCATGCTGTTACATTTAATTTGACACTAAAACAGGGGCATTGCGATCCATTTTTCTTTCAATATTGACCAGTTTCTTATTACTCGGCACCACAGAGTTGCACCAGTTTTTGAAATTACCTGTACTGTTGAAACATTTTCAGGTACACAAAAAGCAGGATAAGTCTCTTTCTTTACGGGGCTTTCTTGCACTTCATTATTCGCAAGATCACCCGATAGATAATGATGATAGTGACGACAATCAACTCCCTTTTAAAAATCCCGAAGCAATTAATCATGTTGATATAACTATAATTCCCTTTCGACTTGAAACAGAGGAATTATTATTAATGGGGCCGGAAATAACAAGATCTTATCATCCTGAAGGAGCCCCATGTCATTTATCTTACGCTGTATTTCATCCGCCGCAAATTTTCTAACAGTTTTTTCAAGAGTGATAGTATTTAAACTACTATCAGGTTACTATTTATTTAATTTAAAAAAATTAGTTATGAATGCAGCACAAATTCACCTGGCGCTTAACCATGTGCCTTTATTCCTGTCCATTATTGGTGGCGGGATACTTATTCTTGGACTGATCAAAAAAAATGAGTCATTCAAAAACCTTTCCTTATACTTATTGATTGGAGCAGCCCTGTTCACAGTTCCTGTTTTCCTGACCGGGGAAGGAACTGAAGAGCTGGTAGAACATTTACCGGGTGTAAGTGAAACAGTAATAGAAAAACATGAGGATATGGCAAAGCTATCACTCATCATAATCAGCATTACAGGTGTTGTAGCACTGGCTGGTTTATTCCTAAAAAGAAATGCCAGGCTAGCAAAATTTGCTTTTGCAGGTGCCTTTTTTCTTTCCCTCGTTTCCTTCGGATCTATGGCCCAAACAGCCCATCTAGGCGGGCTTATAAGACATTCTGAACTTAAAACCGATTCTATCACCACCTCTGAAGGAAATACAGACGAAGAGAATGAGAACGAAGTAAAAGACAATCTGAGAAAAGTAGAAAAGGTCCAAAAGAAAGATGATGATGATTAAAGAGTAATATTCAGCAGGTAGAGGTCAAAAACTTCTACCTGTTGAATTTCTTTTTCCATTGCACATGCCCCTTACCATCATAAAAGATTATTTCGCTGAGTTTGTTATTTTTATCATACATCTTCCATTCTTTTACCTTTATGCTATTATGATATGCTCCCTGCTGCCATAGACCGTCAGCAGAATCACGGTGTACCCATTTTCCTGTTCTCACTCCATTCTTATAATAACCAGAATCCTTTATAGCACCTCCTGGAAAAAAATTCATGTATAATCCATCCTGCAGGCATTGTTCAAAAACCGGTCTGTAGATATCGCTTTTTGAGATATTGGAGAAAACAAGTTGCTTCAATGAGTGAATAGCCACTGATCTGCCTGCAGGAAATGAATATGCCGCATCAAGATAATTTATGGCAGCTTGTTTGTCTTTTTGGTAAAGCTCACTTAAGTAAAAGAAACTTCGTTTCGGATTATACCGAAGCATTTCATCAGTAATCCGGTGAAATTTATCCGCACTATAATGGCGGATAGCTAGCAACTCTCCTTTTTCGTTCCAATGCTTCCATTCCCCATCAGGCAAGTTATTTACCAATCTGCCTGAATCGCACAATGCTCCTGTTCCATACCAGCTTTGCCAAATACCATTTAGCTTTGAATTCTTACTGCTTGTTGCAAATAATTTGTTTCCCTCGTTATGCTCATGCAGCATACCATTTGCTGGCAAAGTGAATGAGATTTTCTTTTGCCATGAAGAAGATACTATGGTATGGTTCTTTGTGCGAATCTCCGTTGAAAATACAGTACTTCCCTGCTGTGAGTAAACAGATAAAAAAAACAGTACAGTACTTCCTGTCGAAATGTATTTTTTCATGTGCAAGCAATTACCGTAAAATTAGGAAACAAATCAATTTGTCAACCAGGATATAAATCCTTTCTGTATCACGGGGGCTTTGCGGATAGCCTGTTATGCCAGTCATTCATATTAATTGAATACATATATTTACTGGCAGAATCATTCTGTATTAAATATGACCAAAACCAGACTCGAAGCTTTCAGTGATGGAGTGATTGCCATCATTATAACTATTATGGTACTGGAATTAAAAGTTCCGCATGATACCAGCTGGCATGCCCTTTATCAATTATGGCCAGTTTTTCTTAGCTATCTAGTCAGCTTTGTCAACCTTGGTATTTATTGGGGCAACCACCATCACCTTATTCACACAATAAAAGAGGTAAGAGGAGGTATTTTATGGGCCAATCTTCACTTATTGTTTTGGTTATCGCTTATGCCTTTTGCTACTGCCTGGATGGGAGAAAATCATTTTGAAAAGAATACTGTAATTGTTTATGCACTATTGGCAAATCTTTGCGGTATTGCCTATTATGTATTACTTACGATTATAAGAAAATGTAACCCCGGGAATGCAGCTTTGCTAGATGTATTAAGAAAGCAATCCAGAAAGGGTATACTTTCTGTCATGCTTTATACAGCAGCCATAGGGGCGGCATTTTTACACACTGCCCTGTCCGGTGTTTTGATTATTCTGGTAGCTATAATGTGGCTTATTCCTGACCGTAATATTGAAAAAAATGTGAACAAGGATTAGCATGATTCAGCAACTTTTATAAAGACCTCTATCTAATTCCTCCCCCACTTAAACTGAGGTTGACAATAGCTGCCCCTGTCGGGCAATTCCCCATTGATTGCATCTCCGTTAATAATTTCTCTGTTAGTGCTTTTTTATCTTTTGTCGTTTCGTTGGCATGCTTTTTATCAAAAGCCTCCATGCAATTGAACACTTCTGACCCTTTTGTGCCAATCGATTTGAGTTTTTCTGAAAATAATGCTGCATCTTGTGGCTTCAGTTTTGAAATACCATTCATCATTTCTGTTTGTGGATTAGCAGCCACAGAAACAGCTTTCATCAGGTCTTTTGCGTCGGAGCTAAGTGATTGCTGAAAACTGTCGAAACAACCACACATTTCATTGGCAAGTTCGGGTACTTTTTTATCAGCTGAACCCGACGAACAGGAAGTGAAAGCAATAAGCAATGTGAGGAGTGGAAGAGATAGTTTCATGTTGTAAAGATTTTGGTGAACAGAATTCATTAATACATGAAAGTATTTATTCCAAAACTCCAAAAGCCCGGTATTTGATAAGTGAGGGAGCTACATATATAAGAGTACGGATATAGCTGATACCCGGTCAGCTATATCACCTCTCCTTCGAGATCATAATCGTAAGCTTTGGTGATCTTTACATTCACAAATTCACCAATAGGAAGTTTCTTAGCAGAATGAATGACGACTTCATTATCTACTTCTACTGAATCAAATTCAGTACGACCTAAATAACGACCGGCTTCTTTTTTATCGATCAGTGTTTTGAAGACTTTACCTACTTTCTCCTGGTTCAGCTCAAAAGAAATTTCCTGTTGCACTTCCATTATCTCCTGCGCCCTTCTTTCTTTCTCCTCTGCTGGTACATCATCTGTTAAGTCATGGGCGGATGTCCCCTCTTCGTGTGAGTAGGTAAAGATACCCACCCTGTCAAAGCGTTGCCTTTGCAAAAAACCTTTTAACTCTTCCACATCATCTTCTGTTTCGCCGGGAAAACCGGCAATCAGTGTTGTGCGCAGGCAAATACCCGGAACTTTTTCACGGATAGCAATGGTCAACTCCTCCATTTCCTCTCTTGTGATCTGCCTTTTCATTGCTTTCAGCATATTATTGGCCGCATGTTGTAATGGCATATCAAGATAATTACAGATATTCTCCCGTTCCCTCATCACATCTAATACTTCAAGCGGAAACTTTGACGGGTAAGCATAATGTAAGCGTATCCATTCTAATCCTTTTACATCAGCAAGGCGATGAAGCAGATCACCCAACATTCTTTTCTTGTAAATGTCAAGACCATAATAAGTAAGCTCCTGGGCGATCAGCATTACTTCTTTCACCCCTTTCTTCACCAATCCTTCAGCTTCTTTAACTAGCTCTTCTATCGGCTTACTCACATGCTGCCCTCTCATCAAAGGAATGGCACAGAAAGAGCAGGTACGGTTACAACCCTCTGAAATCTTCATATAGGCATAGTGCTGTGGGGTAGCCAGCAATCTTTCACCTACCAGCTCAGTTTTATAATCCGCTTCAAACTGTTTTAATATAAGTGGCAGCTCCATGGTCCCGAAGTAAGCATCCACTTCAGGTATCTCTGTTTCAAGATTATTTTTATATCTCTCACTCAGGCAGCCTGTCACATATACTTTATCCAGCTTACCTCTTCTTTTCAATTCTACCTGGTCAAGAATAGTATTGATACTTTCTTCTTTGGCTTTATCAATAAAACCACAGGTATTTACCACCACGATATTATGATCCAGTTTCTTGTTCTCATGCACCACATCAATATCATTGGCCTTCAGCTGACCACTCAGCACTTCGCTGTCCACCATATTCTTACTACAGCCGAGGGTTATGATATTTACCTTATCCTTATGTAGTTTCTTTGTCTTCACTATACATCTTTTCTTTCAAGATTAAATAAGCTATCCACAAACTCATGCTTGTCGAATACCAGCAGATCTTCCATTTTTTCACCTACGCCAATAAACTTCACCGGTATTTTAAACTGATTGGCAATGGCCAGCACTACTCCGCCTTTTGCAGTACCGTCTAATTTTGTTATTGCCAATGCTGTTACATCGGTAGCCGCAGTAAAATGCTTAGCCTGCTCTAATGCGTTTTGCCCGGTGCTGCCATCCAATACCAGCAATACTTCATGCGGAGCATCAGGAATTGTCTTTTGAATAACTCTTTTGATCTTACTCAGTTCATCCATCAAGTGAGCCTTGTTGTGCAAACGACCTGCTGTATCAATCAGCACCACGTCGCTTTGTTTGGCAACAGCACTTTGCACAGTATCAAAAGCCACAGCAGCGGGATCACTTCCCATCGCTTGCTTTACAATCGGCACAGCCACTCTTTCACTCCAGATAGTAAGTTGATCAACAGCAGCAGCCCGAAATGTATCAGCTGCACCCAGCAATACTTCTTTGCCCGCCTTTTTAAAATTATAAGCCAGCTTTCCGATTGTAGTTGTCTTTCCGACACCGTTTACACCCACAACAAGTATTATGTAAGGCTTCGCCGGTAGTTCCGAGTTAAAAGCATAACTATTTGATTCAGGGGCGTCTGTCAGCATCAACTCTATTTCCTCCTGCAACATCTTATTCAACTCACCAGAGTTAAGATACTTGTCCTTTGATACTCTCTTTTCAATCCGCTCAATGATCTTTACTGTGGTCTCAATTCCCACATCAGCACCTACCAATGCCTCTTCGAGGTTGTCCAGCACTTCTTCATCCACCGTACTCTTGCCGGCAATAGCTTTGGTTATTTTAGATAAAAAGCCTTCCTTGGTTTTCTTCAATCCTTCGTCAAGGCTTTCCTTTTCTTTTTTTCTGAACAGCTTATTAAAAAATCCCATTACTGACTATTTTCTTTAAACAACAAAAGCTATCCGTTGGAGACGAATAGCTTTTGAATACGTTTTGAACGGCCCGATTATTTCTGAGCTAAGAAATCCTTCACTTTGTCTTTGTGAATCATCTGCTCTTTGAAAGTGTAAGCACCTGATTTAGGACTTCGCACAGCCTTGATAACTTTGGTATAGTTCTTTGCTTCTGCTGCCTGCTTAGGGTCTTTCTTGATCGCCGTTTTTGCTGCTTTTGCCATGATTACTTGATTTCTTTATGAACAGTTACTTTTTTCAAAATCGGGTTGAATTTTTTCAGCTCCAATCTCTCAGGATTGTTCTTCTTGTTTTTTACCGTGATATAACGGCTGGTGCCGGGCTGACCACTTGTTTTGTGCTCAGTACATTCCAGGATTACTTGTACACGGTTGCCTTTCTTTGCCATGATTATAAGACTTTAAAAAGTTAGATTTTTTCTCCTTTTGCTCTCAGTTGTTTCACCACGCTGTACAAACCGTTCTTATTGATAGTACGGATTGCTTCAGTTGATAATTTCAACGTTATCCATTTATCCTCTTCGGCAAGGTAAAATTTCTTTTTCTGCAAATTGGGCAGAAAACGACGCTTTGTTTTGATATTGGAGTGAGAAACTTTATGTCCTCCGATCGGCGTTTTACCTGTTACCTGACATACTCTTGCCATGATTGATACAAATTTTGGGACGGCAAAGGTAAGGGAAAGATGCTAAAATTGAGCAGCTTTCAAGAGTTTTTTTACCCCTGTGTTGAAAAAAAGTGAAATTCCTTACTCACTGGCATTCAGCACAAAAAAAAGACAGTTTTAATTCCCTGAACCTACTCTTTCGGTTTCCTCTGTCGCACTTCCCCCGGAACGTTTTACCGGTTTCATAGCCTTACCAAAGCGCCAGCTAAAAGAAATTCGGGCCACCCGGGAATCCCACTTTACTTCAAAGGGCTCATCCGAGTTTTGAAACCGGGAATAACCGGAATAGTTCTGAGTATAAAAAATATCCCTGATAACCAATCGAAGCGTCCCTTTCCCTTTTACTATCTGCTTTGAAATCCCCGCTCCCATTTCACCTTGAGGAGTCAGCGTTTCCTGGAGATCTATCTGACTGTTAGACAGGTAATAACCGCTCAACTCTGCTGCCCAGCCCTTACCAAATTGAAATTGATTGTTAAGGCTGATATTGACCTGGTTGATCGTTGCTTTAAATGGCGTCCATATAAATCCTTCTATCACTTTATGGTTAAACACAACTACAGATGACAGATTCCACCATTTAGTAACAGGCAGTTGGAGGCTGGCAGTAACTCCCAGGTTTTGAAACTTTCCCACATTTCCCTTTGTGTAAATGATAATATTTTTATTGACATTGCTGCTGTTCGAATCAATAACGAATATCTGGGAAAAGTAATCCTTTAAGTAACTATAAGAAATACCAGTTGATAGTATCTGCTTATAAGTATACAATAACTCTACATTCCAGGTATATTGTGGTCTTATAAAAGGGTTACCTCCCTCAAAAGTGTATTTATTTATTGTAACAAGAAATGGGTTAAGGTTTTGAAACTGGGGCCTGTCAATTCTTCTGCCAAAACGTAAAGTGAAAACATTATTACTATCTGCTGTATGAGCAACAAAGGCCGAAGGGAAAAGACTCCCATAATTTTTCTTAAACGCCGAATCCTTTACAACTGTATTGCCCAATTGATTTGCACTATACGTTGTAAACTCGTACCGAAGCCCGGCCTGCCAATGCCACTTGCCTTTTTCCACATCAACACTACTGTACGCTGAATGTATTTTTTCATCATACAAGAAATGGTTACTACGGCTCAGATCAGCCTGCCAGGCAGACCCATCATTATAGAAATACGCTGCAAGATTATCAGTGTTGGTGTGGGCTGTCTTTAAACCTGTTTCCCAAAGTAATTGTTTGATCCGTTTTGAATAATCGAGCTTTGCTGTTAGAATATCCAGCCGGGAAGGCAGATCACCCTTAGTGCCATATACAATGCTTCCCGGGGCTTCCAGTTGTGTCTGAAAGTATTGGTCCCCGTTAATATCAAACTTAATAAAGTCAAGATCAACCGACAGTTCATTATTCTCGTCAAAACTATGACGGCCGTTAAAATTAATACCGGCCCTCTTAAAGTTGATATTCCGGTTTCCCCAGGTATTGATTGTTGAATCTATAACATATGACGGTGACATCCAGTCTATAGTGCTGAAGCTATTGGTTTTCCGATCGGTAAGGTTGCCGGTAAATGCAATTCCAATTGTCGTTTGCCTTGTTGCAAAAAAGTCGGCCCCTATTTTTAAATTATGCGAATTGATTTTTGTTCGGGTAACATTTGGTTGCTCTAATAAAAGTGAATCTTCTCCATTCGTATTAAAATATTTTCGAAGCGCATACATTTTCATTCTCTCCTTACCACCCCTCATACCATAGTTAGCATAAATGTTAAACTTTCCGGAGCGATAGTTAACATTGAAGCTGCCGTTATTTTTGTGAAAAAAGCCTTGCCCTATACTTAGATTAAGAGAGCCATTAAACCCCTTTTGTTTGTTCTTTTTAGTTCTGATATTAATGATCCCCGCATTCCCGGCAGCATCATATTTCGCACCAGGGTTATCTATCAATTCAATAATATCAACCTGCGATGCATTCATGCCTGACAGATAGGCTTGCAATTCGGCGCCATTCAATTGGGTTTGTTTTCCGTCAATCAGCACCATTACCTGCGGTTTACCCTTCATACTGATATTACCGTCCCGGCCAATGGTAATACCCGGTGATTTTTCAAGCACCTCCATTACGGTTGCCCCGGCATTAGTAATACCTGCTTCTACATTCACTACTGTTTTGTCAGGCAGAAATTGAATAAAAGGCCTCTTGCTTGTAATTGTTACATCCTCCAATAAGCCTGCTTCCTGCTTCAGCAACAGTGTTTCAGTTACAAAAGAGTTCTTTTGCAGGTCGATCAGCGGTGTATTTCCATTTTGGTACCCAAGCAGCCGGGCCTTCGCAAAATATTTCCCAGCCGGCAATCCATTGAATTCTGTCATTCCCAAAGAATCAGTAATAGCTGTTTTTACAATAGAAGAATCGCTGTTGTGGAGAGTAACTGTAGCCTGTGCAAGTCCGCTGTTGTTTTCATTAACGACAGTTACACGGATCTGCCTCACCTCCCCTTGTCCGGGGCTTTTAGTAACAACAGCCAATAAAATGAAAAAAATAAAGAATACCCGCATGCAAATGAATAATCCGCTAAAATAGCATGAGAAGAGTATTTCCGTGACCATTTTTCTTCCAACGGCAGTAAAAGCAGATGGATAGTCGTTTGAGGGGCTTTTTGCCCAATTGCCTGTTTTCAGATAACTTCGCTCCTCATTATTATTCAAATTATTTATCAACTAATCAATAAAATATGGCATACGATGTAGTTGTTCTTGGTAGCGGCCCCGGCGGTTATGTAGCGGCGATACGGGCTGCTCAGTTAGGTTTTAAAACAGCAGTTATTGAAAAGGAAAGCCTGGGGGGTATTTGCCTCAACTGGGGTTGTATTCCTACCAAAGCTTTATTGAAAAGTGCCCAGGTAAATGAATATATCAAACATGCGAAGGATTTCGGTATCGAAGCCAATGGAGCTCCCCAGTTTGATGCAATCATTAAAAGAAGCCGTGGTGTAGCTGATAAAATGAGCAAGGGTGTGCAGTTCCTGATGAAGAAAAACAAGATCGATGTGATAATGGGATTTGGTAAACTGGCAGCGAAAGGTAAACTGGAAGTAACTGATAAGGATGGCAAAAAACAAACTGTTGAAGCCAAACATATAATCATTGCAACCGGCGGACGCAGCCGCCAGCTGCCCAGCATGCCAATTGATGGAAAAAAAATCATCGGCTACAGAGAGGCAATGGTATTGCCGGAAATGCCTAAATCAATGATAGTGGTAGGAAGTGGTGCGATTGGTGTTGAATTTGCTTATTTCTACAACAGCATGGGCACAAAAGTTACAATTGTTGAGTTTTTACCCCGTATCGTTCCCGTTGAAGATGAAGAAATATCCAAAGAGCTGGAAAAACAATACAAAAAGAGTGGTATCACTATTATGACGAACAGTGAAGTAACTTCTGTTGATACTGCCGGTAATGGCGTAAAAGCGAAAGTGAAGACTGCTACTGGTGAAGTAATACTGGAAGCGGATGTATTACTCAGCGCTATTGGTGTTGCAGCAAATATCGAAGGTATTGGCCTGGAAGAATTAGGCATCAAAACAGATAAGGGGCGCATTATGGTTGATAAATATGGACAAACAAATGTGCCCGGCGTATATGCCATCGGCGATTGTTCACCCGGCCAGGCATTGGCCCATGTTGCCAGCAAAGAAGGTATCGTTTGTGTGGAAGCGATCGCATACAATGAGAAAAAATATCATCACCAGCCGGAAGCAATTGATTACAATAATATTCCGGGTTGCACATATTGTGTACCGGAGATCGCTTCTGTTGGTTACACAGAAAAACAGGCAAAGGAAGCAGGCTTTGAAGTGAAAGTGGGTAAATTCCCGTTAAGTGCCAGTGGTAAAGCATCAGCTGCAGGCCATACTGAAGGATTTATCAAAGTTATTTTTGATGCCAAATATGGCGAATGGCTCGGTACCCATATGATCGGGTATAATGTGACAGAAATGATATCTGAAACAGTAACAGCCCGCAAGCTGGAAACTACTTATCATGAGGTACTAAATGCTATTCATCCACACCCAACTATCAGCGAAAGCATCAAAGATGCGATTGAGGTGGCGTACGGAGAAGCAATTCATATATAAAGCCACAATAAATAGATTTTAAGGATTACCGGGGGCCGGTAATCCTTTTTTATTTAAATCTGACTTAAATAAATATGACCCGATAGAAAAAGCCCCGAATCACTCCGGGGCCTTGCTTGCCGTTAGTATATATCTTGGTTGCGACTATTACAATTTTACAAACTTCATTTTTATAGACTCCCCATCACCCTTTTTCGCTGCAAGGAAATACAGACCGGGCTGAAGGCGGCTAACATTAATTTGCTGATTCTTTGACGTAATCGTCACATTCATAATATTTTGCCCCTGTGCATTGGTAATAAAAATTGTTTTACCCACCCACCGAATATCATATGACAGATCAAGCACCATAGTAGTCGTTGCAGGATTTGGATAAAGTCTTGCCTCAAGCCATTTTGGATCTTCCTCTGGCATGGGAATTTCAAATATCAGTGGGGCATCCAGTCCTTTAGAGAAAAGCAGGGAATTTCTAACTCCTCCGTTTGTAAACAAAGCTCTCATTCTTGCTTTTTGTCCTTCTGTGAAAAGATTAGTACAGGCATCGTTGGTAAAATCCATGTAATTGCTGTACATATCTCCGTTTGGTCCGTTGCCGCAGGTAATTCTGATGTTTGCAGGGCAACCGGTTGTATAGCTAGCTTGCTTGGGTGTATCATTTACCCCATCATCACCACAGTATTCATCACCCCACAGATGTCTCAGGCCCAGCCAGTGTCCGGTTTCATGCACAATGGTCTTATTACCTGATTCGGTAAAGGCTGCTAAGCCCATCACAATCCCATCCACATTTTCCGGCCCTCCCAGCACACTGGAATAACCTGCAAATTTGTCCATATTACAAACCCAGATATTCAGGTAGCTCTTGGTATCCCAGGCATCATCACCCATTTCGGAAGAAAACTTCATTTTATCATTCATCGTCCATTTAGTTACCGGAGTGTATTTACGAACGATACCACTTGTATACCTTTTGAGGGGATCAGATGTTGCCAGTTGGAATTCAATTTCACAATCAGCTGCAAACGGTTTAAAACGTTCCGGTGTATTGGCCGCATCAGCATTCAGTCTCCGGAAACAATTATTAAGAATTTCCAGTTGTGCAGCAACTGCGGCATCATTTACTTTTTCTGAAGGGTTATGATAAAGAATATGGATTACTACCGGAATTCTGATAATACTGCTTTCAATCCGGCTGGTCGTTTGGTTTTCTATTACCTGCTGTGTAAACCGTTCTATAGATTTGATATTATCAGCTAAGGAAAGGTCATTTCTTATTTTCTCCTGGCTATAGGAAGACGTGGCACAGTTCATCTGAGCAGTCAGTTGGCTGCCGGACAATGCCAGTAAAAAGAATACAATAATGCTTCCCGCCTTCATAGTTCCAAATTGTGTGTACTTTAAGGTATGGTCATAGCTTTAAAGCCATGTGTCATTCATGTGAAATTGGAAATAATAAAGGATTATTGGGAAAATGAGAGGCGTCTCAGGGATACGATTCAGAGGTGAA
>JAEUVO010000039.1 GCA_016786885.1 Chitinophagaceae bacterium | reverse complement strand
AGTATCCGGGCTGAATATTTTGTTAAAACACCGTTGTTTCGAACCCTTTGCTTTCTACTTTTGCTTTATATAATAAAAAACTGTGCCATGCATTTAACGCCTGATAATCGCCTGAAAAAACTGATCGTAATTGGTGACCGGTTATTGATAAAACCAAGCCGGCCTGATGAGAAAATGGCAAGCGGGTTGTATTTACCTCCGGGTGTGCAGGAAAAAGAAAAAGTACAGCAGGGCTATGTGATAAAAACAGGTCCCGGTTATGCTATACCGATGCCGGTGGAGGATGAGGCCTGGAAAGGAGAGGATGAAAAAGTGAAATATGTGCCATTGCAGGCTAAGGAGGGTGATCTCGCCATTTTCCTGCTCAGCGGTGTCACTGAAGTGATGTATGAGAATGAGAAATATTTTATTGTGCCGCAGAGTGCTATTTTGATGCTGGAAAGAGAAGAAGATTTATAGGGAGCTATTTACTTTTCCACTAACTTTCATTCAAATTTTTTCTATGGCAGATAGCGCAAAATTTCTAGAGTTAGTCAAAGCAGGATATACTTTCAAAGGTGAATCTTTCAAGATCGGCTGCGCCATGCTGGATGGCAGTGTAGTGGCGGGAGCAGATGTACTGCTGCCTTTTAAAACGCTGAACCGGCATGGATTGATTGCCGGTGCTACCGGTACTGGTAAAACAAAAACACTGCAGGTATTGGCAGAAGGCTTAAGTGATGCAAGCATACCTGTATTGCTCATGGATATTAAAGGAGATCTGAGCGGTATTGCTGCGGCAGGTACACCGAATGATAAAATTACAGACAGGTGCCAGAAATTGAATATTGAATTCAAATCAACAGCTTACCCTGTTGACCTGCTGACACTGAGTGAACAAAAAGGAGCAAGGCTCAGGGCCACAGTAAGTGAGTTTGGACCTGTGCTACTTTCAAAAATTTTGGGATTGAATGATACGCAGGGTGGTTTTGTAGCAATGATCTTTAAATACTGTGATGATAATAAGTTGCCATTACTTGATCTGAAAGATTTTACCAAAGTATTGCAGTTTGTAAGTGATGAAGGGAAAGCAGAGCTGGAAAAAACCTATGGTAAGATTTCCACAACATCTACAGGTACCATACTAAGGAAGGTAATTGAACTGCAGCAACAGGGAGCCGATGTTTTCTTTGGGGAGAAAAGTTTTGAAGTGGATGACCTGATGCGTATCAGTGATGATGGTCGTGGTATTATATCCATAGTCAGGGTAACAGACCTGCAGGACAGGCCGAAACTGTTTTCCACCTTTATGTTACAACTCCTGGCAGAATTATATGCCACTTGCCCGGAAGAGGGTGATATGGATAAGCCGAAACTGGTAATGTTTATTGATGAAGCGCATCTTATTTTCCAGGAGGCGAATGAGGCATTGCTGCAACAGATCGAAACTATTATCAAACTCATCCGGTCAAAAGGGATAGGTATTTATTTCTGCACACAAAATCCCATGGATGTTCCGGCATCTGTACTGGCACAGTTGGGATTAAAAGTGCAGCATGCTTTAAGGGCTTTTACAGCGGCTGACAGAAAAGTGATCAAACAAACTTCTGAGAACTACCCTGAAACAGATTTTTATAAAACGGAAGACCTGATAACACAATTAGGTACTGGTGAGGCATTGGTAACGATATTGAATGAAAAAGGAATTCCCACACCATTGGTACATTGTATGATACGGCCGCCGCAAAGCCGGATGGATATTTTGTCTGAAATGGAAATTGATTCATTGGTTGGCAAATCGAAAATTGCAGCTAAGTATAACCAGGTTATTGATAATAAAAGCGCTTACGAAATCCTGACAGAGAAGTTAGAAGATGCTGCAAAGAAAGAAGAACAGGAGGCAGAAGAAAAGACGACAAAGAAAACAACCACTAAAAAAGAAAAGACCATTTTTGATGATCCTACCGTAAGAAGTATGACCCGGACTGCCGGTAATACGATTGTAAGAACCTTACTTGGTGTACTTGGTTTGGGGGGAAGAAGCAGAAAGAGGAAAAGCTTATTTTAGTTTGACCCACCCGGTACTATCCACATGAATTTTATTTTCAGCCTGTAAGAATTCCAGCACCTTCCAGGCTTTTTCTTTTTTGATACCATTTAATTTTTGCAACAACTCTTTTGTATGCAATGATTCGTATTTCACCATATTAATAATACGATGGTGCAGTGTTTCAAATTCTTCCTTGCTTATAGTGGCAGCTTTTTGTCTCAGGCAATTATCACAAATTCCACAGGCCCTGATATGCTCATCTCCAAAATAGGAACCGATGATACGGCTACGGCATGCTGCTTCTTCGTTCACATAATTTACCATCTGCTTCACCCGTCGCTGGAACTGATCTTTTCTTTTGTTGTAAGCCTGCATATTGATAGTAATATCTTCAGCCTTTATCCTGTTTCTTGACAGGTACAATTGTGGGGTATCTTTCTGTGGCTGGTATTCTATAATGCCAAAACGATTCAATTCTATCAGTTGCTTTTTTGTTTTTTCGGCATCTTCTTTCATCAATCCGGCAATTACTTTCTCAGAAATATTTACTGGCTGATCGAAAATGCCTTCATAAGCTCTTAGCAGGGTTTTGATACAAGGCTCCAGTTGAGGGTTGCTTTTCTCAAACTCATACAGCGAACCTTTATTTACTGTAAACATTACGGATGAAGGGAGAAATACCTGTTCATTAAATGATAACCAGCTTTCCTGCTCCAATGCTTTTAAAGAATACAAAGTGGTATGACTGTTCAGGTTAAATTTTTTCAGGAAGTCGGAAATGTCAAAATCATAATACTGACCTTCTCCGCCACCGGTTGGTATTTGAAGGTAATTGGCTACAGACTGGTATACACCCCGTATATCTTCCTGAGATGGAAAACGCAGTGATGCCATTCCCTTCAGCTCCTGCAAATCTCTTTCATCATACAGCAGAACAGCGTAGGATGTTTTGCCATCTCTGCCGGCACGGCCAGCCTCCTGGTAATAATTTTCCAGGCAATCCGGCACATCAGCATGTACAACGATTCTTACATCAGGTTTGTCGATCCCCATCCCAAATGCATTGGTACAGACGATCACCCTTGTTTTATTATTGATCCAGGCTTCCTGTTTTTTATTTCTTTCTTCTTGTACTAATCCAGCATGATAGAAATCAGATGAGATATGCTGTAATTGCAACAGTTCACTTATTTCTTTGGTTCTTTTCCTGCTTTTACAATATACAATGCTGCTGCCCGGAACTTTTTGTACGATCTCAATGATCTTATTGATTTTTGAATCTACTTTAAAAGCGCTGTAAGAAAGATTTGCTCTCTCAAATGACTGGCGAAAAATACCGGGATTACTAAATGTAAGTTTGTCACAAATATCATTTTGTACATCAGGAGTGGCAGAGGCAGTCAACGCAAGAACGGGAATGCCGGGTAATTCTTCCCGAAGTGATGCAATGCGTAAATAAGGCGGACGAAAATCGTAACCCCATTGGGATATACAATGGGCTTCATCCACTGCTATCAAAGAAATGTCAAGCCCTGGCAGATATTCTTTGAACAAACTTGTTTCTAATCTTTCCGGCGAAACATAAAGGAACTTGCAATTGCTTTCAGTGGCTACTTTAAAAACGTTAATCACTTCTTTCCTGCTCATCCCGGAGTATATAGCAAAAGCAGTGATGCTTTTTTTCCGGAGATTTTCAACCTGGTCTTTCATTAGTGCGATCAGAGGTGAAATAACAAGACATAATCCATCTTTCACCATGGCAGGAACCTGGTAACATATTGATTTGCCACCACCGGTGGGCATAAGTGCCAGTGTATCCTTACCTTCCAGAACAGACTTGATAATTTCTTCCTGCAATGGACGAAATGCATCGAAACCCCAGTACTGTCTTAGTATGTCATAAGTATCCCGCATAGTTAGAAATGCCAGCCAGTAGTTGTGAATTTACACTACTTTTTTCACGAAGAGGCGAACTGAATTGATGGCTAGAACCACATCACTCATGCCCATCACCAATGCTCCAAAAGTTGGGGTAAGAAAACCAAAGGCTGCAACAGGAATGGCAACAATATTGTAAGCAAAGGCCCAGAAAAGATTTTGTTTGATAGTCAGGTAGGTATGTTTCCCTAAACCTAAAGCGGTGGGCAGATTTTTCAATCCATGGTTCATCAATATTACCTGTGCACTTTGTACAGCGATCTGAGAAGCTTCGTTCATCGAAATACCGATCGTTGCCTTGGCAAGTGCCGGGGCATCATTGATGCCGTCGCCCACCATAGCAGTCGGTATTTTTTCACTCAGGTCAGCAATTTTTTTAAGTTTTTGTTCAGGAGATTGTTCGGCGATAACTGTATCAATACCTAACTGAACTGCCAGTTGGTTGCATTTTGTCAGCCGGTCGCCGCTGAGCAGGATCGTTTTGATATGTTTATTATGGAGATAATCAATAACAGGTTTTGCCTCGGGTCTTATTTCATCTTTTACATCGATCCACCCCAACAGTTGCCCGTTTTTAAGTATATACACATTATGTGAATCATCTTTTATCAGACCTTCTGCGGCTCTGTAAGAACCGGCTATATAACCATTACCTTCTTTATCTTCTGATTGCATTCCCAGACCTTTGACCTCTTCAATCTTTTTCCACTGAATCTGATCCTTTGTTTTCCATGTATCGGTGATACATTTTGCAATAGGATGATTAGAATACTTTTCTAAAGAGAACACAATTCTTTTGAATTCTTCCTCGCCGATTGTACTATTTGTAATTTGCCAGTCACCAATGGTGAACTTACCGGTGGTAAGGGTGCCGGTTTTATCAAACACCACCTGCTTAATATCTTTAAATGTCTCCAGGCTGGTGGCATTGCGAAATAGAATCCCTGTTTTGGCTGCCCGGCCCAGCCCAACAGCGATAGCAGCTGGTGTGGCCAATCCCATTGCGCAAGGGCAGGCGATCACCAGTACAGCAATACTCCGCATCAATGCAGGGGTAAAATCCTTTAATATGATCCAGCTTACAGCCAGTGTGATTACAGCAATAACAAGAACAATAGGAATAAATACAGCACTGATTTTGTCGGCAAGTAATTGAACCGGAGGTTTTTCTCCCTGCGCCTGCTTCACCATATTCAATATTCCTGATAATACAGTATCATCACCCACTGCTGTTACCTGTGCTTTCACTGTTCCATCAGTAATCAGGCTACCACCAATCAGTTTGTCTTTCGACAATTTATGAACCGGCAAACTTTCGCCGGTAATTATTGCTTCGTTCACATGTACATCGCCCCACAGTATTTTACAGTCGATAGGTACTTGTTCACCGCTTTTTATCAAGATCAGGTCACCCACTCTCAGGTCTGTATTTTCAACAGGAAATATCTGTTCTTTGTGCTCATCATCAAAAGCGATCATATTGGCCATCACCTTTTGTGATTTAGCCAGTTTATTCAATTCTCTTTGTGTGGAAGCGATGGAAGTCTCTTCTAAATAATTTCCCAGGAAAACAAGTGTGATAATAGTGGCAGCCGTTTCATAAAACATATACTGCTCCGCCTGCCCGGTTAATGATCCATACAAGCTATATACAAATGCAGCAGTTGACCCCACTGCTATCAATACATTCATATTCGGCATTCGGTTACGAATACTTTTCCAGGCACTTTTACCAAAGAAACTCATTCCCACTATGTATACCGGGATGGTAAGGGCCAGTTGTACCCAATGGTTCATCAGCCAGTGAATATGTACACCTGGAATCATATGCAGCATCAGTACAGCTGTAAAAGGCAAGCAAAACCAGAATCGTTGCAGATGCGTGGAAAGAAATGGCTTATTTTCTTTGGATGTCGCTAGTTGGTGATCAGCAACTTTATATCCAAGCCCATTTATACCAGAGGCCAGTTTTTCTTTAGCAATTTCACCGTCGGTATCAAAGCTTACATAACCGGTCGCAAAATTCACTCTAATATTCTTCGCTCCCTTTTTCTCCAGGTACTTGTGAATATTGAGTGCACAGGTGGTACAATCCATGCCATCTACTTTCCATCGTACATTTTCCATACTGCAAATTTACCAAAAGGCTAAAAGCGGATTTTCCGACAAAGGAAATATGTTTACAACATCGTTGCTATATCGTACTAAATTTGCCCAATGGAATGGCAGTTTGCACTGGAGAGTATCAATGAAATTGCAACGATGTTTTGGAAAGCAGCGGGTAATGCTACTGTTTTTGCTTTCCACGGCCAGATGGGAGCGGGTAAGACTACTTTTATTCATGCCCTGTGCGATGCAAAAGGGGTTAAGGATGTGGTGGGGAGTCCCACTTTTTCTATCATCAATGAGTATGTGTATGATTGTGAGGGTACCAAAAGACCACTCTTTCATATTGATCTTTACCGGCTAAAAGATGAAGAAGAAGCCCAAAGAGCCGGCGTTGAAGATGCACTTTACAGCGGCTATATCTGCCTGGTGGAATGGCCGGAAAAAGCGCCGGGCATATTCCCTGATAATACCCTTCATGTATATATCGAACTGGTTGATAATAACACAAGAAGGCTTAAAATAGCTAATAATTAAGTAGCTTTGAGACCGGCTTTAGCCGATCAGCATAACCAACTTCATGAGCCAGCAAAAACCCAAGATAAGTACATCTTTCAGCTATGAAACCCTGGAGGAGACTCTGGACATACGTCCAAAATCCGAGGGAATGATGATCGGTATTCCGAAAGAGATTGCCTTTCAGGAAAACAGAATTGCATTAACACCGGATGCAGTAAGTGTACTTATCAGTAACGGCCACCAGGTAATAATAGAACACAATGCCGGCGAAGCCTCCCATTTCAGGGATAAAGATTATAGCGAAGCGGGCGCAAAGATTGTATATGACAGAGAAAGCGTATTTAAAGCTCCTATACTGGTAAAAAGTGCTCCTATTATTGATGAGGACCTTCCTTTATTGCAACTAAACCAGATCATCATTTCGCCTATTCATCTTTCTGTGATGAAATCGGAGATACTGGAGAAAATGATGGAAAAAAAAGTAACAGCTATTTCCTTTGAGAACCTGAAAGATGACAGCGACTCTTATCCTATCGTTCGCAGTATGAGTGAGATTGCCGGAAGCGCTGTAATGCTGATTGCTGCTCAATATCTCGGTTCTGCCAATCATGGGAAAGGAGTGTTGCTGGGTGGTATATCCGGGATTGCACCAACAAAAGTTATTATAATAGGTGCAGGAATAGTAGGTGAGTATGCAGCAAGAGCCGCCCTTGCATTAGGAGCCTCTGTGAAAGTATTTGATAATAGTGTGTACCGTTTAAAAAGATTGCAGAATAACATTGGTCAGCGGATGTGGACCTCTGTGATAGAACCAAGATTGCTAGCCAAGCAGCTTAAGACCTGTGAAGTAGCCGTTGGTGCATTGGGTTCTGAAACTGGAAGAACTCCACTGATTGTGACTGAAGAAATGGTGAGCAATATGCGTCCGGGCTCTGTGATCATTGATGTAAGCATTGACCGCGGTGGTTGTTTTGAAACATCTGAAATAACATCGCATGAACATCCCATTTTTATGAAATACGGGGTGATACATTATTGTGTACCCAATATCCCTTCTGGTTTTGCCCGCACAGCTTCACAGGCTATCAGTAATGTATTGATGCCTTTACTGCTTGAAGCAGGAGAAGAAGGAGGGTTTGAAAACCTGGTCTGGCATAAACTCCATTTGCGCAATGGTATTTATCTTTTTAAAGGAGCATTGACTAATTTCTATCTCAGCCAGCGCTTTGATCTGAAGTATACTGATTTGAATTTGCTGATTGCGAGTCAGCGGTAATTTTTACTTCCTGTATAGTATAATTTGATTTGCTGAAAATACCGGCTTGATAATCGTAGTTTCCCAATCTTTAATTATTGAAGGAAATACAGTATACAAAGTATTAATAAATATATCCTATCTTTTCGTTTGTTCTGTTATTGTAATTATTGATTCTGGAAGATGAATATCCATACAGATTTCATCGTAGATCATCATGTCTGATTTGTATGCATGGATTTCTTTTACTTCCCTCCAAAAAACTGTTTTTATACCTGAGGTAAGTTTGATTCTGAACCCATCTTCTAGGATGGAAATATGCATTGTGTTTGTTACTTACAGTTTATAATCGCTGATATTCAGATTCTCGTTGCAGAATTTATATTCCACTTCATCATTGCTGCTGACAACTACCAGTCGGTTCCTGCAATATTTATCAATAAGGGAGTGATATAAACTGATACCTGCAGCATCAAGGTTAGTGCAGGGTTCATCCAGGAGAACAATAGTTGAATCAGAAAGTATGCACTGGGCCAGTTTTACCCGTTGTTTCATACCAGATGAATAATAGCGTATCTGTTTATGTAGAGCTTTTTCAAGACCAATAATCGAAATGACTTCATTGGCAGAAAGGCCGGGTAATAAAGGTTTGAATCCCTGGTGAAAATTCAAAAACTCAATCAGTGTCATTTCTTCTATAAGTTCGAGATAAGGAGCACAAATGGATATATGCTGATATACCTGTTCACTGGCCAGATCTTTATTGCTGGTTGCCCATTGTACTTTTCCTTCATTGATCATCATACCACCACTGAGTACTTGCAGCAGGGTGCTCTTTCCAGAACCATTTGGCCCGGTGATGGCATATGCATTTCCTGTTTCAAATGTGTAAGTGAAATGACGGAATATCCAGTCACGGTTAAACCGCTTTCCTGAATCAGATAGGGAGATCGTCATCGTTACTGCCTTTGGTGAACCGTTTGATGATACCTCTTCCGCTTTCACGGATGAAGGTTACTATTTCATCTCTTTCATCAGTTGCGGGCATTTCCTCTTCAATAAACTCAACTGCCTGGCTGGTGTTCATGCCTTTATTATAAAGTACACGATAGATATCAAGAATATGATTGATACGTTCAATACTGAAGCCACGACGTTTTAAGCCAATAGAATTTACACCTGCATAGCTTAATGGTGTACGGCCTGCTTTAATATAAGGAGGTACATCTTTTCCAACCAGGGAGCCGCCACTGATAAATGAATGGGAGCCGATCTTTACAAACTGGTGAACTGCACACATACCGCCAATGATCGCCCAGTCGCCGATTGTTACATGTCCTGCCACCTGGGTGTTATTGCTGGTAATACAGTTATCACCTACAAAGCAATCATGTGCAAAGTGGCAGTATGCCATGATCAGGCAATTTTTTCCGATCACTGTTTTTTCACGGTCCTTGGTACCGCGGTTAATGGTCACAAATTCACGGATAGTGGTGCCATCACCGATATATACATTGGAATATTCACCCTGAAATTTCAGGTCTTGTGGAACAGCAGCAATTACTGCCCCCGGAAAAATGCGGCAGTTTTTTCCAATCCGGGCACCTTCCATAATGGTTACGTTGGAGCCGATCCAGGTGCCATCACCTATTTCTACATCCTGGTGTAGAACGGTGAAGGGATCAATCTTTACATTGGTTGCCAGCCTTGCATTAGGATGAATATATGTATGCGGATGGATCATGAGTTAAAAAAATCCCGCCCATGGCGGGACGGGCAAAGTTAGTTGTTACCGGCAAAAACAGAAGTTTTTTTGATCATATATTGTTAAAAATCAGCACCTGATCAGTGCCATTCAGCGTTACACCATTAATATGGCTGATAAAACGTAATTTCGTATTTCAAATGCACAACCCTCCGGATATATTGTCATTGGCCTACAAGCAATCTTATATGCAGAACCAGATGGTAATGCTGCAAGAAAGAGAGCAAACAATACCCGGCTCCGTGCAGTACACTATTAACAGGTACCGCCGTCATCCGCAATGGAATATAGAGGATACCGGAATGCTGGTTTATCATTATCAAAAAGCTGAGCCAAAAGAAAATTATCTCGAATTAAAATTCTGTGTGAGCGGCAATGTGTATTGCCGCAAAAAGGATACAGAATGTGACATGTGTCAATTCAATGCCTCCAGGACATGTATGGAAAGGGTGGAGAGTGTGGATGTAGTAAGTTTCAGGTTTTCTCCTGTTCACCTTAGTCAGTTTGTGAAGCCACGGAAAGGGAATGCTGCCTTGACGGATAATATTTTAGGTTTCCGGCATAATTCATCCTTCACCAAAATTCTTCCCCTTTGTGGTAAAACAAGAATGGTGCTTGAAGGGGTATTAAATCATACTTACAGCGACAGCCTCGAGAATATTTATATCAACGCCCAAACCCAGATGTTGTTACTATACAGTCTTGACTGTATGCTGGGCGAAAAAGAAATTGATGTGGTGAGTTGCAAATTCCTTGCAAATGAAGCAGACCGGGAAAAGATCGTAAAAGCCAGGGAAATTCTTATTCAACATATCGGAGAACCGATCACTATTAAAGAACTAAGCCGGAAAGTAGCCATTAATGAATGCTATCTTAAAAAGGGGTTCAAAGAGTTATTTGGTACTACTGTGTTTGATTTTTATCAAAGCCAGCGGATGGAACATGCAAAATACTTGCTGTATGAAAAAGGGTTAAGTGTTACTGAAGTCTCTATGATGCTGGGTTATTCTTCCATTTCTCACTTCTCTACAGCCTTTAAAAAACATACCGGACTGAAACCTTGTGAACTCTTACTCAGGTAAATACGTCTTTTACTAACACTTATTTGTTTTTACTTAGTAAAAAATTGGCTTTATACCCGGTTTTTCCGCAATAATAATTGTGTGACCTGCGTTACACTTCATATGGCACCATTTTTGAATATTTGAATGTCACGAATGCGTAAAAAACTGGCGATAATACTGATTAGTGTACACCTTATCGGGAATACCGAAGCGGGTCAGTTGTTTAAATTGCCAGAACTCCTTCAGCATTTCTTTCAGCATCATCACCTCGATCCTTCCCTTAATTTTTTTGAGTTTGTCGCAATGCACTATGGTGGTGATGACGGTACATCAGCAGATGATGATTTTGATAAACAATTGCCTTGTCACAACTCTGATTCCAATACGATCGCAGTTGTTTATTCTCCAATGGTAAATGAGATCGCTTCACCTGATATACCTCTCTGGGAAAACAGGATATACAGCAGTCATTTGCCCGATAATATCCCTTCGAAACATGTCTCGTTGCTCCTTCAGCCACCCCGGCAAGGATGATTTTCCTTTATTTTTTGTTAACTAAACTGTAATGTAATCTGTTGCAATCATTGCAATGGTTACATAGTATACACATTGGCTACTAATTCATTTTAGTAACAATTGTATAGTATATGATTGATCATGGACTTGAAATCAAAAACAACCTTTATGAAAAACAAATTTATATTCATACTAATCGCTTTGGCAGCAGGAATCATTGTATTGAATGCCTGCCGGCATGAAATATTGAATCCCGGAAACGGAAGTGGCGGCGGTGGCGGTAACGGCGGTGGTAATCCTCCTCCAACTTCAAACTGTAATCCTGATTCAGCATACTTCGTCAATGATATTATGCCGCTTATTTCATCGAACTGTACAATGAGTGGCTGTCATGATAATATTACTCATGCAGATGGAGTAAACCTGACTACTTATACTAAGATCATGCAGTATGTGAGACCCGGTGACGCAGCCAATAGTAAGTTGTATAAGGTGATCATTAAAACAAACGGTGACAGGATGCCTCCTCCACCGATGCCACCAATGACGACAGCACAGAAAGCACTTATTCAGAAATGGATCAACCAGGGCGCCAAGAACAATAGTTGTATAGCCAGTTGTGATACTGCAGTATTCACTTACAGCGGAGCTGTCAAACCAATAATGGATAATAAATGTGTTGGCTGTCACAATCCGACCAATCTTGGCGGAAATATTGATGTGTCAACCTACAATGCAGTGAAGATTATTGCACTAAATGGTAAGCTATACGGTTCAATCGCTCATCAGACCGGCTACTCACCGATGCCTAAAAATTCAGCTAAATTATCAGACTGTGAAATTCGCCAGGTACAGAAATGGATCACAGCTGGATCACAAAACAATTAAAACAAAACCAACTCATGCAAGTAAAATTTTCAATACTGGGCATACTTATATTATCTGTTCTGTTTGTAAGCTCCTGTTATTACGATAAAGAGGATCTTCTCTATGGAGGGGCTAACAGTGCTCCCTGCACAGATACGACTGGTACTGTTTCCTATGTACAAAAAGTGGTTCCGTTGCTTCAGCAATATTGTTACAGTTGTCATACCGGCAGTTTCCCATCTGGTAATGCGCTAATGGGTACATATGCTGCTGATAAAGCCATGGCGCAAAACGGGAAGTTATATGGAACCATTAATCATTCCGCCGGATATTCACCAATGCCCAAAGGAATGGCTAAAATGAGTAATTGCCAGATCACCACCATAAAAAAATGGATAGACAGCGGTATGCTGAATAACTAACCAAAAGCCACTAATATGAAACGTAAAAAAATCATCCGGTATGTATTGCTTTCACTGCTTGTAATTGCCGGGGCAGTGGGGTTCTACATCTATAAGGAATACAACCGGGCCCATAAAGACACGGCAAAACTGAAGCCTGATTATACTGTTACTGCCACAGATCTTTTGAAAGAGTTTGAAAATAACGAACAGGCCTCTAACAAAAAATACTGGGACAAAGTATTAAGTGTAGAGGGAATGGTAAAGGAAATCGCTAAGGATGACAGGGGCTTTTATGCTGTCATTCTTGGAGATACTGCTTCAATGTCTTCTGTTCGTTGCAGTATAGACAGTGCGCACAGTAATGAGGCCCTTACGGTTAGCAGAGGAGTTACCGTCACTGTTAAAGGAATTTGTTCAGGGTATAATGCAGATGAAATGCTGGGCTCTGATATTATTCTTGTACGCAGTGTGATAGACAAAAAAAAATAATTCATAAACACTTAAAATCATGAACATGAAAAACAGTTTTTTTCTTATCGCCGCTTTGCTTTTCTTGACTACCACAGGGTTTGCACAGAAATTTTATACTAAAAGTGGAAAAATAGATTTTGATGCAACAACCGCCTCATCGCCGGAGAAAATAGAAGGAGTGAACAGAACGGCTACCTGTGTGGTAGATACTAAAACAGGAGCTATGCAGTTCGCTGTACTCATGAAAGGCTTTGCTTTTGAAAGAGCACTAATGGAAGAGCATTTCAATGAGAACTATGTAGAGAGTCACAAATTCCCTAAAGCAGAGTTTAAAGGAACAATTACCAATAATGAAACAGTAAATTATTCAAAGGATGGCACCTATTCTGTAACCGTGAAAGGGAAGCTTACCATGCATGGCGAAACAAAAGATGTGGAGACACAGGGGAAGTTAGTTGTGCAGGGTGGTAAGGTAAATGCAAATGCATCATTCAATGTCTTATTGTCTGATTTTAAAATTTCCATACCCGGCCTGGTAGCCGATAAAGTTTCAAAAACAGCGAAGATCATTGTGTCTTGTTCGCTGGAACCACTTAAAAGTTAAAAATCCAATCAACTATTATGAAGAAGCTATCACCTTATTGCATTACAGGGTTATTTCTTTTACTATTTACCATGGGTTCATTTGCCCAGGATGAAGACCTCTTAAAATTGGTGGGTGGAGAGGAAAAGCCAACCAAGGAAAGAATAAAGTATGCGTTTAAATCTCCAAGAGTCATTAATGGGCATTCGATAGAATTTCTAAACCCCGGAACCATGGATTTCAGGATACTCCACCGCTTTGGACAACTCGACCAGGGGTACAAAAATTTCTTTGGTCTTGACCAGGCCAGTATGCGTATGGGATTTGATTTTGGTATACTGCAAAACCTGATGGTAGGTGTAGGAAGAAGTACATACAAAAAAGAACTGGATGCATTTATTAAATATGCTCCGATCCGTCAGTCAACAGGCCCCTGGAGTTCGCCGGTCACATTTGCACTTGTTTCTGGTATTACCATGGACGGCCTCGATTGGGCTGATCCAAACAGGAAAAATTTCTTTACTTCAAAACTGGCTTATTATTTCCAGGCAATTATCGGTAGAAAATTCAGCGAGGCATTTACCCTGCAGGTATCGCCAACAATGGTGCATAAGAACCTGGTGCAGTTGCAAACAGATCCTAATAACATTTATGCTATAGGAGTGGGTGGACGACTTAAATTATCACAACGTATTGCTTTTACATGGGATTACTCTCATGTCATTATTGGTATGCCGGATAGTGGCTACTATCACCCCTTATCTGTTGGCTTTGATATTGAAACAGGTGGCCACGTCTTTCAGTTACATTTTTCCAATTCTACAGGCATGAATGAAAGGGCATTTATTACTGAAACAACCGGGAAGTTTGGGAAAGGTGAAGTACGGTTTGGGTTTAATCTGTCAAGAGTGTTTCAGATTAAAAAGAAGAAACATCAAAAATAAGAATGATATAATGAACTGATGTTGCGATAATTCTTATCCTGTTTTTCTTTTTATTTCATTGCAGCGATTAGTTTTGCAGCAGTGAAAATAATAGGTTTGATATTATCATTTTATTTAATCCTGCTGGCCGCAATACCCTGCTGCGCTGTAGATAGTTGCCCCGATGATAAAACGGAACAAACAGCTGTCCATGAAAAGGGTGATGAAGATTGTGGCAGTTGTTCACCCTTTTTCAGTTGTGAAGGCTGTGCAACAGTATCAACCATTTACTATCCTGTTTTGTTTGAGCTTCCAAAACTTCAGGAGGAAATTGCTTACTCAGCTTACATTCAATCCGCCCTTCCATGGGTCGATTATGATTTTTGGCAACCTCCCAGGTTAAGTTAATGACCCGAACCCTGAAGGGGATAATTAACTTTTATAAATCTAAACTTTATTAATGCGTACATTATTAATATGCGTTGCCGCACTATTATTTTCTGTTGCTTTATCCGGGCAGAATATTCTGAAGATTAAAGTAATTAATGCTGAAACCAGAGAACCACTGCCCAATGCTTCCATCCTTTCTAAAGGCATAGAGAATTTACCGGTAACAAACAATGAAGGAGAAGCGAGACTTATTTTACCTGCAAGACAGGTTACTTTAATTATATCTCATGTGAGTTTTGAAACAAAGGAAATAGTGGTAGTTATGCCCTTTAAGGATTCTTTGCTTATTGTTCAGCTCAAACCAAAAGAAGAAGAGGAAGAAGAAGTCATCATTCAATCTACCCGCAGCAGCCGTACTATTCAGGATATACCTACCAGGGTAGAGTTTATTGCGGGTGAAGAACTGGATGAAAAAGCCAATATGAAACCGGGAGATATCCGCATGGTATTAACTGAAAGCACAGGCATCACTACTCAGCAAACTTCGGCTACTTCGGCAAATGCTTCTATCCGTATACAGGGACTGGATGGCCGCTATACACAAATACTGAAGGACGGACTTCCGCTTTATGCAGGCTTCAGCAGCGGGTTAGGGTTATTGCAAACTCCTCCGCTTGACCTGAAACAGTTTGAAGTGATTAAAGGCTCTGCATCCACTTTGTATGGAGGTGGAGCTATTGCCGGATTGGTAAACCTGATTTCAAAAACGCCGAAAGAAGAACAGGAGTTAAAGTTTCATTTCGATATTACTTCTGCGGGAGGTCTGAACAGCAGCGGATTCTATGGAAAAAAATTTGGCAAAACAGGAATAACAATTTTTGCTTCCCGCAATAGTAATTCACCGTATGATCCTGCTGGTATAGGATTAACAGCGATACCCAAGTTTGAGCGTTATACAGTAAATCCCAAATTGTTTTTTTATTTTACTGATAAGACAGAACTCAACATTGGAGCCAATATCACCACAGAAAAAAGAACCGGGGGAGATATATCTTACATTAAAGGAAATAATCCATCCGGATTTCATGAGTTTAATAACTCGGACCGTTTCAGTACGCAGTTCAGTTTTCAGCATCGTTTTGGCAAATGCAGTCATATTATGCTGAAAAATAGTTTTAACCGGTTTCAGCGGACCCTTACTTTACCAACGTATGGTTTTAGTGGAACACAGAACGGAACATTTACGGAAGCTACTTATGCATCACATGGCGAAATTTCAGAATGGATAACCGGGGTGAACCTGGTTACGGATGAGTTTAAGGAAACCCAACTCACTTCTACACCTTTGCGTAACTACAATCAGTTAACAGCAGGAGTTTTTGTGCAAAACAACTGGAAAGTGAATGAAAAATTTCGATTGGAAACAGGAATAAGAGGAGATGCTGTAAAAGACTATGGATTTGTTTTGCTGCCGAGGATATCTGCTTTATTTAAATTTTCTTCTGAACTTTCTTCCCGTATCGGCGGTGGGCTGGGGTATAAAGCTCCCAATATTTTTACCGAGGAAAGTGAAAGACAGCAATACAAAAATGTATTGCCGGTTGATATTGATGCCAATAAACTGGAAAAAAGCTATGGGGTGAATGCAGATATAAATTACAAAACAAAATTGGCAGGTGGAGATGTAAGTTTCAGTATTAATCATCTTTTCTTTTATACCCGTATCACCGATCCGTTGTTGCTGCAACCTGATGGAAGTAATTTTCGATTCAATAATGTTACCGGGCATATTGACAGCAGGGGAATGGAAACAAATATGAAGATCGGGTACAGTGATTTCAAATTATTCCTTGGCTATACTTTTACTATGGCAGAACTGCACCAGGGAAATAGCAAAGCGGAAAGCTTCCTTACGCCGCGCCACCGGCTGAATTCGGTATTATTATATGAAGTGGAAGAAAAATGGAAAGTGGGATTGGAAGCCTATTATTTCAGCAAGCAACAACTCAGTGATGGAAAGACGGGTAAATCCTATTGGATAACCGGTTTTATGGTGGAAAAGCTTTGGGAAAAGATCTCACTATATATCAATTTTGAAAATTTTCTCGATGCAAGGCAAACCAGGTTTGATAGTATTTACACAGGTAGTATAACCAACCCCGTATTCAGGGATATTTATGCGCCGCTGGATGGTTTTGTCACCAATGGAGGTATAAAATTGAGATTGTAATTAAAAGAAAGACCAGCGTAAAACTGGTCTTTCTTTTAATTTGTTTAAAATTATTCTTTGCCACGATAGTTCATAATGTCTCTGTCAAAGAGGTAAAGACCACTGCGGTCGTCACCTATCAGCTCCAGTTTGTCATTTAGTGTTCTTGCTACTCTTTCTTCTTCTATCTGTTCATTTACATACCATTGCAGGAAATTATGCGTGGCATAATCTTTTTCGGATAAGGAAAGATGTACCAGGTCATTGATGCTGTTACTTACCTTCAGCTCATGGTTTAGGTATTCTTCAAATAACTTCTTTATGGATGGAAAAGTAACCATAGGTTGTTCCAGTGCAGGCACCATTGCATAACCGCCTCTTTCATTGATGAACCGGACCAGTTTCAGCATATGTTGTCTTTCTTCATCAGATTGCTGGTAGAAAAAATTGCTGACACCTTCCAGTCCGGGTTGTATTTCGGTCCATGAAGCCATGGCCAGGTATGCCTGAGAGGATTCAGCTTCCATTTGTACCTGTTTGTTTAATGCTTCTTGTATTGATTTACTTAGCATAAATTTATTTTTTATTAAAGGTAACCACCTTTTGATAATAGGCTTTGCCCTTTAGCCACTATTTTTGCTTAAATAACAACTATGCATCCCGAATTGTTTAATGAGCTTTGCCGCACCCGCCGTTCTGTTTTTCCTGATCAGTTTGAGGCTGGAAAGAAGGTGGACGATGAAACAATAAAAGAAATTTTAATCAACGCTACATGGGCACCCAATCATGGTCGGGAAGAACCCTGGCAGTTTACCGTATTTAGTGGAGAGGGCCTCCGGCGATTTGCCGATTTTCAAAGTGAATTATATAAAGAAACTACGCCCAATAATTTTAAGGAAATAACTTATGCCAAACTGCAACAGCAACCGCTGAAAGCATCACATATAATTGCAATCGGCATGAAAAAGTCGGCTAATAAAAATATTCCTGAAGTCGAAGATATTGCGGCTGTGTCTTGTGCAGTGCAAAATATTTATCTGTCAGTATCAGCTTATGGTTTGGGCGGCTACTGGACAACTGGCGGCATTACTTATCGGCCGCAGGCCAAAGCATTTTTCGGGTTAGAAGAAAACGACAAACTGCTGGGCTTTTTCTATATCGGGCATGTGGCAATACCATCAACCGGTGCTAGCAGAAAACCAATTGAAGAAAAAGTAACATGGGTAAACTAAAATACCAGTATGCTAAATTCGATATATAGCCGGCTTTATTTTTCAATCATAGCGGTACTCATTTTTTTTGTGCTGATGCGCAAAAAATTGAAACCAGAAATGACTCGCTTTTTATTAACAGTACTTACATCAATCAGTTTACAAAAAAAGAAATCCTTGATAGCTTATTAGGCAGTGAGGGTAAGGCAAAAGAACAACCAGGTAAAACAGTAAAGGGGTCAAAAAAACAGTACAAAGTATTTAAGTATGTGTACAAGAAGTTAGGGCTGGTATTTAGCAAAACTGATTCACTTAACTCACAGTTAATGATTGGGATCAAACTTAAACGCAATTCTAATGACGAAGTTGATAACAACAATTTGCCTACCGATGTATTTAAGGGAGAGCTATATATTGGCGATAATTATATGAATGATAAGCTAACCATAGAGCAATTACGAACCCTAAAAGATTGTCGGCTTGATTACAAGCAAACAAGTTTTACCTTACAACAATCTCCTTCTACAATTACACAAGCAAAGCTTATATATTCCGCAAAAGCTTATAATCTTTTATTTGATAGCAAGACTGTTCAGTTATCTTGCATTTTTATTTATTAATATGGCGAAACATATTGTTACTCCTGAGTATAAAATCTACTATCCCGTTAAAGTGGCTAAAAGTAAAATAGCTGGTAAAGGGGCTTACGCACTTACCAAAATTCCGGCCCGCAAAAAAATTGGCGACCTTGGTGGAATAATCATTGCAATGAAAGAAGCCAAGAGGCTTATCAGAGATTTAAAAGTAATAAACTGTGTTG
This sequence comes from Chitinophagaceae bacterium, assembly GCA_016786885.1. Lineage (GTDB taxonomy): Bacteria > Bacteroidota > Bacteroidia > Chitinophagales > Chitinophagaceae > JJ008. The sequence goes on along the minus strand of JAEUVO010000039.1, from coordinate 124,510 downwards.
AGCTGGATAATAATTTAGCCCTGAATGCATCTGCAAATCCCAATGATATGCGTTTTATCAATCACTCCTGCGATCCCAATACTTTCATGCGGGTTATGAAGGACAGGGTAGAGTTTTATGCCTTGAAGAATATTAAGAAAGGTCAGGAATTAAGTTGCGACTACGGTGAGACACATCATGAAGGAACTCTCCCCTGTAAATGCGGGGCTAAAAATTGTCGTGGGTTTATCTGATTATTTAACTGAGGTAAATCAGTAGATGGAAAATTTATATTCCCTTTATTTGCTGTTATTGTTAGTCAAATGAAAAAACTGCTTGTTATTCTTCTATTATCCGGCCTGGTTGTTTTCTCCCTGTCTTTTTCCAAAAAAAACCTGCGGGATATTTATTCAGGACCTGTTGCTTATTGGCCTGCTCCTTTTGTAGATGGGGGAGTAAAATGGAATGAGTTGGGTGTATTGCCGGAAAGCCCGGTTGAAAAACAAAGAGATTCCCTGAAGCATATTATTGAGCTGGGAAAAATATTATTCTTTGATACCAGGCTTAGTGGTTCAGGGAAAATCTCCTGTGCTACCTGCCATCAGCCGGAACTAAACTGGGCAGATGGAAAAGAGAAATCTATCGGTCACGAAGGAGCGATCAATAAGAGAAACTCACCCACTATTCAGAACAGTTGGTTTTATAAACGGTTGTTTTGGGATGGCCGTTCCTCAGATCTGCAGGATCAGGCATTTGCACCAATTAATAGTGAAAAAGAAATGCACAGTGAAATGCCGGATGTGATGCGAAAGCTGAGAAAAGTGAATGGCTATAAAGAGTTATTTAGAAAAGCTTTCGGGGATGAGCAGATTGATCCCGACAGGCTGACAGAAGCTATTGCCATTTTTGAAAAAACAATTGTCAGCCGTAAAAGCCGGTTTGATATTTTTTTAGAAGGCGATAAAAAAGCACTAACAAATAGTGAACTCCGTGGTTTGCATTTATTCAGGACAAAGGCAAAATGTATGAATTGCCATAGCGGGCCTTTATTCACCGACAACCTGTTTCATAACAGTGGATTTTCTGGCAATGATGATGGATATTATAAAGTTACACACAAGGAAGAGGATATAGGCAAATTTAAAACACCTTCGTTAAGGGATGTGATGAAAACAGGCCCCTGGATGCATGATGGCCTGCAAAAAGATATGCATGCAATTATAGAGAAATTCAATAAGGCAGATCTGCCAGCCGGAAAGGATAAACTGATTCAGCCTCTTGGACTTACAAAAAGAGAGAAAAAAGACTTACTGGCTTTTCTTCATGCTATTTCTGCGGCGCCGCTTGAGTTTCAAAAACCAGATTTACCGGAATAAGCAACTTTTTCGGCTGAAAAGCTATCTTTGCTATCCCAATTATAAATCAATAAAAAAAAGATAAGTATGAAAAAATTGCTCTTTACACTTGTAATCGCAGGTCTTGGAATAATCGTTAATGCGCAACCCCCGGCTGGTGATGCGAAAGCAGGCGAGTGGTATGGCGAGAAAGTTTCAACTGAAGGTGCAGTGGATATTAATGATGTGGTTAAAAAATTGAATGGTGGATCTGAGTTTCCAGAAGTGAAAATAAAAGCAAAGATCACTGAAGTCTGCCCCAAAAAAGGTTGCTGGCTGAAACTTGAGCTGGAAAACGGAGAAACAGCAATGGTAAAGATGAAAGACTATGGATTTTTCCTTCCCCTGGCGGCAAAAGGAAAAACAGTCGTAATTGATGGAGCAGTAAACTTAAAAACTACTTCTGTCGCAGAACTGAAGCACTATGCTGAAGATGCCAAAAAAACAAAAGAGGAGATCGATGCCATAAAAGAGCCAAAGAAAGAGGTTAAGGTAATGGCAAAAGGAATTGTGGTTGTTGATTAATTTATTATTATAAAGTAATATGATGGCTGTCTTTTTTAGACAGCCATTTTTTTTGGAAAATTCAGGTTATCAATTTCCGTTTTGCGTAAGCATTGTTTCTGATTGTGAAAATTGGCTGAATCTATCTGGCTGAGCTTGCAGCCTGAAACAAGGCATTTTAAAAGATTAATGTGATGTAGCCGGAATTACCACTGGTTTTGAGATTTAGCATTGGACAATTATTAATTAGTAAAAGAATTCTTTTTATTAGCATTGGAGCCAAACTTTAAGTTTGATCTCTGCGGAAGAGACATTGTATAAATCAATTACCAAATTATACAATGTCTTTTTATTTGTACATACATGATCTTCATCAGTTGTTTCAATGATTAAAAATCAGTCGCTGTCATCTCTTTGTCAAAGATCATCATATTGATATTTCCTGACAAACAGGTGATAAATCTCAACAATTGCTGAAGAAACTTTGCGGCATCAATTGAAAAATTATGAGAAAAATTCACCTCTTATTTATGACGATATTGATTGTTTCTGCTGTACAGTCACAATCTGTAAGAATAGCTCCAGCCGAGGATACAACAAAGCCAAAAGAACTTGATGTAGTGGTGGTAACCGGGCAATACAAACCGCAATCTGCTAAGAACTCCGTTTACCAGGTTCGTACTATAACGGCAGAAAGAATACAAAAACAGGGTGCAGTAAACCTGCAAACAGTGCTGAACAATGAATTAAATATTCGTTTCTCCCAGGATTTGGCCACAGGGGGTTCGGATATTACCATGATGGGCTTAAAAGGGCAGAATGTAAAAATATTAGTGGATGGCCTGCCTATGACAGGAAGGCAAGGAACATCAAACGAAATTAATATCAACCAGGTTGATATTAATTCCATTGAGCGGATTGAAATTGTTGAAGGCCCGATGAGTGTGGTATATGGAGCCGATGCGTTGGCCGGTGTTATTAATATAATTACCAAAAAAAGCAAAGCAGCAAAATATTCTGTAACAGCCCGTTTGCATGAAGAAACAATAGGAAGTGAATTTGGTTTATTTGACCGGGGCATCCACAACCAGTATGTTGGCGTTACTGCAAAACATAAAAACTGGGAGTTTGGAGGATCTTTTGGCCACAACTATTTTGGTGGGTGGAAGGATACAGCAACAGGAAGAGAACTGGTATGGCACAAGAAAGACCAACTATTAGCCAATGGTTTTATAGGCTATAGTAAAGATAAATTCAGCATCCGTTATCGCCTGGATGGTTTAGATGAAATCATTACCAATCCAGGAAATTTTCAACAATTTCCCGATCAAATTTCAGGTGAATATTTTGCATACGACCAGGAGTATCTCACGAGCAGGTTAATGCATCAGCTGCAAGGGTCTTACTTTGTTAATAGTAATTTGAACTTTCAATTACAAACTTCTTATACTGATTACAGCCGCCAGGTATTCTCAACTACTGTTAGCAAGCAAACCGGAAAAGTAAGCCTGGATATAGGCACCGGTCGCCAGTCAATTATTGATTTTACCGGCTTTACACTGAGGGGGATAGTAAATTATAAACTGTCAAAAATATTTTCACTGCAGCCCGGCATTGATATAAATTTAGACAGAGGTGAAGGTGAAAGATTGAAAGCAGGGAGCAATACAGTAGATGATTATGCATTTTTCCTTACTTCAGAAATTACACCATCTGAAAAAATAAATATCCGGCCGGGCCTTCGTGTAATTAAAAACTCTGTATACGATGCGCCGCCTGTAATTCCATCATTGAATACAAAGTTTGCATTAACCAAAAACCTTGACCTGCGGTTGGCGTATGCAAGAGGTTTCCGCTCACCATCATTACGGGAATTGTATTTTAATTTCTTTGATGCCAACCACCAGATCATTGGTAATCCTGATTTAAAGGCAGAAACCTCTCACAGCTTTACCGGTTCATTAAACTGGAAGAAAATTACCAGCAAAGAAGTAGTGTACACTACGGTGCTGGGCGGTTTTTACAATAGTGTAAAAAACCTGATTGATTATGCTGTTTCACCTACTAATCAGAATGTGTTTCAGTTAACCAATGTTTCTGACAGCCGTACAGCCGGGGCAAACCTGAGTACTGTTGCCAGGTATAAAACATGGAACATAAGTGTCGGTGCATCTTACACAGGATTCTATAACGATTATTCAGAAACTGATGATGAGTTGCCTCAATTGCAATGGTCAGCTGAAGTCAATTCATCTGTAGGCTATACCTTTTCTAAAATCAGCTTAGATGTAAGCCTGTTTTACAAATTTACCGGTAAGCGGCCCTATTATACCACCAACAGCAGCCAGCAGGTGGTACTGGGCGAGCAAAAAGACTTTCATATGGCTGACCTTACGTTCAATAAAAAAGCTTTTAAATATTTATCGTTTAATGCCGGTATCCGCAACCTGTTTGATGTAACCAGGTTGAACAATACGCTAACAAGTGGCGGTGTGCATACTTCTAACGGCACCCGGAACATCGCCAATGGCCGTTCCTTTTTTGCAGGTGTAAATTTTAACTGGAGTAAATAATATCAATCATAATAAATAATAAAAAAATGCTTCACACACTATCATTAAGAAAAATTGGAATTGTTGTAACAGCTGTAGTATTATTAGCTGCCTGCCGAAAAAAAGATGCTGGCCTGCCGGATAACTACGTGGTATTTGAAACAGCTACGCAGGGAATCACTGCTGCCGAAACATCCGTTACAGTAAAAGTAAAACTTGCCAGTGGTGTTAGCGCTGATGTACCCATCATAGTGAATCTTACAGAACAGGGTGTAGTATATGGCACTGATTATACAACAAGCCCTGCTGCCGTGTCGGGCAAAATAAGCCTCACCGTTCCTTCCGGCAATAATGAGGCTTCCTTCACCATCAGCAAAGCTCCGGGTATCTTATATGACGGAGATGAGAAAATCATATTTGACATTTACAGTTCTGGCAGCCCGGTATTGATTGGTACTACCAAACGGTTTACACTCAGCTTCGGCGAGCTGGTAGCTACCACGGCTTCAATGACGGTAAACGGTGGCGGCGCCACTTATGGCAACAAGGTGTTCATTGATTTAAGCGCCAACAGGCAAACATCTGTATTTCGTACCAATTGGGATTTGGGTTTCTACACTGGCAGCGATGATTTCAGGGTTATCCTGAATTCTTCATTAAACATGATGGCCAAGCAAATCAATAAAAACGATTTAAATACAGTGACCGCAGCTGATACGGTTGGCTTTTCCAATGAAGTAACCTTTAGTCAAACAGCCCCAACAACAGCTTCACTGGCATACGTTGATTATCCAAGTGGTGATTTAACAAGGACTGCTATTGCATCTGTATCTGCTTCTGCAACGGATAATAAGGTTTATATAGTAAACAGGGGGAACGGAGTAGGAAGCCCTGCACCTGCAAGAGGCTGGAAAAAAATCCGTATCATCCGTAATACCTCTGGCGGTTATACGCTGCAGCATGCAGATATAGCAGCTACCACATTTACCAGCATTGATATTGCAAAAGATGATGCAGTATTCTTTAAAAATATTTCTTTTGAAACCGGCGCTGTAACAGTGGAACCACAAAAAAAGAAATGGGATATTGCCTGGACTTATTTTGCCAATGTTACCAATTTTGGTACAGGCGAAGTTCCTTATCTGTTCCAGGATATTATTTTGCTGAACAGGAATGTCTCAGTAGCCAAAGTATTGGTGGCCACAAAAGCCTTTGTTGATTTCGGCGAAGCGGACATAACAGCACAAACATTTTTGACCACTCAGAATGCTATTGCCTCTGACTGGCGCAGTGGTGGTGGTCCCGGAGTATCACCGGCTGTAAGGACAGATCGATACTACATTATTAAAGATGGAGACAATAATTATTACAAGCTTCGATTTACAGCGCTTACACAAAATGGTGAAAGAGGCTATCCTGCTTTTGAAGCAATTTGGTTGAGAAAGGATTAATAATATTCTTCATATCTCAAAGCCATCCTGCAATACTGCGGGCATGGCTTTTTTCGTTTTGCGTAAACTGTTTTACCAAATCTGAAAGCTGTTATTACGTCATAGTTGTTCTTTTGTCAACTGATTATAAAAACAAAAACCCGTAAAAGAAAATAATTATGACATTGGTAAAAAAATATTTTATCGTTACTTTAATAACAGCAGGGCTCTCTGGGTTTATTACAACTTCCTGCAATACAAAAGATGACAAGGGAAAAACAAGTAACAATGCTGAAACCAAAATAGGGGTGTTACTGGTAAATCATGGTTCAAGGTCTGCAGCATGGAGAAATGCTTTGCTTGATCTGGAAAAGAATGTAAGGGATTCCATCCTTAAAGATGGGAAGGTGACAGGTGTAAAGACTGCCTTTATGGAGTATAACGAACCTTCCATTGCCACAAGGTTGAAGGAATTTGATAAGGAGAATTTTTCCGATGTGATTATTATCCCGATTTTTTTAACCGTAAGCTCACATTCGTTTGATGACATTCCTTCACTTATCGGACAGAAAGAAGATCCCAAATCAATTGAATTATTCAAGATTGAAAAAATGGAACGATATACACCTGTTGCCAAAGTTCATATTGCGCCATTACTTGATTTTACTGATCTGTTAAAGAAGAACATATTGAAGCGGTTTAATGAATTGTCTAAAGATGCAGTAAATGAAGGGTTGACTTTAATTGCCTATGGTGATAAAACATATAATGCCGAATGGAGTAAGCTGATGCAGGATGTGGCAGGGTATGTAAAACAGAATGCAAGAGTTACAGATTTCAGCTTCGGATGGTGCGGCCATGTTGCCCATTATAATCCCGATTCAACAACAGTGGCTATTAATCAGGTATTGCAAAGCAAGAAAACTTCAGTTGTTATCCCGGTATTGGTTGCGTTTGATGAAATGTTTCAAATCAGCATTATCGGTGGCGGAATCAATAAAGTGACAAAATCCAAAGAAAGGGTATTGTATAAACCAGATGCCATCCTTCCTGATAAAAATGTGGAAGACTGGGTCATTCAAACCTCCGGGGAGTTTACTCAGCGCATTCTTGGTTCAATTGCAAAGAAAAAATAATGCCCTCAGCATTCAGCACCAAACTTCGCCGCTGGAATGTGGCCTGGCACAGGGACCTGGGATACTTCTTCTCATCATTGATAATTATTTATTGTATTTCCGGGCTTGCGCTAAATCATGTCAATGACTGGAACCCGGATTTTATTATTCACAAGGAAACAGTACAGTTGCCAAAAAAATATGACCGGAGCGAGGTTAATAATGAACTGCTGGCAGGTTTAAGCAAACTGGTAAAGGAAGACAATTATAAGGTTTACGATTTTCCAACCAACAACCAGGTAAAAGTCTATTATGACAATGCCACGCTGCATATTAACCTTGATACAGGAATTGGTGAATATGAAAGACTGGTAAAAAGGCATCTTTTTTACGAATCCAATGTACTTCATCGCAACAGCCTCAAAGGGTGGAAGTGGGTTTCAGACATATTTGCGGTCATGCTCATTGTAATAAGTATTACCGGCCTGTTTATTCTGAAAGGGAAATATGGGTTTAAAAGAAGGGGACTTTGGATAATGCTGGCTGGTTTTCTTTTACCTGTGGCTGCCATTCTCTTGTTCTATTTTGTGAGTGGCAAATAGCCGCCCCGGGCACAAATAAAAACTGAAAAATTTCCCTGTTGAGGCCTGTTTAAAGCCGGAGTTTTTCATGTAAAGACTGTCTGAAACCGGCCTTAATTTTCTTAACTTTGCAGCCATTTTAGAATGGCTATGAGTGTTACATACAGAGAATTTACGGGATTAAATCTACCGGCTTTCGAGCAGGAGGTATTGGCTAAATGGACTAAAAGCCAGGCCTTTGAAAAAAGTGTTTCCCTTCGTGAAGGGGCAATTCCTTTCGTGTTTTATGAGGGCCCGCCCAGCGCCAATGGTATGCCCGGTATTCACCATGTCATTTCAAGAACGCTGAAAGACCTCGTTTGCCGCTATAAAACCATGAAAGGCTTTCAGGTGAAAAGAAAAGGTGGCTGGGATACACATGGTTTGCCTATTGAATTAGGAGTAGAGAAAGAACTGGGCATTACTAAAGAAGATATTGGAAAAAAAATATCTGTAGAAGAGTATAACAAGAAATGCCGTGAAGCGGTGTTACGTTACAAAGACAAGTGGGATGAGATCACTAAGAAGATGGGTTATTGGGTAGATCTGAATGACCCTTACATCACCTTCAAGAACGAGTATATTGAAACGCTGTGGTGGTTGCTGAGTGAGTTGTATAAAAAAGGGTTGCTGTATGAAAGTGTGAGTATCCAGCCATATTCACCGGCAGCAGGAACAGGATTGAGTTCGCATGAATTGAATCAACCGGGAACATATAAAGATGTTAAGGACACGAGTGCGGTGGCGATGTTCAAAGCGGTAAGAGATCCTAAATCAGAGTTTTTATTTAAAGCAGTTGAGGTCGGAGGTCAGATGTTCGACCCACTCGACCCCAATCCCTTCGACCCCAAACCCCGGACTTCGGAAATCTTTTTCTTAGCATGGACGACAACACCATGGACACTCCCCTCTAATCTTGGTTTAACGGTTGGTCCGAACATCGATTACGTTCTTGTAGAAACTTTCAATCCATACCTGCACGTTCCGATTAATGTAGTTCTTGCCAAACAATTATTGAACAAGTACTTTGATTTAACTGATATCGATATAAATTCTATAAAAACCGGATTTGCATTAGATAGCCACATAGACACGAAAAAAATATCAAAGTTGAAAATATTGGCTGAATTCAAAGGAAGCGACATTGAAGGTTGCGAATACGAACAACTCCTTCCTTACGAGGCTAATTCACCAAAAGTTATTGAAGAGCTTACACCGGGTGCAAAACCATTCCGTGTATTGGTTGATAGTTTTGTAACTACAGAGGATGGAACCGGAATCGTTCATACCGCACCAGCTTTTGGTGCAGATGACTATAAAGTGGGTAAGAAATATAATATCGGTATACTTACAATGGTGGACCGGCAGGGAAAATTTGTAGATGGTCTCGGCGAATTCAGCAACCGCTATGTAAAGAATTATAAGGACGAGAAAGATTATGTTGACGTGAATGTTGACATATCGGTAAAACTGAAAAAAGAGAACAGGGCGTTTAAAGTAGAGAAATACGAACATAGTTATCCGCATTGCTGGAGAACAGATAAACCTGTTTTATATTATCCGCTTGACGCATGGTTTATTAAAACAACTGCTATAAAGGATAGAATGGTTGAGTTGAATAAGACGATCAACTGGAAACCTAAATCAACCGGTGAAGGCCGTTTTGGCAACTGGCTGGAGAATATGGTAGACTGGAACCTGAGCCGCTCAAGATATTGGGGAACACCGCTGCCGATATGGAAAACAGAGGATGGCAGCGAAGAAAAATGTATCGGTAGTATTGAGGAGTTGATTAATGAGGCAAAGAAAGCTGTTGACACCGGAGTCGCTAAAAGTCTCCCCTTCAGGGGAGATTTAGAGGGGTTAGACTTGCATAAGCCTTATGTTGATGACATTATATTGGTTTCGCCAACAGGCAAACCGATGAAAAGGGTACCTGATCTGATTGATGTATGGTTTGACAGCGGTGCCATGCCTTATGCACAATGGCATTTCCCCTTCGAGAATAAAGAAACATTCAAACAAAGTTTTCCGGCTGACTTCATAGCTGAAGGGGTAGACCAGACAAGAGGCTGGTTCTATACCTTACATGCTATTGCCTGCCTGGTATTTGATTCCGTGGCTTACAAAACTGTTGTTAGCAACGGCCTTGTGCTGGATAAGAACGGCAATAAGATGAGTAAACGCCTGGGCAATGTGGTTGATCCGTTCAAGACCATTGAAACGTTTGGAGCAGATGCTACAAGATGGTATCTCATCACCAATGCCTCTCCATGGGATAATCTGAAATTTGATATAGAAGGCATCAAAGAAGTACAACGAAAGTTCTTCGGCACATTATATAATACATACCAGTTCTTTGCTCTTTATTCCAATGTAGACGGATTCGCTTTTAAGGAAACATATGTACCGTTGAATGAAAGGCCAGAGATCGATCGCTGGATACTTTCTTCATTAAATACTGTGGTGAAGAAAGTAAATGAATATATGGATGATTACGAACCTACACAGGCAGGTCGTATAATTGAAGATTTTGTAGATGAACATTTAAGTAACTGGTATGTTCGTCTCTGCCGCCGCCGGTTCTGGAAAGGGGAATACGAGCAGGATAAAATATGTGCTTATCAAACCTTGTACGAATGCCTTGAAACACTAACAAGATTAATTGCTCCTATATCACCTTTCTTTAGCGACTGTCTTTTTCAAAACCTGAATGCAGTAACGGGTCGTTTCAATGCAGAATCAGTACATCATGTTGATTTTCCTGTAGTCAATGAAGAGGCCATCGATGAATTACTTGAAGAAAGAATGCAGTTGGCACAGGATGCTTCCTCACTGGTATTATCACTTCGTAAAAAGGTAAACATTAAAGTACGTCAGCCATTGCAGAAAGTGCTGATACCGGCACTGAATCCCTCTATGAAAGAACAGTTGCAAAAGGTGGAAGACCTGGTAAAAGCAGAAGTGAACGTAAAAGAGATAGAATACCTGAGCCCGGATAATACATTTATCAGTAAAAAGATTAAGCCCAATTTTGTGGCTTTGGGCAAAAAACTGGGATCAAAAATGAAGGCTGTATCTGCCGCCTTAGCCCAATTCACCCAGGAAGACATCGCTTTGTTAGAAAAAGAAGGACAATATAATTTGTCAGTTGATGGCGAACCTGTAATATTACAAATCGCTGAAGTTGAGATAAGCAGCGAAGATATCCCGGGCTGGACCGTGGCGAATAAAGGTAGTTTGACGGTGGCTTTAGATGTAACAGTAACCCCGGAACTGGAAGCAGAAGGAAATGCGAGGGAGTTTGTAAACCGGGTACAGAAAATAAGGAAAGACAACGGGTTTGACCTGACAGACCGGGTGGAAATCAAAGTACTGGCTCCTGGTGGATTAAAAGATTCGTTGGCTCAGTTTAAAACCTATATTTGCGCCGAAATTCTGGCAGATAAGCTGGAGTTTGTACCTGAAATTCAGGACGGAGTTGAATTAGATATTAACGATGTATTGCTAAATGTGATTGTTTCAAAAAAAGGGTAAATTATGGCTACTAAAAAGAAACAGGCCCCAAAGAAGGCCGCCAAACCCGCAAAAAAAGCTGTTGCTAAAAAACCAGCAGCAAAGAAAACTGTGAAAAAATCTGCACCCAAACCAGCCCCTAAAAAAGTGGCAAAAGCAGCCCCTAAAAAAGCCATGCCTACTGGCAGGCCGGCTGCAAAACCTGTTGCAAAAAAACCGACCCCAAAACCAGCAGTTAAGCCAGTGGCAAAACATGCTCCTGCGCCCAAACAAGAAGTCCCGGCTCCCAAACCTGTTGCCAAAAAGCCGGGGAGTGTTGATCCCAAATCTTTGGTATCAATAAAGCAAAAAGTGCAGCCGGTTATTAAAAAAGAGCCGCCCAAGCCGTCAAAAGTGGTTATTCCAAAAACAAGTACAAAAAGCTCGGTTAAATATGAACCTGAGTTTACTAAATCCGTATTAGACATAGCTATGCAACAACATTCCGGACCAACAATGAGATATTCTGATGCCGACCTGGCAGAATTCAGGGAGATCATTCAGCGTAAGCTTGATGCTGCCAAAAAAGAACTGGCCTATTTACAAGGATTAATCACCCGCAAAGATGAAGGAGGTGATATGGACGAGGCCCGTTACATGACCATGGAAGATGGTAGTGTAAGTATGGAAAGGGAGCAACTCAGCCAGATGGCCAGCCGCCAGATCACTTTTATCGATCATCTTGAAAAAGCAATGATGCGGATTGAAAATAAAACATATGGTATCTGTCGTGTTACCGGTAAGCTGATTGATAAAGCCCGGTTGCGTGCCGTACCGCATGCCACATTGAGCATTGAGGCAAAACAGATGATGAGTAAGTAGATTTCAAAAACTAACGATAAGCAAAGACCCCGGCTTGCCGGGGTCTTTTTATTTCAGTATACAAGAACACTTATTTTTTTCCTCTCAAAAATACCTGGAAGCCAACGCCAATGGTAAATCCATGGTTGGTGAATTTAGTAGTTGTTTCATTTTCACCAGTGGAAGGGTTATTATCGTTACTGCTGAGATAATACCTGGTAGTTCTGTTGAAAGTGTTTTTATTATAAGAGAAATTATATCCGATATAAAAATCTAGACCTGCATTTTGGCCAACCATTTTGGTTAATCCGCCGGTCAATGCTGTATTAACAAATACCCCGCCCGACGAACTTCCTGAGTAAGTATACTTATATAATGGAGAACCGGCAGCATAATAAAAAAAACCTTCTGTTTTAAGATTGCTTAGCCCTCCGTTTATACTGGCTTGCGCAAAAGGCAGTAATGAACCACTGCCGGGGAAGTAATTTCTTACAAAACCACCGGCACCAATATTGAAACCATTGGATTTATCACTCTGGTAAGTGCTTCCGTTTTGTTCGTAAGTGGTTTTCTGACCATTTGGATTAATATTCAGTGTTGCACCGATGACGGTATTATCAGAAACAAACCAGCCATACGAGGGGTTAATAGTTACTCCATAGCTGGTGATTTTTGAAGTATTGGTGCCAATATTCGCAACAGTTATATCTGAATTTCCTGAGTTAAAAAAAACAGTACCAACAGATGCGCCGATCATTCTGTCACCTTGTTTAAATTGACCATGAACATGGGTAACCGATAAAAAAAGGGTCGCTAAAAAAAGTATCCTGCGTTGCATAGTAAAGTATTGGTTAGGCAACAAATATAGGTGTTCGGGTAAACCGGTGCCTCGAATTTTTTGTAAAACCAGAGCTGTTTTGGATTTTTTTCCTTTACCTTTAAAATGTCTTGGTAAAGAGGAAAATTCCTTTTACTTTTAAAACCAAAACTAATAACAGCCAAATCAAACTTTATGAGAAAGTTCAGACTCCTCTCGCTATTATTTTTAGCCGTTACATTCATAGCCGTTAGTTGTACAAAAGAAGGTCCTGAAGGTCCTGCCGGTGCTACTGGCCCTCAGGGTCCAACTGGCTCTACTGGAGGGACAGGTGCTACTGGTCCTACTGGCCCTACTGGTCCCCAAGGCCCCACTGGCCCTGTTGGTCCGCAAGGCCCTGCCGGCACAGCCAATGTTATATACTCTGCATGGATATCTGATGCTGTTGCAGCAAACTGGGCAGACACATCTATGACTTTGTTTGGTACAACTGTTCGCAGACGTAATGTGACCGCACCCGGTATTACACAGGCTATCCTTGACCAGGGTGTTGTTTTGGCTTATGCAAGAGGTACTGCTATAGGCGCTAACAATGCACCTGTTCCTCTTCCGTTTAGTTTCTTCTTTACTCCTTCTACCCTGCAGGTAGGACATTTACCTGCACTCGGAAGAATTATATTTTATATAAGTAATTTATCCACTGGTGTTGCTCCGAATACATTCTGGGGTGGTGATTTCAGATATGTAATTATTCCTGGCGGCGTGGCTGGTGGTCGTTCTGCCGGTATAGGTGGTACAAATTATACAGCCAGTGACTTTAGGAATATGTCCTATGAACAGATTTGCCAGGTATTCAACCTGCCTGCCGACGGACAAGGCTGGAAATAAGACATAATTCAAAAAATAATATGAGCCGGTGTTTGTTTCTGCAAACACCGGCTTTTCTTTTACAGTAAATTGCTGAGCCAAAATCATTGCAATGAAAAGCTTTTTATCTTTCTTGTTAGCAGTATTATTTGCTATTACTATTCAGGCCCAGTCCCGCATTGTCTCCGGACCAATGCTTGGCCCTGTGGAATTAAGAGATGCAAAAGTGTGGGTAGAGGTTTCTCCCGAAGTAAGAACTGTTTCATTGCAATACAATAAAAAGGGAGATGCAAAAAGTAGAATTATTGTTTATAAAGGAGAACTGGGAAAGGAGTTTAACCCCATTCAATTTACAATTGGCGGATTAGATTTTAATACAACTTACCAATACAAAATATGGCTGAACGGAAAAGCTACAGCTGCCGGCGGTGAATTCACCACAAAAGATCTCTGGCAATGGCGCAAACCTGTCCCTGATTTCAGTTTCCTTACAGGATCATGTTCATATTTTAATGAACCGGTATACGACAGACCGGGTACTCCATATGGTAAGGATTCATCCATTTTTGAAACTATGGCTAAAGAAAGATCTGCTTTTATGTTATGGCTTGGTGATGCATGGTATACAAGGGAAGTTGACTATTACAGCGAATGGGGATTATGGTGCCGGGCCAGCAAGGACAGAGCTACACCAATATTGCAAAACTTTCTAAAATCAATGCCACAACTGGCAACCTGGGATGATCATGATTATGGCCCCAATGATATTGGTAAGAACTACATACTTAAAGAAACCAGCCGGAAAATATTCAATAGTTATTTCTGCAATCCCTCTTCCGGGGAAAATGGGGAAGGTATATATACTATGACTTCATGGGGTGATGCAGATATATTTCTGACAGATGACCGCTGGTGGAGAAGTGCTGACAGGATGAAAGATAGCATTGATGGAAAACCTAACCCGGAGAAAAGAATGCTGGGCAAACAGCAAATGGAATGGCTAAAAAATTCATTGCTTTACAGCAATGCTACTTTTAAGATAGTAACAGTGGGCAGCCAGGTATTGAACCCTGTTTCCCCTTTTGATAAATGGAAAGATTTTCCGGTTGAGTACCAGGAATTGATGGATTTTTTAAAAGAATATAAGATAAATGGGGTGTTGTTTCTTACTGGTGACAGGCATCATAGTGAGATAATAAAAGTAGAAAGGCCCGGTACTTATCCACTGTATGATGTTACGGTGTCTCCGCTTACCTCAGGCACTCACACATTTGGAACAGCCGAGAAGAATAACCCCTACCGGGTCTTTGGATTAGATGAAGAACAGAACTATGGTAAGTTTTCTTTCAACGGAACCAGAGGAAACAGGAAGCTGACTGTAGAGTTTATAGGTGTGAGAGGAGAAAAATTAGGGGAATGGAGTATTTCTGAAAAGGAATTGAAAACTCCATAATACATTTGTCGCATGATCATTTATTTCGGATACGAAAAAAACCAGGTGATCCAGGCTCTTCGTTACCATTTTATAAGCCGGCCGGAGATACGTATCATGCTGATATTGGTTAATGTATTTGCATTGGCCTCAATTACCTTATATGCTCTTGGAAAAATAACACCAATGGCCTTCTTTGTAGGTTCATTTCTATGGCTAGTGTTAATGATTAGTTTTTGGTTTATCCTGCCATTCATGGTCTATCGGAGAGCCGTTACCTTCAAGCATGAATTTAGTATGGATTTTCAGGAGGATGGGTTTACGCTGGCACATGAGCGAGGCTCCAAATCCTGGCCATGGTCCTCGCTGAAGAATTTTGTAGAAAGCCCCCATTTTTTCCATTTGTATTTTGACAGCCGTTCTTTTTTACTTGTTCCGAAAAGTGGATGTAAAGACAGTGATGAAATACATGAATTAAGAAACTTGATAAAAGGGAAAGTAAAGAAAGGATAAAGTTGTATAAGACATCTTTTTGGCGGGATGATTATAGTTTTTTCTCCATCACATAATGTGGAATCGTTACTTCAGTAAATTCATCGCCTGCCACTTTGTAGCCCATTTTTTCATAAAAGCCGATTGCATTTTTGCGGGCATGCATGGATAGTATTTTGTATCCCCTGTCTCTGGCAATGTTTTCAGCAAAGTTCATCAGGGCCCTTCCAATACCTTTTCCCTGCAGGTCGTTTAACACGGCCATTTGTCGCAGACGCACTATCTGTGGATTTTCTTCTACCAGCATACAGCACCCGAGAATGGTGTCATCTTCAAAGGCGCCAATCAGCATATTATCTTTTTCTTCATCCAGTTCCTGAGAAGTAAAACCGAGGCCAAGGGGCTTTCGCAAAATATCATCCCGAAGCTTTATCATCTTCTGATATTCCGGCGTACCATGATCAATAATCTTCAGGGCCATAACTAAGTGATTAAGGGAGAGAACTTCAAAATACAAATATCCTGCAACACTACCAACCGTTTATTGGTATTAAATAACTGGTTCAGGAGTTATTTTGGAGTTACTATATCTTCGTTTTCAGATATTTGGCCCAAAATGGGAAAAATAAGTCTTTCCGATGCTTATTTATTCAAAAAGTATATTTTTGCACCCAATAAACAAAACTTTAAGAACATGTCAGACATTGCATCAAGAGTTAAAAAGATCATCGTTGACAAACTGGGCGTTGACGAAGCAGAAGTAACAAACGAAGCTTCTTTTACCAATGACCTGGGTGCCGATTCTTTAGACACAGTTGAACTCATCATGGAATTTGAAAAGGAATTCAATATTTCTATTCCTGATGAACAAGCCGAAACTATTACTACTGTAGGTCAGGCTGTAACTTACCTGGAAGAGCATGCCAAGTAATGTATAAGTTGCCTGCCGTTGGCAGATAACAAGAATGAATGCCTGCTTCAGTTGCAGGAAATAAATTAAACCCCGCCTTCTTAATCCGGTATCAGCCGGATGGAAGGCGGTTGGTTTTTGTTTTTGATTAAACTGCTTTATCTTACTATCTATATGGAACTAAAAAGAGTTGTCGTAACAGGTATGGGTGCTATCACCCCTTTGGGCAATACTATACAGGATTACTGGAATGGATTGATAAATGGGGTATCCGGCGCCGACATGATCACTCTTTTTGATGCTTCAAAGTTTCGTACCAAATTTGCCTGCGAGATCAAAGGCTTTGAACCGACTCAATTCCTGGATAAAAAAGAAGCAAGGAAGATTGACCGTTTCACCCAACTGGCACTGGTCGTTAGTGACCAGGCGATGGCTGATGCTGGTTTAAATCAAGACAATATCAACCCTGACAGAATAGGAGTAGTATTTGCCAGCGGTATCGGTGGGTTGATTACATTTCAGCATGAAGTAACTGATTTCGCAAGAGGAGACGGAACACCCCGGTTCAATCCTTTCTTTATTCCTAAAATGATCCTGGATATTGCTGCGGGGCAAATAAGCATGCGGCATAATCTGCGGGGCCCCAATTTTGCGGTAGTAAGTGCCTGTGCCAGTAGTACCAATGCTATCATGGATGCTTTCAATCTTATCAGACTTGGAAAATCAGACATCATTTTAACTGGCGGTAGTGAAGCCGTTATCAGTGAAGCTGGTGTAGGTGGGTTCAATGCGATGAAAGCAATGAGTGAAAGAAACGATGACCCCAAAACAGCCAGCCGTCCTTATGATAAGGACAGGGATGGTTTTGTAATGGGAGAAGCTTCCGGGATATTAGTACTGGAAGAGTTGGAACATGCTAGAGCAAGAGGAGCCAAAATTTATTGTGAAGTGGCGGGTTGTGGTGCCACAGCTGATGCTCACCATATAACTGCACCTCATCCGGAAGGATTGGGAGCAAGAAATGTAATGCTGGCCGCACTTGATGATGCCGGCATGAAGGCGGACGAAATTGATTATATCAATACTCATGGCACTTCTACTCCAATAGGTGATGGGGCGGAAGTAAAAGCCATCACGGCTGTTTTCGGTGACCATGCTTATAAACTCAATATCAGTGCTACGAAATCCATGACGGGCCACTGCCTGGGTGCTGCAGGTGTTATCGAGGCTATTGCAAGTATTCAGTCAGTAATAAACGATATAGTACCACCTACAATCAATCATTTTACTGATGACCCTGAATTAGATCCCAAACTTAATTTCACATTCAATAAGGCCCAGCAAAGAACCGTTCGTGCTGCACTGAGTAACACATTTGGTTTTGGAGGGCATAATGCCTGTGTGATTGTGAAAAAGTATAAAGCCTGATTCGGATTTTTTTCGTAGCTTGATTACCGTGGATTTCTTTAAGAATTTTTTTACCAAACACGAAGGTTCGACTTTTAAGAAAGAACTAAAGAACATTCTGGGTTATAAACCCGGCAATATATCACTTTATAAAACGGCGCTTACTCATCGATCTATCCGAGATGGCGCAGATGAAAATAACGAACGCCTTGAATATCTTGGTGATGCTGTCCTCAGTGCTTTGATCGCTGATTATCTCTTCAAACGTTATCCGTATAAAGAAGAGGGCTTCCTGACAGAGATGAGAAGTAAAATGGTAAACCGGCAGCAGTTAAATGACATTGCGATCCGGATGGGATTAAAGAAAGTTACCCTGTATAACAAAATGGATGGCTCTTTAAAAGTGAGCCAAATATTCGGAAATACACTGGAAGCTCTTGTAGGTGCTATATACCTTGATCTTGGGTATAAAAAAACTGCCAGGTGGGTGCTGGATTACATTATTCTTCCGCATATGTTCATGGATGACCTTGAAAACCTGGAAATAAACCATAAAAACAAATTGTATGGATGGGCGAATAAAAACGGAAGAGTGCTTGAGTTTGAAACATTGAATGAAAAACTTGAAAACGGCCGGCGCCTTTTTACTGTAGCTGCTGTACTGGACGGAAAGAATATTGCGGAGGGCAAGGCCTTTAATAAAAAAGATGCTTCCCAGATAGCAGCCCAGGTGGCTGTGGAAAAACTGGGTATCATTAATGCCGATTCGATAGGGGAAGAACAGGATGAGAAAAAAGCACAGGCCTGATATTTACAACTAATAATGACGGCGCCTTATCTCCCAAAGTGTGAGATACATAAAGAACTAACAAAAAACTAACTTGGTATTATAGGCTCTATCAGATCCCAGAGATTTCCATATAAATCCTCAAATACAGCAACCGTTCCATAAGTTTCAGAAGAAGGTTGTCTCACAATTTTGATATTGTTGTTTATTAAATTCTGATAATCTCTTTCAAAATCATCAGTATGAAGAAAAAGGAAAACCCGTCCGCCTGTTTGGTTGCCAATCCGGCTTCTCTGTTCCTCAGAGGCAGCCTTTGCCAGTAGAATCCGGCAGCCGTAAGCACCCATTGGAGCAATCGTAACCCAACGTTTATTTTCACTCAGCCTGGTATCTTCCAGCAATGTAAAGTGAAGCTTTTTGGTGTAAAAATCAATTGCCTCATCATAATCATTTACTACCAATGCTATCTGTACAATTTGCTGTTTCAATATAAAAGTATTTAGAACAGGGGAACTATTATTTTATTTCCATGCACAACTCAATCAACACTCCGTTTGTATGTTTGGGGTGAAGAAAACAGACCAGTTTGTTATCAGCCCCCAGTTTCGGCTTTTCATTCAGCAGAGTAAAGCCTTCCTGCTGCAATCGCTTCATTTCGGCTTCGATATCATCTACAGCAAAAGCAATATGATGCATACCTTCCCCCTTTTTCTCAATGTATTTGGCAATAACCCCCTCAGAATTACTGCTTTCCAGTAGTTCGATTTTGTTTGGGCCGTTTTTGAAAAATGCTGTATTTACTTTTTCACTTTCTACCATTTCTGTTTTATAGCAAGGAGTATTCAGCAGTTTTTCAAAAAGGGGTACAGAAACCTCAAGACTTTTTACGGCGATTCCGATATGTTCAATCTTTTGCATACTAAAGATTTATGAATGTAAAATTAGGCCTTTTCGAATTCGGTAAAATCGGCTAATTACCCCAAATTACTCCTCTCATTTAGAACCTTTTGGGTTAATTTTGTGTTTAATTGAAACGAACAACGATTAACTGATTTTATGTTACAATTTCCCATTTATTTAGACCATAATGCGACCACTCCATGTGATCCAAGGGTAGTGGAGGCAATGATTCCTTATTTTACCAGCAATTTCGGCAATGCGGCAAGCCGTAACCATCCTTTTGGATGGCAGGCGGAGGAAGCAGTAGACTATGCCCGGGAGCAGGTAGCCAAACTGATCGGTGCAGACCCAAAAGAAATAATCTTTACTTCCGGGGCAACTGAAGGAGATAATCTGGCTATAAAAGGTGTATTTGAAATGTATGCCAGCAAAGGCAATCATATTATTAGCTGTAACATCGAACATAAAGCAGTATTAGATACCTGCAAGCATATCGAAAAAGAAGGCGGAGAGGTAACTTACCTGAAAGTGAAGCCTAATGGATTAATTGATCTGGCAGAACTGGAAGCAGCGATAAAGCCTAATACGATTTTAATTGCACTCATGTATGCCAATAATGAAATTGGTACAGTGATGCCGATGAAAGAGATCAGTGCAATTGCAAAAAAGCATGGAGTCCTTGTGTTCAGTGATGCCACACAGGCTGTAGGGAAAATACCTGTTGATGTAAATAAAGACGGTATAGATCTGATGGCCTTCACAGCACATAAAATGTATGGTCCGAAAGGAGTAGGAGCCTTATATGTGCGCCGTAAAAATCCAAGAGTGAAAGTGACAGCACAGATAGATGGTGGCGGTCATGAAAGAGGTATGAGAAGCGGTACATTGAACGTTCCGGGTATCGTTGGTTTTGGTAAGGCCTGCGAGATTTGCAGAAATGAAATGGAAGAAGAAACAAAGAGAGTGGTTAAGCTAAGAGATAAATTGGAGAAAGCATTACTGCAGATAGAGGAGTCATATCTGAATGGCGATAAAGAATACCGACTTCCACATGTAACTAATATTTCATTCAAGTATGTGGAAGGAGAAGGGCTGATGATGGGCTTTAATAAGAATATTGCAGTTTCGTCAGGTTCTGCCTGTACTTCTGCTTCTTTAGAGCCATCCTATGTATTAAAAGCATTGGGCCTGGGCGATGACCTGGCACATAGCTCCCTTCGCTTTGGCCTGGGCAGATTTACAACGGAGGAGCAAATTGATTATACAATTGAACAAGTAACCAACACCGTTAATAAGTTAAGAGAGATGAGTCCGCTTTGGGAAATGTACAAGGAAGGCATTGATCTGAACACTATTGAATGGGCGCATCATTAATTTTTAACCTCTAAATTTTTTATCATGGCATACAGCGAAAAAGTTATTGATCACTACCAGAACCCCAAAAATGTGGGTACATTAGATAAAAGCAAATCAAATGTAGGTACTGGCCTGGTGGGTGCACCGGAGTGCGGCGATGTTATGCGTTTACAGATTGAAGTAGATGAAACAACCGGTGTTATCAAAGATGCCAAGTTCAAAACCTTTGGTTGTGGGTCTGCTATTGCTTCTTCTTCCCTGGCTACTGAGTGGCTGAAGGGTAAGTCAATAGATGAGGCAGTAACAATCGATAACATGACAATCGTAGAAGAATTGAATCTTCCCCCGGTTAAAATTCACTGCTCTGTACTGGCAGAAGATGCTATCAAAGCAGCGATCAATGATTACCGGAAAAAGAATGGCCTTGAAGAGCTCAAGTTCGATGAGAGTATAGTACACTAAAATTTCTGGAGATGAGTGTGACAACAGATAATGCAATTTATGTGAGTGATAAGGCTAAATCAAAAGTGAAACAGCTTTTGGCGGATGCGGGAGTTGCAGAAGATCCTTCTTACTTTCTGCGGGTAAGTGTGGTGGGAGGCGGATGTTCCGGACTTAGCTACAAGCTGGATTTTGATAATGAGCAAAAACCCATGGACCAGGTTTTTGAAGATAACGGAGTGAAGGTAGTAACTGACCTGAAAAGTTTTTTATACCTGGTCAATACCACCCTGGATTTTTCGGACGGATTAAATGGAAAAGGATTTTATTTCAGTAATCCGAATGCCAGCCGTACCTGTGGTTGTGGCGAAAGTTTTGCCGTATAGATAATTAAACCCCTGCTTGACAATAAGAATCCCTTTACGAAGGGATTTTTTTATTGACTATAACAGGTGCAAAGAGCTGAAATATAGAAGCTTTAGCTTATTTTGCATCATTGTCCATGCCTATGTGGTCCGTTTGTAAAAAAGAACTTCGCCAATTTTTCAGTAGCCTTACAGGTTACATCGCCATTATTGTTTTCCTGCTTGTAAACGGGTTGGTACTATTTGTGTTTGAGGATAATATCTTCGATTTTGGATACGCCACATTGGACAGGTTCTTTCAATTAGCGCCATGGATCTTGTTATTGCTCATTCCGGCCATTACCATGCGCAGCTTTGCTGAAGAGTTTAAAACGGGTACTTACGAAATTCTCCAAACCAGGCCGCTGACCCGCTGGCAGATCATAGGCGGTAAGTATCTCGGTAGTTTAATAGTTGTGTTCATTGCTCTGCTGCCAACGATCATTTACATCTTATCTATTCAGCGTCTTTCTTCTACTGAAGGTGTTGATATGGGGGCCACAGCCGGGTCATATATCGGCCTATTTTTTTTAGCTTCCGTTTTTACTGCAATCAGTATTTGCAGCAGCAGTTTTACTAATAATGCTGTGGTAGCTTTTATTACCAGCCTGCTGGGCTGTGCACTTATATATTATGGATTTAGTGCTATCAGCAGGATGCCTGCATTGGCCAACGGGCCTGATTATTATGTGGAAATGATCGGTATTGATTTTCATTACCGGAGTATCAGCCGGGGATTGATAGATACCCGTGATGTGGTTTATTTCCTCAGTGTAGTGTTCCTGTTTTTTGCCATTACTAACCGAAATCTGCTGAAGCGATAGTATGAGAAAAATAACAGAGAAAATTTTTGCTTCAAAATACTGGTGGGTAACCATGTTGCTGACTTTGTTTGCTGTCAATTACCTGGCATCAATAGTTCATACCCGGTTTGACCTGACTAAAGAAAAAAGATATACATTAAGTAGGACCACAAAAGATTTATTAGGAGGGCTGGATGAAACTGCCCAGATTGATGTTTTTCTTAAAGGGGAGTTTCCTACTAAATTCAGGAAACTAACAAATAGTGTCGAAGAGTTTCTTGTTTTATTAAAAGAATCAAAGAGTTCTAAATTACAGTATCGCTTTATTGCTCCTGACGACGAAACTTTTGAAGGCACAGGGATTACATGGGGAGATTCTCTTAGAAAACTTGGTGCCACACCAATAAATCTGAAAGCCCAGGTTAAAACAGGGGAAAGCAGTAGTTATGCTTATCCATTTGCAATTGTAAAGTATAAAAACAGGCAAGAATTAGTAACCTTGTTTTCAGTACCGCCTTTATTTTCGGAAAGCGCAGAATCACCGGAAAAAGTAATTAATAGTGCTGAAGCATTATTGGAATACACATTTGCAAAAGCTTTGGACCGGCTCGTAGGTGATTCAAAGCCAATGATTGCATATTCTATTGGGAATGGAGAGCCTCAGCTTGGGAGGGAGATTGTTAATGGGGCGCCTGTGTTTCGTGATGGCAGGACAGCTGATTTAGAGTATTCTATCAGGCAAAATTATGAGTTATTCACTTTTAATTTAAATAAGCAGGCTGGAATACCAGATACATTTAAAGTACTATTGATTGTCAAACCTACTTTGCAGTTCTCAGAAGATGAGAAATTAAAAATTGATCAGTATGTCATGAGGGGGGGCAAAGTGCTTCTGTTTATTGATAATCTAATAGCTGAACAAGATAGCTTAAGGTTTGATAAGGAGACAATTGCCTATGACAGGAACTTAAACTTGACAGATCAGTTATTCAAATATGGTGTCCGGATAAATACGGATCTTATTATGGATCTGCAATGTGATTTCATGCCATTTGTGATTGGGGGGAGTGCTGATAAACCTCAATTTGAATTTTTAAAATGGAATTACTATCCACTTTTTGAGTCAAAAGGTAATCATAGTATTAACAAAAATACCGGGCTTGTTTCGGGGAGGTTCGTTAATTCCATTGATACAATAGCGGCAGAGGGAATTAAAAAAACACCTCTGCTATCGACTTCTTCAAATTCAAGAATTATAAGCACCCCTGCGCTGATTAGTATAAACGAAAACAGAAATGTGCCAGAAGATATTAAGTTTGGTAAAAAAGATATACCAGTTGCGTACTTATTAGAAGGGAAGTTTACCTCTATTTTTCGAAACCGGTTGTCTCAATCTCAACTGGATACATTAAAAGCATCAGGTGTGGCATTTATAAATAAAGCAGAGAATGAAAGTAAAATAATAGTTGTAGCAGATGGGGATATTGTACTAAATGATATTTCCCCGAAAGACGGCCCACTTCCTATGGGAATGAATTACTATACAGCAGGTACTCAATATGAGTATCAGTTCGCTAACCGGAATTTTCTATTGAACTGTCTGGAGTATATGGCAAGTAAATCTGGGATAATTGAAACCCGCAATAAGGATATTGTCCTGCGCCTGCTCGATTCACAAAAAGTAAAAGAACAAAAAACAACCTGGCAATTTATTAATATCGCTTTACCTGTATTATTGGTTATATTTTTCGGATGGGTTTATCAGCAGGTAAGAAAGAGAAAGTATGCCGCCTGAGTTTCCGGACTTTGATTTTACACCTCCTAATAAATTATAATGACTGCTGATCAGATAACATATCTCGTTTTTGGAATTGTATTGATATTTGCTTTGGTGTTTGACCTCGGCCTTTTGAGTAAAAAAGGGCAGAAGGTCACTATCCGCCAGGCTTTATATCAAACTTTTTTTTGGGTAGGGCTGGCATTGGCATTTTTTGTTTTCGTATGGGTCGAAAAAGGCCAGGGATTAGCATTGGAATACCTGAGTGCCTACCTGATGGAATGGAGCCTTAGTATTGATAATATTTTTGTATTCATCCTGATTTTTTCTGCTTTTTCCGTTAAAGAGAAGAATTATGGCAGGGTGTTGCTGATTGGTATTCTTATGGCTATTGTGTTCAGGGTAATTTTCATTACAGTGGGAGTAGCACTGGTAGAAAGATTTCACTGGATATTGTATGTTTTCGGAGTTTTTCTTGTATATACAGGGTACAAGATGTTTACCGCTAATGAGGATGAGGAATTTGATCCGCAGAAAAGTAAAGTATACTTATTTATGAAAAGGTTTCTGCCATTGGCACCGCATGACGGTAATGGTAAATTCATGATCAAAGAAAATGGCAAACCTGTTTACACTACTTTATTTGTAGTGGTGATAATGCTTGCCGCAATTGACCTGGTATTTGCACTGGATTCTATTCCGGCAGTGATGGGCATTTCAAGAGACAGGCTGGTGATCTATACCTCTAATATTTTTGCTGTCTTAGGTTTGCGATCATTATTCTTTTTACTCCGGGGAGCAGTCAGTAAGTTTGATTACCTCCAGCAGGGCATTGCTATTGTATTGGTATTTATAGGGATTAAGATGCTTGGTGAACACTGGATCAACCAATGGGTAAGCAAACAAATACAGGTATTTATTTCATTGGGAGTCATTTTGATATGTATTACAGGCTCTATATTCTATTCCATATTTATAAATAAAAAAGGAGAACCTGCAGACATAACTGATGAAAGTGTTTCCTGATATATTGGTAAACCCTTGCACTATTCAGTAAACGATATTGCCCATATCATCCAGGCGGATACCATTGTCGGTAGTGATAACCCGGTAGAGCACCTTTTATTGGATAGCCGTAAGGTTTTTTCACCTGCAACTTCTTTGTTCTTTGCTTTAATCGGTTTCCGCCGTAATGGGCATGATTTTATACCAGAGCTATACAAGAAGGGAGTCAGAAGCTTCGTTGTGAGTGAAAAGATAAATGGGAGACTTTACCCTGAAGCAAGTATCCTGAAAGTAAAAGATACATTATTTGCATTACAACAGCTGGCTTCTTATCACCGCAGTCAGTTTAATATACCAGTGATAGGGATAACAGGCAGCAATGGAAAAACAATTGTTAAGGAATGGTTGTACCAGTTATTACATCCCGAGTATAATATAGTCAGAAGCCCCAAAAGCTATAATTCACAAATTGGTGTGCCACTCAGTGTGTGGCAGATGAATGAGCATCATACACTGGCAATATTTGAAGCCGGCATTTCAAAGCCGGGAGAGATGGATAAACTGGAGCGAATTATCCGGCCAAGCATTGGCATATTTACCAATATTGGGGAAGCACACAGTGAGGGGTTTGAGTCAAAGGAGCAAAAGGAAACAGAAAAAAGAATATTGTTCAGGCATTCAAAGCAGCCGGAGCCTGTTCGGCAGGTGGAGTTAATAAAAAAAGAAGCAACGACTGCAATTACAGCTATATATCCGGCATGGCAGAATAAGAAAATCCACTTGGAGATTCCTTTTACTGATGACGCTTCCCTGCAAAATGCAATTACCTGCTGGGAAGTATTGTTGATGCTCGGCTATAAAGAGGATGTGATCAGCGACAGGATGAAACAGTTGGTGCCGGTAGATATGCGATTGGAGATGAAAAAGGGGATTAATCATTGCGTGGTTATTAATGATAGTTATAGTGCAGACATCAGCTCACTTGAAATTGCGCTTACTTTTCTTGAACAGCAAAGCACTGGTATGAAGCGAACAGCCATTCTTTCTGATTTTCTGCAAAGTGCTGTTCCGGATGATAAATTATATATACAGGTAGCGGAAAGCCTGAAAAAACATCGTGTCAGCAGGTTGATTGGAATAGGGGAGCGGATATCAAAATCACTGCGCCATCTTATTACTGGTAGCGAAAATGGATTAACTGCAGAATTGTTTTCTTCAACGGCTGAATTTTTACAGCAATTCAGGTCCTCTTTATTTAAGGAAGAAGCTATTTTGATAAAAGGAGCAAGAGTATTTGCCTTTGAACAAATAGCGCAGTTGCTGGAGCAAAAAGTACATCAGACAGTATTAGAAATTAATCTTAATGCCATTGCCCATAATTTAAAGGAGTATCAACGCATATTAAAGCTATCGACCAAAATTATGGCCATGGTAAAAGCTTTTGCGTATGGAAGTGGCGGGGCTGAAATTGCCGGAATTCTGCAGTATCATAAAATTGATTACCTGGGTGTTGCTTATGCAGACGAAGGGGTAGACCTGCGAAAAGCAGGGATCGGATTGCCTGTCATGGTTATGAATCCTGAAGAAAACGCCTTTGATGTGATTGTTGAAAATAACCTGGAGCCGGAGCTTTATTCGTTTGAATTGCTGCAATCATTTGATTCTTTTTTGCAAAAAGAAGGAATACAACAGTATCCTGTTCATATAGAAGTGGAAACAGGGATGAACAGATTAGGGTTTGCCGTTGGCGAAATAGAAAAACTTAGTGATTACCTGGTATCAACTTCGTCGTTCAGAATTCAATCAGTTTTTTCACACTTAGCTGCAAGCGAAGAGGCGATTCAGGATGACTTCACACGGCATCAGTTTAGGTTATTGGAAAATGCCTCCAATCATTTACAGGAGAAACTGGGTTATTCTTTCATCCGGCATATTGCTAATTCTGCAGCAGCTATCCGGCATCCTGATTTGCAACTCGAAATGGTAAGACTTGGTATTGGCCTTTATGGTGTCGATAGCGCCGCCTCTGATAGTTTGAATCTTCAAGCAGTAACGACATTAAAATCAACCATTGCCCAACTAAAGGAATTGAAAGCAGGGGAGTCGGTTAGTTATAATCGTAAAGGAATTGTACGAAGAGATTCTCTGATTGCAACGATCAGGTTAGGATATGCAGATGGCTATCCCCGCAGACTTGGAAATGGAATCGGAAAGGTTTGGATAAATGGTCAGCTGGCTCCTGTTATCGGTACTGTTTGTATGGATATGTTTATGGTGGATGTTACAGGAATTGAAAATGTTCGGGAAGGAGATGAAGTAATTGTGTTTGGTAACCAGTTGCCTGTACAGCAGGTGGCGCAATGGGCTGAAACGATCCCTTATGAAATACTGACAGGCATCTCACAACGGGTGAAGAGGGTTTATTTTGAAGAGTGAAAAACTCAATGTGCCTGCAAACCAACACATCGGGAAATCGGGTTCTGTTCTGATTTTTAAGACTCTTTTGGCCTGCCGCCGTACAGCTTTATTCATATATTTGCCCCTTAAAACCGCATCATTGAAACTAAGAACTGTTGTTTTCCTTATTGCTGTTATCATTATTATTGACCAGGCATTGAAGATATGGATCAAGACCAGCCATCCTACCGGCGAAGTTGTAAGGGTATTGGGTTTTGATTGGTTCAGGCTTCATTTTATTGAAAATCCCGGAATGGCCTGGGGTTGGAAATTTGGTAATGAAACAGGGAAGATGATATTAACTCTGTTCCGCCTTGCTGCAGTGATCTTTGGTACATGGTACCTGGGCCGGATAGTAAAACAACAATACAGCCGTGGTTTTATTATTTGCGCCGGGTTGATCTATGCCGGAGCATTAGGGAATCTTATCGACAGTATGTTTTACGGGATGATCTTCGACAAAGGGCTACATTTTGATGCTGCTACAGGGGATTATATACCCTATCTAAATGAAGTTGCTAAATTCTCATCAAATGGCTATTCTTCATTTTTGCATGGCAGTGTGGTGGACATGCTGTACTTCCCGATGATAAAATCGAGTTTTCCTTCCTGGGTGCCTTTTGTTGGAGGTGATGAATTTGAGTTTTTCAGTCCCATTTTCAACGTGGCAGATGCCTCTATCTCTATTGGCGTTATTACTTTATTGCTCTTTCAAAAGAGATTCTTTAAAAAGCATCACCCTGTTGCACCTGTTTCAACCGTTGAAACAAATACAGAGATTAGTGATAAGGTGCAGGTGTTATAAGCCCAATTATTATCTTGTTTTCAATACTCTTTTTTGAATTACCCGGCCACCTGATTGCACCCGCAGGAAGTAAATACCTGAAGCAAGCTGGCTTGTATTTTCCAAACTTAAACGGGTAATTCCGGAAGAGATATCAAACATTTTTCTTCTTACTGCTTTTCCTGATACATCGATCAATTCTGCTTCTGCTTTTCCTGCCTGCTCAGCTGATACTTCAAATAATAATTCATTGCTGAAAGGATTGATCACTGAAACAAAGCTGAAGGGCTCATTTGATACTGCAAGTTGTATCGTTCTGGAATAAGTTGATTGTCCCGGAATATTCCTCATTCTTATCCGGTAGTAAGCTTTGCCTGTCAGACGGGACGGATCTGTATACGAATAATGGCTTTGCTCTGATATATAGTCATTATAGCTATTAACAGAACCAATCAATGAGAAATTAACTCCATCGGTACTTCTTTCAACATCAAAGATCAAAGGCTCTGTTTCCCCGGTAGTTGTCCATCTTAGCTGGGCATATTCATTTTCTAACTGTCCATTGAATGCTATAAGTTCGGCTGCAAGCGGAATACCACAGAAGATAACCTGTAACGTAATAATATTTCCCTGATCAGTGAAATTGCAATTGGGGTCAGTAAGGTTGGAAAGAGTAGTTGCCACTACCAGCCTGTACCTGTTGCCGTTATTGATCATTAGTGTTTGTGCAGGCGTTAATGTATAAGAGGTAACATACTCCCATTCAGTTCCGTTCCAGAAAGGAGCAGCAGGACCAGCCGGAGCAGTTACATCAGTCCAGGTAACTCCGCCATCTGTACTGCGTTGCCATTTATAATAGGTATAGTTATTAAAATAAGATCGTACCGTATCATAAATGGTGATCACATTGCCTTCACAAACAGAAGGGCTTAGTGATGGAGAATATTTCATGTTGGGTGAACAGGTAGAAACTGAAATATCATCCAGTGCCCAGTCATTACCACCACCTCCGGGAGCGTTATTAAAGAACTTAAGTGTAAAACTGGTTTGAGCAGGGCCTGTTAAAAAAGTAAATCCTTTTTTAGTCCACTGTCCATTATAAACAAGGTTGCCGGAAGTATAATAGTCAACACCATCTATTTCAAATGTCAGGTTGGGGGCTACTCCAGATGAGTCGCCGGTACCAGTTGGAATATAATAAGGCGGCCCAGTTGCATTGGTGGCACCTTTCCCATTTGAATCACAACCACATTTCGAACAAATGTTGCGCATCCAGCAAGAAATTTCGTAGTATGTATTAGGACAAAGTCCTGAGATTGTTTGCTGAAAGGCAGAGTCGATACGATACGCAGCATTGATCACAAGCATATAACCTGCATTTGGGTTGGCTACTGTATCTGCTGCTGGATTACCTAGAACCGGGTTTGATGCGCCGGTATGGTCACCAATAATATCCCATACTGAAAAGACTCTGTGGGTAGGAGACGAGTTATCAGGTTTTGCCCACGTATTCAGGGTTGTGTAATTAGTAAGTGTGGAAGTGTTGTTTGCAACGCCATAACTATAGTCGTTAGGGTCACCCGTAGTAAAAAATTTATACGTATATCCGGTTGGTACATTGGCTGAAGTTCCGCGGTTTCTTGGTTGACCGGTACCAAATGTTCCATTAAACTCTGTTCCGATAGCATTGGTGCCAATCGTGTTAGAACAAATACCATAGTTTGGATAGACCCTCAATGTGTTGGCTGGAAAGGTAAAAGTTTGTACAGCTGCAGCACCTAATTTGTAAGTCATATTACCACCACCAGTACTAATATTACTACCCGTTGCTGCAGTAACTCTTACCCGGAACGAAGCTACCATGATACAACTGCTTCCGTAAAAGGAAGGTTTATGTGTGTTGACTACCCTTCCCCTGCGGAAAGCTGTTGCAGGAGCAGCCGCTGTATTATAACCCAGGTTAATGGTGATAGCTGTACCCACGATCCTTCCCGGGTCATCGTTTGAAGCATCAGTAAATTGTTTATAGATCTTTCCTTCATTGGTAAGCACTCTTACTGTTCCGGCTATATAGGTTGTGCCGGCAGGAACGACGTCCTGGTACCTGCAACTATCATACGTACCGGAACGAACAACAAAAGATGCTCTTATCTCAAGAGTATCACCAGTTTCTACAGTACCTCCATTCAGGCCTTTTGTTACGTTAATATAACTTTTACCAAAGTCAATGTTTTGTGACCAGGCGGCCTCCATTCCTGTAAAAAATAATA
This sequence comes from Chitinophagaceae bacterium, assembly GCA_016786885.1. Taxonomy (GTDB): domain Bacteria; phylum Bacteroidota; class Bacteroidia; order Chitinophagales; family Chitinophagaceae; genus JJ008. The sequence continues at coordinate 93,651 of JAEUVO010000039.1, read as the reverse complement.
CAGGAAGAAGAAAAAACAGGGGTGAGTAAATAGTACGGGGTATAGTTTTTTTCATAGACCGGATTTTCAGAGTTCACAGTTCTGACTCGTGGCTATAAAAATAGATTAACCGGTATCCCCCGGCAATAGTACATATTCCTGACTTTTTGCTGTTTTTACGGTACGGCCGGTCTGTAGAAACTCCTATTGGCAGCCGCTTAATTTTGAGTTACTTTTACTTAATAAATCCATTTTCATGAGAAGACCACTACCCCTTCTACTTAGTCTGCTGCTTTTTCTTATTCAATCCAATAAAACAACAGCACAGGTTATTGATTCAACGACAATCCTGTTCAATATGGATACAGTTGCAAAAAACCTGGGTTATCCATGGGAGATCACTTACGGAAAAGATGATTCACTATGGATTACTGAGGCCCGCGGGTACAGAGTTGTAAGAATGAGCCCTAATAGAACTGAAGCACAAAAAAATATTGCAGCCCAGCAGGTACTTAGAATTCCGTTAGGCGGATCTCTGGTAACGTTTTCCCGCTCGATTGGTACATGGCCTCAGGGTGGGATGCAGGGATTAGTTCATCATCCAGAGTTTATGACAGACCCTAATAAGCGATGGGTATACCTGGCTTATGTTTATACAGGAACCTGTCCCGGAAGCCCCGGTTCTCCTTGCTACTTCCGCACCAAGATTGTAAGATGCCGCTTTTATTTTGCTGCAGATGCAGGAAATCCTGCTGTTCCGGCAAAAGACACTTTGACAATCATGGATACAGTAATATCAAATTTACCCGGTAGTAATGATCACAATTCGGGAAGAATGGCTATCAGCCCGCTACCGGAACTTGATGGTACTTATAAACTGTACTATACTATTGGTGATATGGGGGCCGGACAGTTTAATAATCTTTCAAGAACCAATTATGCACAGGTTCTGGATACCTGTGAAGGGAAAATTATGCGGCTTAATACAGAGCCGGATGGAGATGCATCATATGGGGTAACGCATGATTACAATACCTGGAGACAATGGATTCCGAATGATAACCCTTTTAATCATAGTGTTTCAGCGTTCAGTGCACTGAAAACTCCGGTTTACAGTTATGGTCACAGAAATGCCCAGGGAATAGCCTGGGGAAATGTAAATGGTACCTGGCGATTATATAGTTCTGAGCATGGTGATAAATCTGATGATGAAGTGAACAACATAGTATCCGGCGGTAATTATGGATGGCCTAAAGTAGCGGGACTCGGAGATGAAAACTATTCATCGCTGGATGCATTTGCCAATAACGACAGATTGGCTAACCTGTTGGTCAATTACAGCGAAGATACATGGTCAACCACCAATAGCATGCAGCGGCCTGTGTTTTCTACATTCAACTGGCCTGCTTCGTCGATACCTTCCAGTGGCGCTAATATTTATACATGGCCAACTATTGCCCCTTCCAGTATTGATTTTTATGGCGGCAATATTCCCGGGTGGAAAAATTCATTGCTTGTTACTTCACTGAAATATGGAATGTACAGGCTAAAATTAAATTCAGCAGGTACTTTTATTGATAGTTCATCTTCTACCAATACGGTGGATACTTTTCCTTTATTGCACGGATGGAGAGTAAGGGATGTGGCCATTAACCCTGTAGCCAATAGTGGTGTTTTTTGGGTGGTGATAGATAGTACCGGTAGTACATCCGGCCCTACTGGCGGATTTGGTGGCAGCAGTTCGGCTACAAAAGACGGAGGTAAAATACTGAAGCTTACTTATAAGACATTGATCACACTTCCGCTGGGAGAAAACCCTCCTGGTGGTCCGCCTGTAGTTAGAGATCTGGTACAGATATTCCCTAACCCAGTTACAGACAGAATAAACATACATGGTAAAAAGGAACTTCGAAAGCCATTGCTGGTACAGATATTTGATATACATGGCCGGATGCTGAAAGAAGAAACGAGTTTCAGAAATGATTTCTCTGTTGATGTATCCCGTTTAATTGCCGGAACGTATATTTTGAAACTGTACAACGGCTATGATATGGAAGTACAGATCGAAAAATTTGTTAAGAAATAAACTGATACAATAGTCAGATAAAAAATAACCTCCGTTTTCACGGAGGCTTTTTTTTGTGTTATGCTCAGGGGTTTACTTAGCTTGAAAAGTTTCAGCTACCGTTATCTTCTCATGGATGAGCTTTCTTTAATATAACGGATAGCAGCGGCCCTGTCAGGGTTTTCTACCGGTAAAGCATTTTCTGTTCCGGAAATAATTCTTGAACCTGAGAGAATGGCTTTTAAATAAGCTGATTTGATCTGTTGTGCAGCCTGTATAGGCTCTTTTTTAACTGAAGTGAGAATGTTAGCCGGGTGCAGTGATGCAGCCCTTGCATTACTTTTCATATGGCGGATTTTTTGGGGTTACAAAAAGGGTTTGGATTATTGCGACTGTTAAGATAAAAACAAATAAAAGCCTCCTGCAATTTTTACTGAATAAAAAAGAGAAAAACCTCAAGTTTTTCTCTTTTTACGATAGTGATTTTACTAGTAGATTTTATAAATCCCTGAGCAATAAGAGTTAAATCTTACCCACCATTTTTTCTGGTTTCACCCATTCGTCAAACTGCTCAGGTGTAACATAGCCCAGTTTCACAGCCATCTCCTTTAGAGTGGTTCCCTGTTTATGTGCTTTTTGTGCAATCTCTGCTGCTTTGTAATAGCCAATCTTGGTATTGAGTGATGTAACCAGCATTAATGAATTATCAACATGTTTTTTGATATTGGCTTCTATTGGAGCCAAACCGACAGCACATTTATCATTAAATGACACACAGCCATCACCAATCAGCCTGGCGCTGTGCAGAAAATTATAAATCATTACAGGCTTGAACACATTGAGTTCAAAATGACCATTGGCGCCACCCACACTGATGGCCACATCATTACCCATTACCTGAGCAGCGATCATGGTCAATGCTTCGCATTGAGTGGGGTTTACTTTACCAGGCATGATAGAAGAACCAGGTTCATTATCCGGTATAAAAATTTCACCAATACCACTTCTTGGCCCTGAAGACAACATGCGGATATCATTGGCGATCTTCATCAGGCTTACTGCCACTGTTTTTAATGCGCCATGCGCTTCTACAATAGCATCATGAGCGGCCAGTGCTTCAAATTTGTTTTGTGCAGTAACAAAAGGATGCCCTGTAAGTGCGGCAATATGTTTTGCCACCTTTTTATCATAGTCTGGCGGAGTGTTAATACCAGTTCCTACAGCAGTACCACCTAATGCCAATTCGCTTAAATGCGCCAATGAGTTGTTGATGGCTTTTAATCCATGATCCAGTTGTGATACATAACCGCTGAACTCCTGCCCAACTGTAAGTGGCGTGGCATCCATAAAATGGGTACGGCCGATCTTCACCACTTTCATGTATTGCTTACTTTTTTTTGCCAGTGTATCTCTCAGCTTTTTGATACCTGGTATGGTTGTTTCCACCAGTATCTTATACGCAGCAATGTGCATGGCTGTGGGAAAGGTATCGTTTGATGATTGTGATTTATTTACATCATCATTCGGGTGCAAAAATTTTTCTTTATCGGTAAGATTGCCTCCTTTCAGTACATGACCCCGATAGGCTATTACTTCATTAACATTCATATTGCTCTGGGTGCCGCTGCCTGTTTGCCACACCACCAGCGGGAAGTAGTCATCCAATTTACCTTTTAAAATTTCGTCACATACTCTTCCGATCAGTGCAGATTTATTTTTCGGCAATACACCGGCCTCCTGGTTAGTAATGGCGGCAGCCTTTTTTAAATAAGCAAAAGCCCGGATGATCTCTTTCGGCATACGGTTAATATCCTGTGCGATTTTAAAATTATCAATACTGCGCTGTGTTTGTGCTCCGTAGTAGGCATCGGCGGGAACCTTTACTTCTCCCATCGTGTCTTTTTCTATCCTGTATTCCATAAAAAATGATTAAAAGAGTAAATTTTTCGCAGCAAAGGTAGCGGAATTGGATTGTTGAAAAACAGGGTTTTGGCACATAAGGAGAATGATTTTCCTCTGATTCTTTACGGGATTAATCGTAACATTGATACAATGAAAAAGCTTGCTTTTCTTTTGATAATAATTATTCATAGCCGGTTCTTGCCGGCACAAAAGCTGGGTATTCCTGTACCAACAAAGCACCAATTAATGTGGCATGAAATGGAGTATTATTTCTTCATTCATTTTGGGCCAAATACATTTACGGATAAGGAATGGGGGCATGGAGATGAACCGGAGGATATTTTTAATCCTTCAGCACTTGATTGCAGGCAATGGGTAAGGGTAGCCAAAGCGGCAGGCGCAAAAGGAATTATCATCACCGCCAAACACCATGACGGATTTTGTTTATGGCCCAGCAACTATTCTGCACATACTGTACGGGAGAGTAAATGGAATAACGGGAAAGGTGATGTGCTGCAAGAATTATCACAGGCTTGCAAAGAAGGAGGATTGAAATTCGGCGTTTATATCTCACCCTGGGACAAAAATCACCCGGATTACGGTACTGAAAAGTACAATGAGGTATTTGTAAATATGATGAAAGAGATTTTTACCAACTACGGCCCCATCTGGGAATTATGGTGGGACGGCGCCAATGGTGAAGGACCCAATGGAAAGAAACAAGTGTATGACTGGAGCAGGTTTAAGGAAACAGTAAAGAAATTGTCTCCTAATACTGTTGTATTTAGTGATGTCGGGCCGCATATCCGCTGGGTGGGCAATGAGAAGGGTGTTGCCGGTGAAACAAATTGGAACAACCTGGATACAGTAGGATTTACTCCGGGGCTTGGAGCGCCTTCTATTGATACGCTGAATAAAGGGAATATGAATGGGAAAGCATGGATACCGGCGGAGTGTGATGTAAGTATAAGGCCGGGTTGGTTTTGGCATGAAAATGAAAATTCAAAAGGCAAAAATCAAAACGAATTATTCAATCTGTATTTAAAATCAGTTGGCCGCGGATCAAATCTTTTATTAAATGTACCGCCTGACAGAAGAGGGCTGATACATGAAAATGATTCAGCAGCATTAGTAGAGTTCAGGCTACTTAGGGATGAAAATTTTGCCACTAATAAGGCAAGGCAGGGGACGGGTTATTATATCCCCCATCGTGGGACGAGGAAGGCTCCTGCTATCAATGACGGAACAATTTTAACGTATGAAACTATTTCCCTTACTCATCTGCAATCGATGGGTATTGAATTTGCGACTGAACAGAAAATTAATTGTATCGTATTAAGAGAAGATTTGAGCAAGGGCCAGGCATGTGCAGGTTTCAGATTGCTATTAATGAATAAAAAACATGAGCTTGTTTCAGAAATAAAAGGCACCACCATCGGACGTAAAAGAATCATCACATTTCCTGAGACTGAAGTAGGCATAATTGGCCTTGTTATCGACAATCAAAAAATGCCAACCCGGATAACAGAGGTAGAGGCTTATTTGATAGATGGTACATTAATAGAAAAGCAATGAAAAAAACATTACTGTCTAAAATAAGTATTATCATCTTACTATTAAGTATGAGCCAGATCCTGTTTGCACAGCAGGATAAGGTTATGGAGAAATTAATAAAAGAAAATTTTGAACTCGCTGCTCATCAGTATAAAATCCTTGCAGAGAATACTCCGGCTGATGTAATGCCAAGAAATTACTCTCCAAAGGAAAACAAATTCACTACCAGCAAGACAACGTGGTGGACAAGTGGTTTTTTCCCGGGGAGTTTATGGTATATCTATGAGTATACGAAAGACAGCGCTATAAGAGCTGAAGCAGAAAAAAGGTTAGGTATCATTGAACATGTAAAGAACTATACCGGAGATCATGATCTTGGGTTTATGATCTACTGTAGTTTTGGTAATGCATATCGCATTACAAGTAAACCCAAGTATAAAGAAACTGTGTTGACTGCTGCAGAAACGCTGATCAAAAGATATCGTCCTTCTATCCGTTCTATCCAATCATGGGATTCCAGCGCCAATTTTCGTTGTCCTGTTATTGTAGATAATATGATGAACCTGGAACTACTTTGCTGGGCAAGTGACGAAACAAGGGAACCAAAGTATAAAGTGATTGCTATTGACCACACCAGCACTACATTGAAAAATCACTACCGGCCTGATAACAGTTCTTATCATGTAGTGGATTATGATCTGACAACAGGTAAAGTGGCAAGGAAAAAAACAGCACAGGGGTTTTCGGATGAATCTGCCTGGGCAAGGGGGCAATCCTGGGGTTTGTACGGGTTTGTGCTGATGTATCGTTTTACTAAAGAACCATCATATTTAGAACATGCAAAAAATATTTCAAAGTTCTTATTACATCATACTAATCTTCCAAAGGATAAAATTCCCTATTGGGATTACAACGCAAAAGAAATTCCGGCTGCCTACAGGGATGTCTCTGCTGCTTCCATTATGGCGTCGGCCTTGCTGGAACTGGGATTGTATGCAGATAAAGAAGAAAAGAAGGAATATGTAAAAGCGGCGAAGAAAATATTGCAAAATTTGTCAGCCAATACTTACAGAAGTAAGCCTGGTGAAAATAGCGGCTTTATTCTAAAACATAGTGTAGGAGCTTTACCATATAACTCTGAAGTCGATGTGTCCCTAACCTATGCTGATTATTATTTTCTTGAAGCACTGATGAGATACAGAAATTGGTACCTGTATAAATGATGTTTACTTACCCCTGAAATTTGCCTTTCTTTTTTCTAAAAAGGCTGCCGTACCTTCCTTCATATCTTCTGTGGCGAATGTATTTCCAAACTCTTCCACCTCCAATGCATAGCCATCTTTTGTTTCGTCAAACACAGCATTGACTCCTTTGATACAACCTGCGACTGCAAGAGGGGCTTTACTATTAATAATATCAAGGATTTTTTTGGTATGCTCCAGTAATGTTTCAGGTGTGGTGACATAGTTAACTAATCCTAGTTGTTTTGCTTCAGCAGCATCGATCATGTGCGCAGACATAAGCAGTTCCATTGCTTTTCCTTTTCCAATCAGCTGCACCAAACGCTGAGTACCGCCATAACCGGGTATCAAACCCAGGTTCACTTCCGGTTGACCAAATTTTGCATTCTCGCTGGCCACTCTAAAGTGACAGCTCATAGCCAGCTCGCAACCTCCGCCTAATGCAAAACCATTTACTGCACCAACAATTGGCTTTGATGAATTTTCAATTCTTGCAAATGTATCCTGGCCTCTTTTGGCAAGGGCCATAGCTTCTTGTTTACTCAACGCATTAAATTCAGAAATGTCAGCACCCGCTACAAATGCTTTTGGACCTGCACCGGTAATAATGACTGATTTTATCTCAGCATTTTTTTCAATTTCATCTAAAACAGTATTCAAATCGATGAATACATCTTTGTTCAATGCGTTTAATTTATCAGGCCGATTAATGACGATGATTAATATGCCATTTTCCAAAGTGGTAAGCAATGTTGTATAACTCATGATTGTAATTTCTATGCCGAAGATAGCAAGAAACAATTATTGCTGTTGTTGCATTTCCATGAAACGGCGGTAAGAATTATCAGAGACGCCGGGATTATTAACCTGGTATGAAAAAACAGGAGTGACAGGTTGTTCTTCTTCCAGTGTACTATTATTTATTACCACAGATACTTCAAGTTTGTGCTCTGAGGAGCCCTTGTAAGTACCTTTCACTGGTGTGCAATCACTAAAGCTTCTGCCAATAGCTAGCCTAACATGACGATCGCTTACGATGCAGTTATTAGTGGGATCAAGTCCCAGCCAACCATAAAAAGGAATATAGGCTTCTACCCAGGCATGGGTCGCCCCTTCACCACGCAGTTCATGATTCTTTGGGCAGATATAACCACTTACATAACGGGCCGGAATACCTACCAGGCGAAGCATCACCAATAAGATGTGCGCAAAATCCTGGCAAACGCCGGCCTTCAATTTCCATATCTCATCCACTTGTGTTTCCACACTGGTAATTCCCTTTTTATATTCAAAAGAGTTATATACAAAAGCAGACATCTGCTGTGCAGCTGCAAATGGTGTTACTGTTTCATTCATCATTGATTTAACCACTGCTGCCACTTCATCATGTGCATCAAAACTTTCCTGCAGCATAAAATCCATATAAGGGAATTGTTCCCGTATGACGACCAAGTTGTCCCATTGTGTTTCCGAGGCTGTATCATCTGCCGGGAGTTGCACTTCTTTGGTGATCACTTCAATATTGGACTGAATGGTAAGTTCTGTATGCGGTTTAATTACTGAAAATATACCGGTTTTATTACCGAAATAATCAGTGAAAATTTCAACAGCTGGATGATGTGTAACGATGAGTTCATGTTTTTTTACTTCCTGTTGTTCATCGTTAATCGGAAAAAGCATTACCTGGTTAGCACTATCAATCACAGGGGAAGGGTAGGTGTAACGGGTGATATGTTTTATACGGTACTCTGGCATGGGTGCAAAGTTGTGGTAATTCAGGAATTACCAAAATAATATTGATTAAAGGCAGCTGCTATTCCAAATAGCTCCTGCCGGGTTTGGTGCAAAAAATTTCGCAAGCCTTCACTGTCAGAAAGCCTGATATTGCTATATTTTACATTATTCATGGCACGGCCTATTAAGAATTCCAGTTGCTTGTAACTTTCCGGCAGGCTTTCTGTTTCCAACCGTTCAAAATAGCGGAACAATTGTTTCAGGCAGTAAGAAACAGAATGAGGAAAATTATCATTGTATAAAACCTGTTGTAAGACCTGATCTGCCTGAAAATTTCCCCGATGTGTTTTCAAATACAACTCATAGCCTGAAAGAGAATATAACAGGTAGCGCAATGCGGGTACTTCTACCGGTTGCTGCAAATTATAATTCAGTTCAGTAAGTTTGATATTAAGCATATCTGCCGAAAGGATAGCCCTCTCGAGAAATTTCCCAATATTCAAGTAATTAAAACCTTCTCCGCGGGCCATTGTGATATCAACTGTTCCGTGATATAACATACCGTGATAGATAAGTGAATCCAGCGCCGTCACCGGATCGCCCTGCTGTAACTGTACATGAATATTTTTATCCCTGATTAAATGGTAATAATCATTCAGGCATTGCCATACTTCTTTGGTGATATGATCTTGTACGGCTCTTGCATTTTCCCTTGCCCGGGTAATATTGTTGAACACAGAAGCACCATTGTGCCGGTCCAGTAATAAATGCTCAAGCACTTTTGGTGAATCATTCCCAATGGCCAGAATTTCTTTCGCAGGAGCATCACTATAGCTTCGTAGCAATGGTTGCCAGCTGAAATCCTGCACTTCATCCTGCGATGAAATGTAATTAGTACGAAGCAGCCGCAATGTCCCGTTTGTTCTTTCCATATAACGGGCCATCCAGAAAACAGAATCAGCAACACGGCTCAGCATATTCTAATAGTTAGTTTTTATTAATTGATTTATCCTAATACCCATGTGTCTTTACTTCCTCCACCCTGTGATGAGTTGACCACCAGCGAGCCTTCTTTCAACGCCACCCTTGTTAATCCGCCGGGCACAATATCTATCCCATCCGGCCCGTATAATGCATAGGGCCGAAGATCAACCCTTCTTGGTTGTAATACTCCGTTTATATAACAAGGTGCCGATGATAAACTAATAATAGGCTGTGCAATAAAACTTCTTGGATCTTCCTCAATAGCCAGTTTAAAAGATTCCATTTCTTTTTCAGTAGCAGCACTACCAATCAGCATTCCATATCCGCCGGATTCATTGGTTTTCTTTATCACCATCTTATCCATATTCTCAAAGACCAGCTTCCTGTTTTCAGGTATAGCCAGCTGATAGGTAGGCACATTTTTTAAAATGGGCTCTTCATTCAGATAGTAACGTATCATAGCAGGTACATATGAGTATACCGCTTTATCATCTGCTACTCCATTACCCATTGCATTTACAATAGCAACATGCCCTGTTCTGTAAGCACCGTATATACCAGGTACTCCCAGCATACTATCAGGCCGGAACACCAACGGATCAATAAAATCATCATCCACCCTCCGGTAAATAACATCTACCTGTTTCAGACCAGTAGTTGTTTTCATGTACACTTTATGATTGTCCACGACGAGATCACTGCCTTCTACCAGTTCAATACCCATCATTCTTGCCAGTGTGGTATGTTCGAAGTAGGCGGAGTTATAAATTCCCGGTGTGAGTAATACAACAGTCGGATCACTTTTTTGCCTGTTGGCCAACGCTACAAGGTTTTTTAATAAAAGATCGGGATAGTCTTTGACAGATCTTACGTTATTCTTGGGCAGCAGATCCGGAAAGATGCGGTAAGTAATACTCCGGTTCTCCAGCATGTAGGAAACTCCTGACGGGGTACGCAAATTATCTTCCAGCACATAATAAGTACCATCATGATCACGGATCAGGTCAATCCCGGAAATATGAGTATAAATATCAAAGGGTACTTCCACGTTTACCATCTGTCTTACAAAATTGGGGCAGGAGTAAATGAGTTTGGCCGGAACAATGCCGTCCTTAATGATGAATTGCTGGTTATAAATATCTTTCAGAAAAATGTTCAGCGCTTTCAGCCGTTGTTTAATTCCTTCTTCAATATGTTTCCATTCTGCAGCTTCCAGTATGCGGGGGATAATATCAAAAGGAAATATCTTTTCGATGCCTTCGCCACTGCTGTACACGGTAAAAGTGATACCCTGGCTCATAAATAATTTTTTGGCCAGTTCATCTTTATGTGTCATTTCATCAGATGACAGATTTTGTATAGCAGACACAAAATTCCGGTAGGTAGGACGGATACCATCCTTTCCAAACATTTCATCCCACACACGGGGTTGTACATTATAATTTGCCAGCAGGGAATGTTCTTCCATACGTAAATGAATTTACGAAATGAGTCATAACAATCTTGCTATGTCTCAAATAATATTTAGCTCATTCTGCCAGCCTGGATTGCTTAAACCGGCCGGCAAATGAATAAATAAAGTACCAATAACTTAGTGGAAGTAATCGCTGCCGTTATCGCAGGGGTTAAAAACTTCGGTTCTCTTTTACCCAGGATGTAATATACTCACTGATCTCAGAAGTTGGTGTTCCTGGTGCAAATAATTTTCCAACCCCCAGGTCATGTAGTTTATCCATATCATCTTCAGGAATGATGCCGCCTCCGGTAAGTAACACATCATTCATGCCTTTCTGCTTCATCATATCAATTACTTTCGGGAAAACTGTCATATGTGCGCCGGATAATATGCTGATACCGATGGCGTCAACGTCTTCCTGTAAAGCGGCACTAACAACCATTTCCGGAGTTTGACGAAGACCAGTATAAATTACTTCCATTCCTGCATCTCTTAAAGCAGTGGCAATTACTTTAGCGCCCCGGTCATGACCGTCAAGTCCCACTTTGGCTACTAAAACTCTGATAGGTCTGTTCATCTGGTAAAATTGAGAATACAAAATTAGGTTGTTTCAGCTATGGGAGTGTAAATTACATGATGCAATACAGAAAGTTTGGGGCTACAGAAATGCGGGTAAGTGAGGTGGGTTTCGGAGCCTGGGCAATTGGAGGCGGAGCTATGATCGGTAACACAGCTATTGGATGGGGAAATACCGACGACTCAGTATCGGCAGAAGCTATTCAGGCCTCACTGGAGGCTGGTATCAATTTTTTTGATACGGCAGATATTTATGGACTTGGACATTCTGAAAATTTACTTGGAGATACAATTGGTAAGAACAAAGAAGTTATCATTGCTACTAAAGCAGGTAATGTATCTCGGAATGAACAGTTCATATCCGATTATTCAAAAGAATATATCCTGCAGGCCTGCGAGAATTCTCTTCGCCGGTTAAAAAGAGATGTGATAGACTTTTATCAGTTGCATACTGCCAGGCTGCAACATTTGCAACGGGGAGAATGTATTGAGGCTATGCAACAACTGCAGAAAGAAGGGAAAATCCGTTACTGGGGTCTCTCTTTAAACACTTTTGATCCGTTGCCTGAAGCCGAATATTTGTTGCAGCATAACCTGGGAAATGGATTTCAGCTGGTATTGAATTTGTTGAACCAGCGAAGTTTGCCATTATTGAATGCTGCCAGAGAAAAAGGTTATGGTATCATTGCCCGCATGCCATTGCAATTTGGCTTACTAACTGGAAAGTTTGAGAAAGCTGCCTCATTCCCGGATAATGACCACCGGAAAAACAGGTTGGTACCTGCTATTCTTGACACCTGCGCCAATGCGCTGGCACCGGTTTGGAAATTATGTGATAAATACAATTGCACCAAAACACAACTGGCTTTAAGTTATGTACTGAGCTATCCGGAAGTATCGGTTATCATTCCCGGCATCCGGACAAAGGAACATGTGGCTGGTAATACAACTGGCCTGTTCCAGTTAGCCAATGAAGACAGGGAAATGATTGAGAAACTTGGCGCAAACGAGTTTGTTTCAACTATGGAATTGATACAGGCACAAGGCTGACTTCAACGGTTGAATTTTTGTTTTTCTTCTTTTAATCCATCCAGGGCTAATTTATTTGCCTGGTCGTCTGCATTCTCAAAGAGAATTATTTTATTGCCATATTGTCTTGATAATGGGTTGGTAACAGAATCCATGATGGTGTAACTTTTGAAATGCTGAAATACTTCATCATCTTTATCAGGCATTTTTCTGCCAATGAACAATATATGCCTGAATTGAAATGAGTCTGGTATCCATAATAGGAAAGAACCATTATCCGATATTACTTTTTCTTTCAAATAAACGGGCCGGCAATAAAATTTTAATGCTCCTGCTTGTCCGTAATTGCGACAATAAATTATTGTACTGTCTTTTATTTCGTTTGATAATCCCGAATTGAAAACTATTTCTGTTTTCATAGCCAATTCTTTCCATCCTAGCATATCAGCAAAATCCTGTGGTAAGGGGTGTTCTTTCTGATCTTCCCAATTTAATAAACCCGTTTTATCAATTCCATACCGTTGGTAAAAAGCAGCTAATTTTTCGGGTTTCCAAACAGGCAAGAGCAAAGGAATGAAAGGTATGGTGAGTCCAATGATAACCACGGTAACAACATACCGCAGCCATTTTTTTCCCTCAGACCATTTTTCGATAGCCACAGCTCCACCGGCCAGTAACATGGGATATGCACCTAATGCATAATAACCCTTGCCGCTGCCAAACATGAGTAATGCGATTACAGCAACATATATAATGGCGATGATACGGTATTGCGAACTTCGTAATAGAGAAATAAGGCCTGTTATCCATACAAAAACCACCGGTAATAACAGTAAGAGCTGTTCTTTCAGGAAATCAGAACGGTTGATATATTTTAATTGGGTGGCCTGTAATTCTTCCATATGATGTATCACCGGCCAGTTATGGGAATATTGCCATAAAAGATTGGGTGCTATCAATACCAAAGCCAGCCCGGCTGCGAGCCATGCCTTCTTTCTTCGAAAAATATTTCTGTACGGAGATAGCAGCAATCCTGTAATAATGGCAACCGCTATAAATAAGACTGAATATTTACTCCACCATCCGAAAGCAAGGCTTACAGCCATCCATATGATATAATTTTCGTTTCTGCTGTTGATATAGCGTATCAGAAAATAAATGGCCAGAGACCAGAAGAAAATATCAAGTATGTTGGGTTGAAATAAATAATGAACCCGTAAGTAAGCACCGGTAATAATGCTTAAGGCAGCAAGGAATTGTGCAAAGAGTTTACCACCGAGTTCTGCAGTAATCAGGCAGGTGACAATAAGAGTAGCTGCACCAAATAAGCAAGGCCAGAATTTTATCCATGCTTCACCACCGCCAAACCAGGATGAGATCATACCCAGGTAAGAAAGAAGAGGAGGGTTTTCCAGGTAGCCAAAGTCGAAATGTTGTCCCTGTTGATAGTACAGGTATTCATCCCGCTGTAATTCATAAACAGGCGATTGAAGAAACAACGGTAACATGAACTTGACAAATGCAAGCAAGAGTATCAGTGGCAAGTAAGATTGTTCTCTTTTCATTCTGGCAGAAAAGTTACAAAAGGAAAACGAATACTTCTTTGCCTGGGTAAGGTCATAAAATGGTTAATGCTTTCTGAATACGCCGGATGGTTTCATCTTTACCAAGTAGCTCAGCGATATCAAATACTCCCGGACCGAATTTTCCTCCTACCAGCATAATACGGAAGGGGAGCATCAGTTCACCCGGTTTCAGGTCATTGACAGCTGCTATTTCTTTAAAATTATTTTCCAGTGTATGCGCATCCCAGCTGGCGGATAGTTCATAATTACGGATCAGTTCTGCAAAAAATAATTGTTTGGTTTCATTCCATTTAGGCTTTACTGCATCAATATCCAGCGCTTCTGGTGCTTTAAAGAAGAAAGAAGATTGCTGCACAAAATCTGTCAGCAGTATGCACCTGTCCTTCACCAGCCAAATCACTTTATCCAGGTAATCCTTATTCGAAATAGTTAAACCATTTTTCTCCAATAGTTCATCAACTTCAAGCCTCAAACCTGAAACTTCAAACCTTTTAATCCATTCATGATTGAACCACTTCGCTTTTTCATAATCGAACTTTGCCCCGGCGCTATGCACTCTTTCCATCGAAAATTTTTCTACCAATTGTTCTTTGGTAAAAATCTCCTGTTCAGTCCCGTCATTCCAGCCAAGCAATGCCAGCAGGTTAATGAAGGCTTCAGGTAAAAACCCTTTTTCCTTAAATCCTTCTGTCAATTCACCAGTCTTGGGATCGGTCCAGTTCATAGCAAAAACGGGAAAGCCATATTTAGCGCCATCTCTTTTACTCAGCTTGCCATTGGGTCCTAGTATCAAAGGGAAGTGTGCCCAGTGAGGCATATTTTCTAATCCGAACAAATATTTCCATAAAAGAATATGAACCGGGGCTGATGGCAACCATTCCTCGCCACGGAAAGCATGAGAGATCTTCATCAGGTAGTCGTCTACTACCACTGCCAGGTGGTAAGTGGGCATACCATCAGCTTTCAATAGAACTTTATCATCAACTGTTGAAGTGTCAAAACTTACCTCACCCCGGATCATATCGGTAAAAGAGACAGTTTCATTTTCAGATATTTTGATGCGGATAACATGTTTTACTCCTTCATCCAGTAACCTTTTTGTATCATCTGCAGAAAGGGTAAGAGAGTTCCGCATTTTCATACGGATACTATGGTCGTATTGAGGGGATGGATTTTGTTCAGTTTTGAAATCCTGCCGCATTTTTTCCAATTCTTCCAGTGTGTCAAAGGCATAATAGGCATGACCATCTTTTACCAGTTGTTCAGCATATTGACGATAGCTTTCCTTTCTTTCACTTTGCCGGTAAGGGCCATATGCACCACCATGCTGTACACTTTCACTGGGCTCCAGTCCGCACCATTTAAGGGTATCAAAAATGTATTCTTCTGCGCCGGGCACATAGCGGTTTTGGTCAGTATCTTCAATACGAACAAGGAAATCCCCGCCATATTTTTTGGCAAATAAATAGTTGTATAAAACAGTTCTTACACCACCTAAATGCAAACCTCCGGTGGGACTGGGGGCAAAACGAACCCTGACTCTTTTACTCATAGGGTGCAAAGATAAAGGTGAAGGAACAAGGTGCAAGGCGGTTATAACAGCTGTAGTGTTCCTGTCTTCTCTTTCTTGTATCTTGCAGATACTTTTTCTATGAAATACTTTGTCAAAACTCCCTGGTGGCTGAAGCGTCTTTACCCGGACCGGATTTGGGATATTGACACTAAGGAAAAAACTATTTATCTCAGTTTTGATGATGGCCCTCATCCGAAGGCAACCATTTTTGTATTGAATGAGTTGAAGAAGTACAATGCAAAAGCAACTTTTTTTTGTATCGGGAAGAATGTGATTGCTTACCCCGGGATCTATCAACAGATATTAAATGAAGGGCATCATACAGGTAACCACACACAAAATCACCTGAACGGATGGCAAACGGCTAATAATATCTATCTCTCAGATGTAGAAGAAGCGTCGCAATACATAAACTCAGATCTTTTCCGGCCACCTTATGGAAGGATCCGCTCATTACAAGCAAAAAATATTAAAAGGGCGATGAACAATGAGCAGGCAAAAATCATAATGTGGGATGTGTTGAGCGGCGATTTTGATGAATCAACCAGCCCCCAACGATGTGCAAGGAATGTAATAAAGAAAACTAACGATGGTTCGGTCATTGTTTTCCATGATAGTGAGAAGGCTTGGGAAAGGATGAGCTATAGTTTGCCCTTGGTTTTGGAGCATTTTAGTGCCCGGGGATACACTTTTTCTGCAATTTCCTGAAAAATAGAGGGCTTGCGGGTCTAAAAAAGTTAGGGCCTGGGTAGAAACCCTGGCCCGTTTTTAATCCGTACCCTATGAAAACTGGTTTAAAGGTATAATAATTTTTTAATTACGGCAAAGTAATTTGGTAAGAAACTCCGTTTATTGTTACCACGGCCAGGTTATCGCAAGTCCCGTTGCCAAAATTCAGTAAAGCAACCCACGGCGTATTTGCGGTGGCGTTAATACGAACTGTTCTTACTACCCCTCTGACAATCCAGCGGCAGTTGAATCTTTTTACCAGCGGTTCCAGTATAGTAGACTGCCAACCAACCAGTAATGGACCTCTTTTAACCACACCACGGGAACCACCTTCAATCTTGAAGATATCATCCAGCGGGATAGGAGTATTAAGTCCTTCCATTTGGGTGATCACTTTTTCGCTGTTCCATTCAATGAAGTTGCCGTTCGGTTTGGTAAGTTTTCCACCAATCACATCTACTCTGAATTTGCGGTCTACCGGAGGTGTATTAGTTGATACCGGAGTACTAATATTAGTGATTTTGTGGGTGCCCTCAACTTTTGTACTGTCAAAATAAAAGCCATCAAACGTAGTGGTAGCAATAGCTCCGGGTACGATAAGGCGGTTTGTATAGATAACGATTACCTTTCCTTTTCTGAAGTGACCGTCCTGTCCTACACAGCCATTTGCCCCAAAATCCATAACGATCTTTACAGGAAACAGATCAGGCGGATTAAGACGGATTACCGTTACAATTGGACAAACATTAAGACGGCCGAAAACACCGGTGCCACCAACTCCAACTTCGTCATTGACGCCCATTGCATCGTCGAATATTCCGTTAAAAACGATCTCTGCCTCAGATTCTGACTCGCCGGAAGCTCTTGAAGCGGCAATTTCCTGCTCTTCGTCTGTACCATTTTGACTGTTTTCTTTTTGGCATGAGCTGATAATCAACATGCTGAATAAAAGCATTGAAGAAAGCAACACAGCCGGAATAAACCTGATTTTCATAAACTTATGGTTTTAGAGAGTTTATAATTAACGGTGTTAGGATAGGTTTTATTGATTGAAGTTTAAAGGTTTCTTAAAGTTTTTTACTGAGTTTTGCTACTTTGAAAGCTGTAGTAAATGGTATTAATCGACACCCACTCTCATATTTACCTTCCGGAATTTGAAAAAGATGCCTCGCAAGTATTTGAAAGAGCTGAAAAAGAAGGAGTTAATAAGGTTTTGATGCCTGCAATTGATTCTTCTACCCATTTGTCAATGATTGGGCTTGAGAAGCAAAACCCGGAAAGATTTTTTTGTATGATGGGCCTGCATCCTTGTTCCGTAAAAGACAATTTCAGAGAAGAACTCAAAATTGCCAGGGAATACCTGGATAAAAGACATTTTGTGGCAGTCGGGGAAATAGGACTGGATTTTTATTGGGACAAGACCTTTACTGAGCAGCAGTATGAGGCTTTTCATACCCAGGTGGAATGGGCAATACATTTTGATATACCTATTGTTATTCATTCCCGCAATTCTACAGATGAATGTATTAAAGTAGTAGCTGAGCATCAAAAGGGGAAACTAAAAGGTGTTTTTCATTGTTTTTCTGGCAGTGTGGAACAGGCCAGGCAGGTCATTGACCTGGGATTTTATTTGGGTATAGGAGGAGTTGTAACGTTTAAGAATGCCGGTCTTGATAAAGTCATTGAGTCAGTTGGGCTGGAGTATGTGCTTTTAGAAACAGACGCACCTTACCTGGCACCAGTTCCTTTCCGGGGAAAGAGAAATGAGCCTTCATACCTGAGATATGTGGTAGATAAATTGGCTGATCTTAAGAAATCTTCGGCACAGGAAGTTGCTGTAGTTACCACTAAAAATGCTGAGAAATTATTTAATCTTATAAACTAAAAATCCCTCATTATGAGGGATCCAATCAGCGGAGACCGAGGGATTCGAACCCTCGATACCCTTTAGGGGTATACACACTTTCCAGGCGTGCCTCTTCAACCACTCGAGCAGGTCTCCATTTGATTTAAGGGGCACAAAAATAGGGATTCCTGTCTTACCAGTTATTGGCCTGTTCAGTATTTAATCTTTCTGACACATCTTCCGGTTTATTATTCCTCCAGTCGGGATCATATTTTACAAACCAGGATATCCAAAGACTGCGGCTGAGCCGCATGATCCAGGGTTGCAGCAGGATAAGCAGAACAGCATTCGAGGCCATCCAATAAAAAAAACGGCTGTCTTCGGTGGAAAAACCGATCAATACCCACCATGCCACGAGGCTTGTTATACTAAAGGCAACTGTCAAAGCATAACTAACATAACCTGTACCATAATAAAAACCTACTTCTATTTCAGTTGGCTGTCCGCATACCGGGCAATCCTTATGCATCTCTGTGTTTTTTTTAAAACTGATCGTCATCGGATTTTTAAACAGTCTCCCCTCACGACAACGGGGGCAGTGGCAGCCTAAAGAAGAAGCGAGGTATCCACGGTTTACTTTTGTATCGGACATTTTTAATTGCTGGTTATTTGTTGTTCAATGATTTTCTGTAATTGTATAGCTTGCAATACACCCGATTTACGCCAAACAGGTTTTCCTTTCTGAAATAACATCAGTGTAGGAACACTTTGTATATGCAGGGCATTGGCAGCAGCAGGGCTTTTATCAATATCGATCTTTAGAATCCTGACCTTATTACCCATTTTTGAATGAAGCTCTTCGAGCACTGGTTTCATCAGCTTACATGGGCCGCACCATTCTGCAAAAAAATCAACCAGCACAGGGGTATTGCCATTAATGATTTCTCCAAAGCTTTCTCTTTTATTACTTGCTGTCTGCATTTTTCTCTTTTTTAAACATACTAAACATTAATCCACCCATCAAGGCACCATACGCCGTACTGTTATGCCATTTGGAAGTAATGGCACAGGTGCCGCTGCTGCATCCGATTTGTTGCCAGTAAAGGTACCCTCCAATAGCACCTAGAATGATTCCTGCGATCAATAATTTATTATTTAACATCCGACTCTTCATAGTCTGTGTTTTCAAGTGTGGAAGAATTACTTTTTTTGATTGGTGTATAACATCCTCCTCCTGCACAACACACTCCATTGGTAAACAGGGAGAAGATTGTAAACAAACCGCCGACAATCATTCCACTTACCTGCCCTGATTCTACGGAGGAGTACAAAATTAAGCCACCTAATCCAACCCTGATGAACTTTAACGCTGTCCACCCGCTTTTAAGTCTTGCTATAATATCCACCTTATTAGTTTTATAAGGCAAATTTCTGCTTGTAACAGGAAGATGGAGGTGACAATAGTTACAAAAAACGGTTGCATTGCAACCGTAACGAAATGTAAGGCAGAGATGGTCTACATTTTTCCTTTCAGTATCTTATGCCAGTATAACCAGGGGAGCAATACCTTTTTCATCTGGTACATGCTCCATCTTTCTTTGCTTTGATCAAAGGGAAAGGTCTCCTGGGGAGTATTGTCATAATCAAATTCAGCCAGAACAAGTTTTCCATAACCAGTAACCAATGGACAGCTGGTATAGCCATTGTATTTAGCTGCGAGCGCCTGTTTGTTTATTGCAGCCAGTAAATTTTCTACTAATACGGGAGCTTGTTTACGGATGGCAGCCCCGGTTTTACTGATTGGTAAACCGGCTGAATCTCCCAACGAAAATATATTTGAATACTTTAGATGTTGTAGTGTATGTTTATCAACATCTACCCAACCGGTGGCATTCACCAATGAACTTGACCTGATAAAATCAGGTGCACTTTGAGGCGGGGTGACATGTATCATATCAAATTCAACCCAAAATTCTTTGTCTTTGTTATCCTCTCCAATGCCCACAAACTTTGCTTTTTTACCCGGCCCGTCTATTTCTACCATTTTCACCATAAGATTGAGCTTGATATTAGCTCTTTCACATACTTTAAGTAATGTCTTTTCATATTTGGGTACGGCAAACAATCTGGCTGCACCACTCCAGTATTGTATGTCGGCTTTGTTAAGAATATTATGTTTCCTGAAATAATCGGCGGCCATGTACATGATCTTATGCGGGGCGCCTCCGCATTTTACCGGCGTTTGCGGGTTATGAAAGATTGCCTTACCACCTTTAAAATTCTTTATGCATTCAAAAGTGTAAGGAGCATGATCAAAGCTATAATTAGAGCATACATTATTTTTGCCCAAAGTTTCTTTCAGGCCTTTTATTTCATTCCAGTTTAACTGAATCCCTGCTGCAACGACCAGGTATTGGTAAACGATCTGCTGGCCATTGTCAAGTTCTACCGAATTAGTTTCCGGGAGCAAGGCCGTTACTTTTTGTTTTATCCATTTAACGCCTTTGGGCATTACATCTGCTTCATTACGTTCTGTTTTTCGGATATCAAATACCCCACTTCCTACCAATGTCCAGGCAGGTTGATAATAATGCTTACTGGCAGGGTCAATAATGGCAATATCCAATTGTTTGTTCCTGAGAAGGAGTTTGGCCGCCACGGAAATACCTGCGTTTCCGCCGCCAATAATAACGATTTGGTGATTTACCCGCATATGACAAGTTTTAGAAATGCACAGGTACAGCTATTCACAGAAGACTTTGGTGACAAAAATCACTCAAGCGGGTATTTAGTGAGAAGGATCAACAAATCCGGCAAACGGGCGGCGAAGGTATATCTCCTGTCTGCCTTACGATATGATTTACGTCAGTAAATGAAATGATAAAGTTCATCCGGCATTGTAACTGGTAACACAAACGAAAGTGAGATGGAAAATCAACTTTGATCTGATAAATCACTTTCTTTTATACTAACGATATAGCAAAACCACATTCATTAAAGTAAAAAATCATCAATTATGAAAGTTGAACAAATTTATACTGGTTGCCTGGCTGAGGCTGCTTATTACATTGAAAGCAATGGCGAAGCGGCTATTATTGACCCCCTGAGGGAAACAAAACCATATATTGATAAAGCCGAACGAAACGGAGCGAGGATAAAATATATCCTTGAAACACATTTTCATGCTGATTTTGTAAGCGGCCATATTGACCTGGCGAAAAAAACCGGGGCTACTATTGTTTTTGGACCAACCGCTGCACCTGCTTACGATGTACATGTAGCAAAAGATGGCGAAGAACTACAGTTGGGAAATATAAAACTGAAAGTGTTGCATACGCCTGGCCATACGATGGAGTCAACCACATATCTGCTGATAGATGAAAATGGGAATGAGAATGCTATTTTTACAGGTGATACATTGTTTATAGGTGATGTAGGAAGACCTGACCTTGTGCAAAAGGTTAAAGCAGAAATTACTCCCCAGATACTGGCAGGTCATCTATTCGATTCCCTTCGAAATAAGATCATGACTTTGCCTGATGAAGTGATTGTATATCCGGGACACGGCGCCGGCAGTGCATGCGGAAAGAACATGAGCAAAGAAACAACTGGTACATTAGGCCATCAGAAGCAGGTAAACTATGCTTTAAGAGCTGATATGACCAAGGAAGAATTTATCAAAGCCGTAACAGACGGGCTTGTCGAACCGCCGCAGTATTTCCCTATGAACGTACTGATGAACCTGAAGGGAGGTATGGCAAGCATTGATGATATAATTACTAAGGGCAAGCATCCGCTTACAGCAAAGGAATTTCAAACTGCATGGGAGAGTATGGAAGCGTTGGTATTAGATACCCGCAGCAAGGATTCATTTGCTAGCGAACATATCCCCGGATCTATTTCTATAGGTATTGATGACAATTTTGCTCCCTGGGTAGGTACACTGATCACAGATTTGAAACAACCTATTCTGTTTATTGCAGATGATGGAAGAGAAGAAGAAGTAGTGATCCGTTTGTCAAGGGTTGGTTACGACAATACCATTGGTTATTTGAAAGGCGGTGTGGCCGCATGGAAGGAGGCAGGATTTGATACCGATATCATTAAGGAAATAAATGCAGAAGATTTTGCTGCATTGTACGAAATGGACAGTAAACATATTAACCTGCTGGATTCAAGACGCAAAAGTGAATATGATTCTGAACATCTTGTAGGGGCCGAAAATTTCCCGCTGGATTTTATCAATCACAATATGGCGCAGCTGGATAAGAATAAGAAATATTATATCCATTGTGCAGGTGGTTATCGTTCAGTGATTATGGCATCTATTCTAAAAGCAAGAGGGTATGATAAACTTGTTAATATCCGTGGAGGATACAAGGCTTTAAGCCAGACCGGATTAAAGAAAACAAAGTATGTGGAGCCAACCACAATGCTTTAATGACTGCATGCCTATGATAGCAACCGGCCTTAACGGGCCGGTTTTATTTTATATGCAGTTTCATGTTTTACTTCCGTCATAATAAAACTGCTTTGCACAGTACCTATATCGGTAAGCTTTGCCAGCTTGTTCACAATAAAATCCTGGTATGCGGCCATATCAGTAACTACGATCTTTAACAAATAGTCATATACTCCGGTCATGTGATAACATTCCATTACCTCTTCAAATTTTACAATAGCTTTTTCAAAACTTAGTAAAATGGTTTGTGCATGTTGTTTCAGTTGCACATTTGTAAATGCGACAAGGCTTTTACCAATTTTATTCTTATCCACGATTGCGCAATACCGGATGATATATCCTTCATTTTCTAGCCTCCTTATTCTTTCATAAACAGGGGTTACAGTTTTACCAAGCTTATCTGCCAGTTCCTTGTTGGTCAGTAAAGCGTCAGCCTGCAGTAGCTCGAGGATTTGGGCGTCTGTTTTATCTAAAACCATAAAAGATGATTTTTCTAAATATACATCTATTATTAGATAATAAATCTTTTTTATGCTTTATTCTTCAGAAAAATAGATTTGTTTTCCACTGTAACCAAAGTCATTGTACAGAATGCTATTTCTCACAAACTTTACTTCAAATTAAAGTATATGAGTCACTCAAATTTTTCGCCAGAAACTCAAATGTTAGGGTATGGCTATAAACCAGAACTCAGTGAAGGCGCAGTAAAATGCCCCATTTTTCAAACATCCACTTTTGTTTTCAGAAGTGCGGAAGAGGGAAAAGCCTTTTTTGAAATGGCTTACGGAAAGGCGGGACATGAAGGGCAGGAAATGGGTTTGATATATAGCCGTATAAATAACCCAGATATGGAAATACTGGAAGAGCGGTTGAAATTGTGGGACGGGGGAGAAATGGCGGCTGCTTTTTCCAGCGGAATGAGTGCTATTGCTACCACACTTATGACTTTCCTTACTCCGGGAGATGTTTTGCTGTACAGTAATCCGTTGTACGGTGGCACACATAAATTTGTGCATCACATTCTGACTCATTTTGGAATAGAGGTGATCGGTTTCAGGGCAGGACAGGATATGAAAGAAGTGGAGAAAGTATTAATTGAAAGCGGCCATGCCAAAAAATTGAAAATGATCTATGTAGAAACTCCGGCTAACCCAACTAACGATCTTATCGATATTGAAATGTGCAGCGCTATTGCCAAAAAATATTCAACAGACGATAAAAAAATATTAGTCACAGTTGATAATACATACATGGGGCCATTATGGCAACATCCGCTGAAGCATGGAGCAGATATAGTTTTATATTCTGCCACCAAATATATTGGCGGACATAGTGATGTGATAGCTGGTGCAGCAGTAGGCAGTAAGGAAGTGATTGGAAAGATAAAAAAGACCCGCACTTTTTTTGGAACAATGATAGACCCGCATACAAGCTGGCTTTTAATGCGTAGTCTTGAAACATTAAAGATCCGGATGGAAGCTGCTGCAGAAAATGCAGAAAGAGTGGCAGTATATTTATCTAATCATCCAAAGATTGAAAAAGTATATTACCTGGGTTATACGAAAAAGAATAACCCGGAACAGGCTGAAATATTTGGCAGACAATACCTGAACAATGGAGCTATGCTGAGTTTTGATGTGGCGGGCGGCGAACACGAAGCATTTACATTTTTAAACAACCTGAAGCATATCAAACTAGCTGTGAGTCTTGGTGGTACAGAAAGCCTTGCAGAACATCCGGCCAGTATGACCCATGCCGATGTGCCATATGAAGAAAAGCAAGAATTTCATATTACTGATAAGATGGTTCGGTTAAGTATTGGCATTGAAAACTACAAGGATATTATCTGGGATATTGAACAGGCATTAGAAAAAGTTAAGATACCGGCACCGGAAGTGGTATTGTGATATACATCACGAACCACTCGGAAGGGATATTTTACTTTTGTACAAATTAATCATTATGGCGACAGTACAAATGACAACTCAGGACTTCAAGGATAAAGTTTTTAACTACGAAACAGAACAAGACTGGAAATATCTTGGGCAACTACCTGCGATTATTGATTTTTATGCAGACTGGTGTGGTCCTTGTAAAATGGTAGCCCCGGTTTTAGAAGAACTTTCGAAGGAATACGAAGGAAGATTGGTTATTTACAAAGTGAATACAGATGTAGAACAGGAGTTGTCAGCTGTTTTTGGTATTCAGAGTATTCCTACCTTACTTTTTATTGATTCAGCAGGTGAACCTATGATGCAGCCCGGTGCATTTCCTAAGCATACTTTCAAAAAAATAATTGAAGAAAGATTACTGACGCCTGTAACAAACGAAGAGAAAGAGAATTTAGTATAGCGCCGGATTTACACAGTCTGCCGAAGCAAATACTTTTTTTAGTGTACAACACATTCTGAAATGTGCAACGATACCTGCAGCGGCAGTGATGCCGGCAATGATAATGATAGCTGTGCTCATTCCAACCATATCTGCCAACAGGCCTGCCAACAGGGCGCCTATAACATAGCCACTATCTCTCCAGAACCGAAAAATACTCAGGGTTTCTGCCCGCTGTGAAGGATGAGTACTTTCAGCTACTACCGTAAGAAAGTTAGGATATACCAATGCAGTTCCAAGTCCCAGCAACACGGCGGCTGCAATGAGTATTGTTAATTGAGATGAGATGGCTAATAATGCGATTGCAACTGCCTGGGTAAGCATTCCAACAGTGATGATTTGTTTTTTGCAATACACATCTCCCATTTTACCAGTGAATAACTGCATCACTCCCCAAACAGCCGGGTACACTCCTGCTATAATTCCTATTTCTTGTATAGAGAAGTCTTTTTGTAACAATAAAACAGGTAAAAGGCCCCATACAACCGCATCGTTCATATTATTCACCAGGCCATTTAATGTGACGCTGCCGATATTCTTATGTTTCCAAGTAGTTTCCTTCCACACATTTTTTAACAATGCAATTTTGCTGGTCGCACTTTCGGCATGAACAAAATGTGAGGTATCCTTAACGAGGAAAGCTGAAACCAATAGTCCTGCTGCAGCAAAAAATATCCCGGGAATGAAAGGATAATAAGCGTAACCATAACTGGAAGCAAGGGAACTGGCAAGATAGGATGCCAACCCTACGGACAGGTATCCTGCAAACTCATTAATGCCCATCGCCAATCCACGGTTCTTTTGCCCGACAATATCCACTTTCATTATAACTGTTGAGGACCAAGCCAATCCCTGGTTAATACCTAATAAAATATTTGCAATTATCACCCATGACCAGGAGTCTGCATACATCAATAAAAATGGAACAGGCAAGGCTGCAAACCATCCTGCCATTAATATTTGTTTCCTGTTGAATCGTTTGCTGAGTTTGGCAACGCTATAATTACTGACAGCTTTTGTGATGCCAAATGCCATGATAAAACTTAAAATGGCTGTATTAGCATCCAGCCCAAATACACTCTTTCCTAAACCGGGCAGCACGGCTCTTTCCAATCCGATCATGGCTCCGACAAAAGCATTGACGAGGACCAATAGGGAGAACTGTTGCCAGTTTTCTTTCAAGCCTGCTCTTACAGTTAACATTTATGAAATTTTGCTTCACAAAGGTCATCACTGTAGATGGCTATTCATTTATCATATGATAAATAATCACTTCAACCCCCGGATACGGCTCAGGCTAACCTGAGTGATCCCGAGATAAGAAGCAACGTATTTCAGCGGAACCCTTTTGAGTATATCCGGTGCTTCCTGTAGTAGGGCTTTGTATCTTTCTTCAGCAGTGTGAAATTGTATACCCTCGATTCGATGAACTGTTTCTACATAAGCCGCCTCAAATATTTTCCTGAAAAGTCTTTCTATTTCCGGGAAGGAGTCATACAACTTAAATAGCTGATTGGCGTTGATGCCAACAATCTCTGCATCTTCGAGTGCCTGGATGGCTTTCCGACTGGGTTTTCCCGTAAATAAACTCTCAACCCTGGCAATGACACTATTCTCAAAGAAAAAATTCTCGGTAATGTCAATTCCGTCCTTGAAGTAATATATGCGGGCAATACCTTTATTGATGAAATATATTGTTTTACAGGTGTGACCAATAGGCTGCAGATCTTTATTTTTCTTTATAGTAATAGGGCTGCAGATTGCGGCAATAGCTTCTTCGGCTTTTTTAGAAAGTACAGTATACTTTTGAAAAAGTTGAAATAGCTGTACGAGTTCCTTTTCTTGCATAATACAAAGGTAATAACTCTTAAACCGGAAGTGGGTTCAGGCTTAAGAGTTATTACCCTTACATTGTCAGTATATATTTCGCAGAGTTAATTCCAGCCTTTTCCGCCATTTCTTCCCGGCGTTCCTTCTGAAGAAATGATTTTTTCAAATCCCGTCTTACTCAGTATTACCGGTTCATAAATCACTCCCTGCATTTTCAATCTTCGAACAAAGGCACGGAGATGATTCTCGGATGCCATTTTTAAAAAATCATAGGAACTAACGATATCCTGCCTCTGGGTTTGTTTGATCCGTTCTTCAAGGTCTGCAATATCAAGTTCTTCAATTTTGGCACCTGCTTTCAGGGCATCAATTAATGACTTACTCCCACTGGTGCTAAGTTCATTGTAATACTGCTGTAGCAGAACATTCGTAAAAACTCCCTGCTTATCATTGTTCTTCGTTACCGGGTCTTCTAATTGGTAGGTGGTTATCAGGGTTTTCATTCTGTCCATATGTACCTGTTCGCTTTTCCTGATATTGTCAAAAGGATTTGTCTCCCATTTATCATAAAGAAAATTGTATACGTCCCGGGCCAGTTTTTCTTCTTCACGCATATAAAGGATGGCATCCTTTTCCTGCTGGTTCAATAAGTTATTCTGTTGAGTGAAACCGCTGATTGTGCCTGAAAGCAGGAACACTGCAAAAAAAATCTTTTTCATACTACTAATTTTTGTGTATTTAATTTCCTGTCTCCATCGGGCTGTTGATAATTGCATCAAACTCTGCCTGTGTAATATATTGTGGTGTATATGTGCCACCAGCACTGAGGAGGTTACTATAAAATGACCTCAAGTGATTACGACTTCCTTTCACCAGGTTATTATAAACAAGAGTAATGTCCTGGTTGTCAACCTTCGTTAAGGCCACTTTCAGATCATAGATATCAAGGTCTTCAATAGTAGCGCCTACCTTTAGTGCATCAAGCAGACTGACGGATCCTTGAGTTGTCAGTTGAGTATATAAATTTTGTAGAACGGGATTGGAGAAAATGCCATATACATTACTACCAACTGGATCAGGCAGGTTATACTTGTTCAGCAGTTGTGCTATGGCGTCCATATGGGACTGTTCGCTGGAAGATATATTATTGAAAATAGTTAATGCCCACTTACTGTATAAAAAGATATAGACATCCCTTGCTAGTTTTTCTTCTTCTCTCATAAAGGGGAGTGTTGCTCTTTCGTCTGTGTTCAGGGGTTCATTTGGCAGGTTATTTACTTGGCTATTCAGGTTGTTGTTAGTATTTCTGTTATCCTTATTCTTTGAGCAACTGACAAGGATCATAGATAAAAAAAGAGTAACTGTCATAGCCGTGTCGATAAGATACTTTTTCATAGTTGTATTTTTTTTGGGGATAGATGAGAAAGAACTTTTTGTGATATATATCACTGTATGAATTCCCGGCTTCATATCAGTATTATTACTTCGACATTGAATGGTGAATTAAGTTTACAATGCGAGAATAATATTTTGACGAAAAGTAATTGACTAACTTTTGCAAGAAATTTTCTGGTTGTCAGACGGAGATTATTGAACTGTCAGGTATACTTTCCATATGACAGGTGAAGCTCTGCTTGGCTCAGCTTCATTACTCCAAAATATATTTTTATCCCGGCTATCGATACCGCCGATAATATAGCCTGCCAGTATGGTTTTCTTTCCTGCCTTATCAAGGTTAAGTATGCCGGTTGTTGTATAATATTTCTCATCGGCTGGTATGAATTCAGCCGCGGCTCCAAAGTATCCCGGCATCGGATCCGGTAATATATATTCTGTGACGGCATCTTCTTTTCTTTCTACTACACTTATGTGCCTCACAAAAGGGACATCATTATCTGTTATTACTTTTCCCAAACTATCAATATACTTTTGTGCGATTCCGCCAAAGAAAATGGTGTATAAGGTCTTGCTTTTTCTATTGTAGACGGGTAAGGTGGCTGAGTGATAATGCGAAAACTGCTGGTTAAATCCTGCTACTTCTTTATACCCCGATTCTGTAATATCAACGAGATTGGTAAAAGGAACGTTTTTGGCATACTGAAATACTCCCGAGTATATGGTCAGCATATCTTTCCCGTCTGCATCTACTTGTGCCAGCAGATTGTAATCTCTTCTGTGTAAGAGCAATGAATCGGTAATACCTGAATAGTTTTCAATTCGAAAATTTCCCCCGTTTTCTATAAGCTTGAATTTCCTTATCTGGTTGGTGTATTGTTGAAAAAAACCAGGCCCATGGTCAGGGCCATGTGGATTATAACGTCCGTCAAAACGTTGACCTCCTACCAGGTAGAACTGATCTCCAAGCTTATTAAGCCGGCCACCGGTTACAGCCATTCTTTCATCGGCCAGTTGACTTATAAATGGCAATATATCACTGCTACTGATAATAGCTTCAATTAATTCCTTTACTCTGATATTGATGAGAGCAGGATGAGTAATATGGTCACCTTTTGTTTCACTATACCCGTAACCACCAGCAATTACCAACTGATTTTCCTGCTGGTAAAACTGCATATTGGTGCTTTGCAATTGCTCAGCAATGGCTTTCGGAAGACCTGACATACCTTTTGTCCATACTTTCTCCTGTTGCAGATCAAGCACTATGAACTCTGTATTATTATATTTCTTGTTGAACGAGGCAAAAGGTTGCCTGCGGTGAAGACCATCAGTTCTGCCTCCAATAAGAAGTACTTTATTTCCATTTTTTGCCCATGCATATGACTGGAGGCCTTTAAAACCTTCGGGTATAATCGGTTCCAGTTTTATTTTAAAGGGATAAAAAGATTGTGCATTGATATTAACGGCCATTATAAGGCAGCTTAACAGAACAAAAGATAGTTTCATAAATTATTCAGGAATTGATAGGGTTAAAGTGCCGGTACCGGCTGAAAAATCTTCAAGGTGGCCAACAATAGTTTTCTTTTTATCCATCACATGTATATGCATATTTGTTGTGTGATGGGTAAATATGCTGTGATGTTTATTGGAATAAAAGCCGAGTAATATAACGGGTTCGTTGGTGAATCTGCCATACTTTGCAAACTGCTTATGGGTATCAAAAGTATGAGCTACTCCCTCTTTCCAGTCAATCACATGCCAGGAGGCCATGTTGATATTTCCTTTGATCAAAAACGGGAACGGCTCTTCCAGAGTCTGTTCGTTTTGTACAGCAAATTTCTCGACAGCTTTCTCAAGAGAAGTATAATCTTTAATCTCATCAGTGATCGTTGCTTGTTTCCAGCCTGGCACCTGTGCATAAACCAGCATGGCGGCCTTTACTTTTTCACTGATTACCGTTACTGGTTGTTCTGCACCTGCCTTGCACCAATAAGCTTTACTATCAATAATAAGTATTTCACCTTTGATGCCTTCCGCCGGGCCAAGACCATAGATATGTGGCTTGTTTACCAGGGTATCCAATGAAATATGAGCTGACAAATCGGCCTGCCGCATAATTTTTTTCATTTCACCTGCCACTTTCACCTCAACATATGGTGGCGCAGACAGGAATAAAACAGCAAGTGCCGCAAGAGTTATTTTCATGTATCAGAAACTTTATTTATTCAGGAATGAGGAATACATCCATACAAGTTTTTCCTGCTGACGGATATAGTCACTCATTAAAGCATTTGTACCCTCATCTTCGGCATCAGCCGATATAGTTAATAATTTTCTTTCTATTTCCAGCAATACCCTGAAAGCATCAATGACTGATTTTACTGCTTCTTTTCCATCATGTACATTTCTTTTCTCTTTTTACCGGATAGTTTAAGGTAGTCTGTATAAGAATGGCTGGGTACATGGCCCAGCGTTAATATTCTTTCAGCCACTTCATCAATTTTCAACTGTGTGTCGGTATAGAGTTCTTCAAACTTTGCATGCAGCTCGAAGAATTTATCTCCTTTAATATTCCAGTGAAAGCCACGGGAGTTGATATAGAATAATTGAAAGTTTGCCAGTAACAGGTTTAGCTTTTCAGCAAGTTCTCTTGTTTTCCCGGCATCGAGGCCGATACTGTTTCTTTTCATGCCACAATATTTTATGCTCTAAATTAAATGTTTATTGATAGCACAGGGGTGATTTTTATCACGAACAACCAGTAATAACAAGGCTGGAAATTTTTAATCTCCAGCCTTGTGTTCGTGATCAACAAGACGGATAAAACTATCCTTATTGAATTTCAATTATTGGTTCAAAAATTATGGTGGATTTAATAGAGTTCGATATCAAACAGGCTTTTTCACTCATTTCCAGTACTCTTTTTGCTTTTTCCTGTTGTTCTGGGTTTTTAATTATAAGTGTGGGACGGAGCAAGACTTCAGTCATCATAAATTTTCCCTCTACTTTGTCAAGTTTTCCTGTTGCATGACTGCTGAAGGAGATAAAATCCAATTTTGAATTCTCCGCTACCGCCAGGAAAGTTGTCATCAGGCAACTCTCTATGGCCGCTACAAAAAGATGCTCAGGAGACCAGATGCCTTCTATGCCTTTTGGAAACTCCGGAGGTGTGGCTACCTCTGTTACTTGTTCTAATACCGGGGAGCTAACAATTCCCTTTCTGTTTTCAGTCCAGGAGAGATTGACTTCGTAGTTGTACATGATTCTCTTGTTTATGGTTTAAATTTTCAAACTCAAAACTATCACTTAGTGTATCCTGTAAAGATGACTTTGGTCATTCGACACTTTAACTTATGACAGTAATGCCTGTTTTATAATGGCTGTAGTTTTTATTGACAGTGACTTATATCACACAGAAGAAGAAAAAATATAAGAATGATGTAAAATCATTTCAATAGCTGATAGCTATCATTCGATTTTGTGATACAACTCGCAGAAATACAACTGAGTAGTAGTGAATTTTACACTGTAATTAATTCTCAGATCAGCTAAACAAACAACATATGAAACATCTCGTAATATTAGGCGCAGGAACTGCCGGTACTATGATGGCAAATCATTTAAGCCATCATTTGAAAAGACCGGAATGGAGGATCAGCATTGTTGATGAGAAAACAGAACATCATTATCAGCCCGGATATCTTTTTCTCCCTTTTGATATATATGAACCAGAAGATATTGTAAAGTCTATTGATGAGTTTATTCCCAAAACAGTTGACCTGGTACAGGGAGCAATTGATAAAGTGGTACCATCAGAAAATAAAGTGCTGATGCATGATGGAAGTGTATTGGTTTATGATGTGCTGATCGTGGCAACAGGTGCCAAAACTGCACCAGAAGAAATAGAAGGAATGAAGGGCAATGAATGGTACAAATCTGTTTTTGATTTTTATACTTTTGAAGGCTCACTTTCACTGCGAAATAAATTAAGAGACTGGAAAGGCGGCAAACTGGTAGTGCACATTACTGAAATGCCAATCAAATGTCCCGTAGCCCCGCTTGAGTTTGCATTCCTGGCAGATTCTTACTTTAAGCATAAACATATTCGGGATAAAGTTGAGATCACTTATGTTACTCCGTTGAGCGGAGCTTTTACCAAACCAAAAGCAACAGAGGCACTGGAGCACTTGCTTCAGGAAAAAAATATAAATATCGAAAGTGATTTTGCCATTGAGCATGTTGATAATGAAAAGAAAGAGATCGTGGATTATGGTGGCAGGGCCATTCCTTTTGATATACTTGTTACTGTTCCTACTAACAAGGGAGATGAAGTGATAGCCAGGTCTGGGATGGGAGATGACCTGAATTATGTACCTACACATAAAGCTACTTTGCAATCAAAAGAGTATGCAAATGTATTTGTATTGGGGGATGCCAGTAATATACCAGCTTCTAAGGCAGGCTCTGTTGCTCACTTTGAAGCAGAGATCCTAACCGATAATATCCTGCATTTTGTTAAAGGAGAGCCACTAAAAGAGGAATTTGACGGACATGCTAACTGTTTTATCGAAACCGGTAATGGTAAGGCATTGCTGATTGATTTTAACTATACCCATGAACCGGTTGAAGGAACTTTCCCGTTTCCGGGAGTTGGCCCCTTAAGATTATTGAAAGAGAGCAGGATGAATCATATGGGTAAACTTGCTTTCAGGTGGATATACTGGAATGTATTATTAAAAGGAACACATATACCATTTGTTTCTGCATCTATGTCAGAGGCAGGAAAAAAATATAACTAACATTTTAAATCAACAATTATGGAAAAAACTATTGCTGGCAAATCAATTGCCGTAAACGAAGAAGGATATATGACCGACTTCAAACAGTGGGATAAATCAATTGGAGAGGCATTGGCAACAGAAGCTGAAATAAATCTGACACCGCGGCATTGGGATGTGCTGACCTACCTGCAAACTGAATATAGAAATGAAGTGCCACTTAGTATAAGAAAGATTGGTAAGAGTGGGGTAGTGGATATAAAAGAGTTTTATCAATTATTTCCAAAAGCCCCATTGAAAACAGCAACTAAAATTGCAGGTATTCCAAAACCAGCCAGTTGTATTTAGTAAACTTAAAAACTTATCGTTATGAGTGCAAATAATGGTGAAATTAAAAAGATGATGATCATCTTGTCAAAAGGTACATTGGAAAATGTGTATGCAGCTTTTGTATTAGCCAATGGTGCCCGGATGGAGGGAATAGACGCCGAAGTATTTTTTACTTTTTTTGGACTGGAAGCAATTCATAAGAAAAAATTATCACACTTGCATGTAGCCACAGTTGGTAACCCGGCTATGCATATACCTACTATGCTGGGAGGTTTGCCGGGCATGGAAGCGCTGGCTTCAAATATGATGAAAAAGGAAATGGAGAAAATAGATATGCCTGATGTGCAGGAATTCCTTGATATTCTATCTGCATCGGGTGTTAAAATGTGGGCATGTAAACTGGCTATGGATATGTTCCATTATAAAAAGGAGGACTTGTTCGAGGGAGTTGAAGAAGTTATTACTGTAGGGGATTTCTATAAGAAGAGTGAAGGAGAAGGAGTACACATGCTGTTTATTTGAGAAGAGAGTTAATTATTACTGTATCGAAGTAAGCAGTAGTTTATTCCTGTTAAAAATAAGCGACCAGATGGTCGCTTATTTTTTGTGCTATTTTAATGAGGTAATTTTTCTCTAAAATATCCATATACCCAGGTCCCAACGATCGCACTAAGTAATGTAACAACAATGACTGTGGCTCCTGTACCGATTTGTGCAAAAAGCGGACCGGGACAAGCGCCGGTTATAGCCCAGCCAAAACCAAATATCAGGCCTCCGTATATATTCCCTTTATTGAATTTTTTGGAAACAAACTCAATAGGTTCATTGTAAATGGTTTTTATCTTGAATTTTTTGATAAGCCAGACGGATATAATACCAACTGTAACAGCTGAACCGATAACTCCAAACATATGAAAGCTTTGGAGGCGGAACATTTCCTGTATCCTGAACCAGGAAATAACTTCTGCCTTTACTAGTATGATCCCGAACAAGATACCTGCCGCTGCGTATTTAAGGTTATACCACCAGGGGTGTTTTAATTCCGATTCGTTAAAACAAACAGCATCCAGTGAACGTACTTCGAAATCGGTATTCTCGGTTAGAAACTCATGATGTTTCTTTTCCTGAAGTTTTTCATTTATTTCCATAGTATGCTTATAATTTTAAGATGAAAGGAAGAACAATGTTAGCTACGATAAAACCGCCTGTC
Source organism: Chitinophagaceae bacterium (assembly GCA_016786885.1). Taxonomy (GTDB): domain Bacteria; phylum Bacteroidota; class Bacteroidia; order Chitinophagales; family Chitinophagaceae; genus JJ008. The sequence continues at coordinate 58,998 of JAEUVO010000039.1, read as the reverse complement.
ATGAAACTGATCGTAGCGACTAATGAGGGCCATTGCAAATTAGAAAGACCCATTATAGCATGCCCGCTGGTGCATCCTCCTGCATAACGGGTGCCAAAACCAACAAGGAACCCTCCTGCAACTGTCATAACAAATCCCCGGACACTTAATAGTGATGGCCAGGTAAACAGGTCTTCGGGTACAAAAGCATTATAGTTGGTAATGCCATACGAAGCCAGTTCTGTCTGAAGTTTTGAATTTACCTGTATTGGGTCACCGGTGCTTAGAAGTTGTATGGCAACAAAACCACCAATAAGTATACCCAAAACAAAGAATAAGTTCCAAACTTCTTTTTTCCAGTTATACTTGAAGAAGGAGATATTAGCCGGTAAACAGGCTGCACAAATATGCCTGAGTGAAGAGGATATACCAAAAGACTTATTACCTATCAATAACAAGGCTGGCACCATTAGCCCTATCAAAGGACCCGCTACATACCAGGGCCAGGGTTGTTTTAGAAATTCTAGCATATAATTTTATTTAATAAACAAATTTGTTGTCAATTTTAAAGCTGCCCGGTGATAATTATCACTAATAATTTCCTTATTACTTTTTTTCAGCAGTTTTCCTGGAAATTATCGGTTGGTAAGGTCCGAATTTATGCTGAGTTTCAGTAAATCCATCAGCATAGGGTCCAAAAGGATGATCAAAAGGTTTTTTTGAAATATCCGGCCAGTCTTTACTCAGATCTTTTGCTGGCCTTGGCCGGCTGTTTACATAAGCCGCTACATCCCATGCTTCTTCTGTAGATAATTTCGGATTAGCATGGCTTGACTGGTTAAAAGGCATATTACTTTTTATATAACCTGCAAAATTACTCAGCCTAAAAAGACCAGCACCATTGTTGTAACTGTGTTCTCCCCAAAGAGGTGGATAGTCATAGCTTTTGCCATTCAAGCTTAGTTGCCCTTCTCCGTTTTCACCGTGGCAGCTTTTGCATTGAGCGGTGTATACATCTTTTCCTTTCAACGGATCAGCTGCTCTGTCCAGGAATGTCAGTTTATCAATTCCGCTTCCAACAGGCTTTTCTCCTTTCTTTACATCTTTCCCCAGCCATTTAATATATGCATAAATAGCCTGGTATTCTTTGCTGTTGCTATCTGGAGCACTACCGTTCAAACTTCTTTCAAAACAATCGCTAACCCTTTTGTAAATACTTTCCATGCTTCCGCTCCGGTCACGAAACTTCGGATAGGTAGAGAACACAGCGCTGTAATTATTTCCCCAGTTTTTTTTGCCGGCATTTAAATGACAGTTTTGACAATTCATACCGTTGGTTATTTGCGCAACAGAGCCATGCGGGCCAAAATATCTTGCTGTGTTTGCCACTATATCTTCTCCATACACTACTTTCTCTCTTTCTTCCCCCTGTAATTCATTATCAGTAAATAAACTTGGAGATATCCAGGTACTGTCTTTTATTGCTGTAGTATAGGCAGGAGCAGCTTCCTGATTAACGGCTTTAATTATTTCTGAAATTGAAACAATAGTAATGGTTACCACTATTATTACCAGTGGCCAGTTTGATCTAATGTTATTCCACATATTTACTTGCTTATCTGAATTCATACGTTGTTCCCTGTAATTGTGTAAGCAGTGTATGAGGTTGGTCAGTTGCAGTGGCTCTCATCTCCAGTTTTGGTGATACAGGCGAATGGGTTGCAAGGTATTCTTCTATAACCTTATGCATTAATACACCAAGTTTTCTCGGATTCTTTACCTTTTCAATACGGCATAATGTGTCATCAGGATCACCTTCTCTTTCACAGGCCACAATGCTATACTCTTTGCTTAGATCTAATGCGTCACCTTTTATTTTAACCCAGTTGACTCTTTTGCCAAATTCATTTCCAATGGTGAAATTCACTTCCATACCGGCAAAACGAACAAACCAGCCACCAAACCTTTTGGATGGATCTTTTGCAAATGCATTCTGCAATTCTTTCTCCAGCCAATCCAGGAGTTGTTTGCCAGATACCATCCCGGTCTTTGCTTCACTGTCTACAGGCAGCATATTCCATAAGAATTCTTTAGTGATCTCGGCTTTTCCTTTTTTAGGATCAACAGCCAGTGGCTGGCAGAAACGAAATCCATTACTTAATGCAATATCAGTTTTAAATTTCCAGTGTATGGCATCTGTAATAAGATTATCCATCGGAGTTTCCATCACAAAATATCTTACCAATGGAGTAGTGGTGGTGCCAATCACTTTTGACAGTTCCTCTCTAAACGGAGCAGAGGCCTTATCTACTTTAGATTGTAATTTTTTATCAACAGGATATTTTAATGGATCTACATCGAGCAACTGGTATGTATAACTTTTCATCTTTCCATCTTCTACTTCTATATCCAGCTTACCAAGAAAAGAACCAAAAGCACCACATTCCACTACTTTGGTATATTTTCCCTGAATGGGAACTCTTACTCTTTCATGTGTATCTGCCCCAAGAATAAAATCTGCACCTTCTGCAGCCGGATTATTTGCCAGTCCTACTTGTTGGGCTAGTCCCATATGCGTTACAATAAAAATGATACCACAGCCTTCCACCTCTTTCAACAACCTTATGTATTTGGCTACGTTAAAATCAGCATGCTCAAAACGGATGCCTTCACTATAAGCAGGCGATTGTCTTTTTGGAATCAGATGATCTGTATAGCCGATAAAACCAACTTTAGCGCCGGCAATATATTTTACCCAATAGGGGGGATAGATAAGCTCTCCGTTATCGGCATCATTGGTTTTGTGCCACATATTAGCACAGATCTTTGCTGCCGTAGCATGCCCCATATCATAGAGCATTTTCTTTTTTTTGTAAACAACTTCCCAGTTGCCTGGCAGAATAAGATCATAATAAAAATCATTGAGCAATGGTATCAATGCTTCGCCTTCTGTTAGTGATGCTACTGCACTTCCATGGAAATAGTCGCCTCCATCCAGCAGCAATGTGTTTGCCGGATTTTGTTTGCGAAAGTGATTGATCATGGTTTTGAGCACCGCCAACCCACCTCTCTTTCTGTAAACAGCTTTTCCATTCTCCCAGAAAAATTCGTCATGAGTGTACAGCTGCGCATGAATATCAGAGGTATAAAGTATTGTAAACCGGCCCGGTAAACTATTGTCAGGCCTTTTTGCGGCCTCATTAGTACCAGCAATAACCACAGGTCCAAGGGTGGTACCCATACCTGCCAGCGCTGCTTTTTTTAGGAATTCCCGTCGGGAATTAGTGTCCATGTTCTTCAATGAAGACATCGGCAATCGTTTAGGTGAAAAATTACTGAATTTAAAATTGCTCTTATTTACCTGTTTGCTACGTGACAACAGTCACAATCAGTCAATTCTTGATTTTGGCTTATTTGGCCGGGAGGTTCCGCAGCATAAACTCTCTTATATTTCCACCCATTATCTTGTAAATATCTTCCTTACTAAAGCCTTCCTTTAATAATGCATTTACGATCAATGGCAAGCCGGTTACATCAAAATGGGTAGTTATAGCGCCATCAAAATCAGAGCCAAGTGTTACTTTATCTACTCCGATCTTATCCGCAACATAACGGATACTTTTGGCAGTGGCTGTTGCATCGGTTCCGCAGACAGCCGTCTCCCATAAACCAATCCCTACTAATCCATTTCTTCTTCCTATTTCGAGCAAATGGGTATCTGATAAATTCCGGTTATTGTTGCAGACACCTTTTACACCTGTATGCGAGATGATCACAGGGCTTTGCGTGAATGAAAAAATATCATCTATTGTTTTTGAAGAGGCATGGGCCAGGTCAATGATCATATGCAGGCTATCCATTTTTCTGATCAGTTGCCTCCCTTTTTCGGTAAGGCCTTCTTTTTTGATTCCGTGTGCAGAACCAGCCCAATCATTGTCAAAAAAATGGGTTGGGCCAATATACCGTACCCCGGCATCATAGAATAATTGCAGGTTATTAATGTCACTACCAAGGCAATGGGCTCCTTCAATTCCAAGCATGCCAGCTGTGAGGTTTTTATTATCCCGCCTGTCATTAATATATTGTTGTAATTCTGTTTGATTAGTGATCACTCTGAATTCTCCTTTCGATTGCCGGGCAGTTTTAAAAAGCTCCTCGCACTGATGCAAAGACCGGGTCTTTACACTAAACCAGTCGGCCGGGTTTCGTAATTGGGCAAAACTTAGTAAAGCAATCTGGTCACTCTTGTCGTCATTCCTTTCAATATTAATTCCTTTTGGAGTTTTACTTACTATAGTAAAAACCTGGAAGGCCATGTTTGCCTGTTTCATACGGGGAATATCTACATGGCCATAGCTGTGCTGCTTCAAATTATTCCTGTCCCATAGCAGGGCATCACAATGAAGATCTGCAATGAAAGGAATAGAATCATACCAATCAACTTTAACAGGATTCTCTAATTTAAGGGATACTTTATTTTTTGATTTATCGATATATGAGGGCACGAAGACGAAAAAGATAACAGCCCCTATTACAAGGATGATGGCAAAGATTTTCAGGAATTTCCGGAGCATTGCTTTTTACAGGTAAATTACTTTTTATTTGGCTACCAGGAATATTTTATTGATACAGTTCAAAACTGATAATTGAAGACAAGATTCCAAAGGCCCATATCCACTTTGTTAATAACATATTTATCATAATTGTATGAGTTCCCTGTTTTATTCTTATATACATAAAGGAGCTGTGATTCTAATCCTTTCAGGATACCTGAAAATTTGTAACGGATATCAATATTTAGCTGGTTATAAGAGGGCAGGCCGTATTTGTTAAAAGCATAATTAGTTACTTCAGGAAGTTCATAATGACCGAATGCAATAGAAGAACTGACCCTGATGCTGGGAATTTTGTAGTTTATTTTTCCAACCACGGCATGTACATCTCCTAATCCTTCATTTCTTTCTCTTGGTAAAAAAGTAAAGAAGGGGTCACGGCCCCATTCTCTTGGCATCAGGTACCTGCCATGTGCAGTAATACGATTGTAATTCAGCGTTGTTTCCCATTTCTCATTTTTCCAGCCAAATTTTGCTCCCAGTGTATACGCTTTACTCCCTTTTCTGAAATAAGTTTTTGAAGGATCTTCATTGCCCCCGTTTTTCACAGCATCCTGTCTTATTATTTGGGCAGCAGCTAACAACTTTGACTTGCCGGATATAGCATACTCGTAATCGGCCTGCAGCATAGCGCTATTGAAGATATTTTCTGTAAACTGATTCCAGAATTGAAATTTCAGGTTTTTATTATGCTGATAAGTAATACCTGTCAGTACAATGCCATTGCTTTTAAGATTACCGGCATAGCCAGATTTATTCCCGGTTTCAGTTATACCAACCGGGTATACACCTATGGATTCACCAGCCTTATACCACCTTACAGTACTTCGTGGAGATATTCCATAGAGATAGCCAAACTGTAATTTTATTTTTTTAGCAGAATTTATCTCAGTCCATAGACCTTCTACTTCAGTAGGCCTCATTCTTCCATCCTGAAGGTTTATAAAAGGAGTATTGATAAGTTGTTTGCCAAATGTGATAGTTGAATTTTTGAGATGATATTTGATATAGAGTTCTTCCAGTCTGTCAATATCCTTTTTATTTGATGGGTCTTCGATATCAAACAACCCCGTTTCATACCGGTTCATTTGATTTGTTTTGGGATCAGGTATTGTAAGATCAGACGAGCCAATATTAAAAACGAAAAAGCCGCTGACACCTATTTGAAAATGCTTAAACTTCCCTGTTTCAAATTTGATGCCTCCGCCAACCGCATGAGCATAATAATCTGTCAAACCGCTTTTATTTTCAGTCGCCATGAAATAATAGCGAAAATGGCCGCTGACAGTACCCTTCCTGAATGCAGAAAGGAGAGAAGTGGAGTCAGTTTCGGTTTCTTTTTCTTTCCATAGTCCCGGTTTTTCATTTACTTCCTGGTGCTGTGCCGTAGAAGTAAGACTGATTACCAGAAATAGAAAAGCTATAAGGATCTTTTTCATTGTAAAGTGCATTGCGTAAGGATTATGGCAGGCAATGCTTTGTCAGGAGGTTAAAAGCCGATTTTGATATAACTCCATCCTTGTTCTTGTTTACGTACAATCTCGCCTATGCCCATTTTAACGAAACCGGCTTCGGAGATAATTGTTTCCCTGGCAATCTTTCTTTCCGCCATAGTATTTTCACAGGCTATGAATTCAATTCCCATCTTTTTGAAATGAGTGATCTTTTCCTGCTGTGTTGCTTTACCTATTGTGAGAAAATCAAGGCCCGGACCATGAGCTACCACTTCAATGACCACACTATCACCCCATCCGGCTTTCAGATGTTTAAGGTTATTCATCAATCCTTTCCATACAAGTGTATCATTGCTGCTTAGTTGCATAATGATGCGATGCTTTGATGGCCCTGCCGAATTGGTTTGTGCCTGAATTTGGGCAGTAAACAACATTACAGCGATTACGAAGAAAAATTTCTTATACATAAGCTTGTAGTTTCTAATTCCGGGTTATTGTTCTTTCTTTCTTTCCTTGCCAGTTGCTAAAACCACCCTTCAGGTCATATAGTTTTGTAAAACCTGCTTCTTTCATGAGTGCCAGAGCTTCTTTACTTCTTTTCCCGCTACGGCAATATAAAAGATACGTTTTTGTTTTATCCAGGGCTGCGACCTGTTTCTTAAAATCCTCAGCCTTTAATACATCAATTTGCAATGAACGGGGAATATGACCAGCGTTATATTCGTCAGGTGTTCTTACATCAAGAAGTACAGTATTCTTTTTAGTACTCAGTCGCTGAAATTTTTTCTGGGAAACAGTTTTACCGGTACTATTGTTCTGTGCTTGCACACAAATGGTGCTGCAAAGACCCGCCAGCAGTACTCCTGTAAAAAGGATCAACCACTTTTTCTTTTTTACCAGTTGAACAGAAGACCTCACGATGCAATTTTACTTTTGAGACTTGTCCATGGGCCGCCGTTATACACTTCTATTCCTGCAGACTGAAGAATACTCTTAGCCATACCGCTCCGGGCACCACTTCTGCAAACAGTAATAACAGGCTTATTAAGTTTTTTTAAATCTGCCACTTTGCTGCGAATACTGTCCAATGGAAAATTTTTCGAACCGGATATATGCCCGGCTTTATATTCTCCCGGGGAACGAACATCTACAATAATAGCACCATTGCTCATCAGTTCTTTATAATTAACCGATGTGCCACCAAATATTTTCTTTAAGAATCCCAGCATAATATATCAGTTTAGAAGAAATTGCATGTCGCCAAGGCCTCCGCCATTGAATACATTAGCGACTCCCTTTTGTTTTAAAATACTTACCGCCATTCCACTTCTGCTGCCACTACGGCAATAAAGAACAATAGGATTTTTTTGTGACTTAAACTCTTCAGCTTTATAGATAATTTCTTCTAATGGAATATTTTTTGCACCCGGGATATGTTCCATTTCAAATTCCCAGGGACTACGCACATCAACTACCATCGTTGAAGGGCTCTTTACCAGTTCCTTTAATGTATTCATAAATTATATTTTTTTGTTTAAAAACCAAGAGTAGAAACTCCCGGTTATATCTTAACCATTAATCAACCAACGTTTATAATAGTGTCGATGGGCACACATAATCACTTGTTTTAAATTGGCCGCTTTCTTTCAGTGCTTTGAAGCCACTCTTTACATCAATAAGGTTGTCAAACCCCCTTGCACGAAGAATAGAGTTGAAGATCATGGAGCGGTATCCTCCTGCGCAATGCACATAGTAGGTTTTATTCTTATCGATCTGTGCCATACTCTCATTAACAAAGTCCAAAGGAGCATTTTCTGCATCGATAATATGCTCACTCAGGTACTCGCTTTTTTTACGTACATCAAGTATGTTCACTTTTTCTCTCGTCATGATGTCAGATAATTCAGCGGCATCTACAGAAGCGATCTGGTCTGCTTCTTTTCCGGCATTCTTCCAGGCATTAAAGCCACCTTTCAGGTAACCGATAGTAAAGTCGTAACCTACCCTGGCCAGTCTGGTTATTACTTCTTCTTCACGACCCTCATCTGCTACCAGTAATATTTCCTGCTTGATATCAGGGATCATAGCGCCTACCCAAGGTGCAAACTGGCCATCAATACCAATATTGATAGAGTTGGGTACAAAACCTTTGGCAAAGGTTTGAGGATCTCTAGTGTCCAATATTAAAGCGCTGGTTTCATTTGCGGCTGCTTCAAAAGCATCCGGACTTAATGCATGCTGACCTCTTTCCAGTACTTTGTCAATACTTTCATATCCTTGTATATTCATCATCACATTCAAGGGGAAATATGCCGGCGGGGCCACTAGTCCTGTAGTTACTTCTTTAATGAACTCTTCTTTGGTCATATTAGCCCGGAGAGCATAGTTTGTTTCTTTCTGATGGCCCAATGTGTCAGTAGTTTCTTTGCTCATGTTCTTACCACAGGCACTCCCGGCACCATGAGCAGGATATACAATAATATCATCCGCCAGGGGCATAATTTTATTACGTAATGAATCGAACAAATAGCCCGCCAGTTTATCCTGTGTCAGTTCTGAAGCTACTTTTTGTGCCAGGTCAGGACGGCCCACATCACCGATGAATAAAGTATCACCTGAGAATAATCCTGTCTCTTTTCCATTTTCGTCTTTCAACAGGTAGCAGGTGCTTTCCATAGTATGGCCGGGTGTATGCAATACTTTTAGTGTAATATTACCCACTTTAAATTCTTCACCATCAGTAGCAATATGTGCTTCAAATGCCGGTCTTGCATTCGGGCCATATACAATCGGAGCTCCCGTTTTTTTACTCAGGTCTAGGTGGCCGCTTACAAAGTCAGCATGGAAGTGTGTTTCAAAAACGTACTTGATTTTGGCGTTGTTACGTTCGGCCTTCTGTATATAAGGCTCTACTTCACGAAGCGGATCAATAACAACAGCCTCACCATTACTTTCGATATAGTAAGCGCCTTGTGCCAGGCAACCGGTATAAATTTGTTCTACTTTCATTTAAAATGATTTAGTTTTTTATTATTGAATATCAAATTTCGTATGCTGTTTTATTCTGTACAGTGACATCAATCACAATCAATGGCCACCCCCGCCGGGGAAGAATAATTCTTTAACAATAATGTAAATACCCATTACCAATACAAACCAGCCAAAACCTTTTTTTAGCTTATCCCCATCTATCTTTTTGCTCAGTGCATCACCAACGAAGATACCAGCTATGGCCAATGCTGTAACACTCAGTAGCAATTTCCAGTCCATAGTGAAATTGGATAAATCACCCGTAAATCCGATTAAAGATTTAGCGGCTATGATCAGTAAAGAAGTTCCGACAGCCTGTTTCATAGGAAGCTTGCTAAACAATACAAGAGCGGGTATAATAAGGAATCCTCCTCCTGCACCAACCAAACCAGTTAAAACCCCTACGACAGCGCCTTCCAGCAGTATCATAGGATAATTGAATTTTTGTTCACCATTTTCTGTTTCTTGTGTTTTCTTTTTATCACGGATCATCGATACAGACGCAAATACCATAAGAATAGCAAACAGCACCATCATCAGGATACTTTTGGTAACCACAAAATCTCCGATACTGAAAACTTCTTTCGGTATTCCGGGAACGATAAATTTCCGGGTAGCAAAAACAGCTGCAATGGAGGGGATGCCGAAGATTATGGCTGTTTTCAGGTTCACCATTCCCTGTTTGTATTTTGGAACAGCACCCACAAGGCTGGATGATCCCACTATGAAAAGTGAATAGGCTGTTGCTAAAACAGGCTCAACGCCAAACAAGTAAACTAATACAGGAACTGTAAGAATAGAACCACCCCCGCCAATAAGTCCAAGTGAAATACCAATTATAAGGGAAGCAATATAGCCGATGATCTCCATGTAATAATTTTTGCAAGATTAGATGAAAGACCACTTTTACAATGTGACAGAAATCACAGCGTAATCAGCTACTGCACAAGCTCAATCATATTACGATGGAGCTTTACAAGATTTCTCTGTTCCATCTTTTTCAGAAGCCTGGAAATTACTTCTCTTGAACTGTTCAGGTCATCAGCAATCTGCTGGTGGGATATTTCAACACTTTTTTTGCCTGTTTTTTCTACATATCGTTTCAGGTAAAATTCAAGACGTTCATCCATATTTCGGAAAGCGATATTATCAACTACTGATAGTATTTCATCAAAACGGTTGCGATAGGTCTGAATGACGAACTGATACCATGTTTTGTATTTATTCATCATATCATCCATTAATTGCACAGGTATCATCAGCACTTCAGAGTCTTCTTCTGCTACAGCCATTATTTCACTGGTATGCGATTGAAGGGCACAGATCATAGAAACGGCGCAGGCCTGGCCCGGTCCAAGATAATACATGAGAAATTCACCGCCTTCCTGGTTTTCACGATAGATCTTTACACGACCTTCCAGTACAAGGGCGGTTGATTTGATATATTGCCCGGTTCTCATAAGTACATCGCCGGCATTGAAGCTTCGTTGTACAGCCTCCTTTTCAATAGCATTGATAAGCCCGGCTTCAAACTGAGGGAAGAGTTCTTTCCAGTTCATTTGGTAAAGTTAAGGTTCTAATATTTTTTCCATCTTCATACTTCTGCTGCCCTTGATGAGAATATGGCTATCAGTATATTTCTGCTGTTTATACCATGCGGTTGCCTGCACTGAGTTCTCAAATGTCAGAAAAGGATGTTCGAATTTCAGAAAGTCACCACCAACCAATACAACCTGCTTCCAGTGGTGATGATTTATCTCTTCGACAATTGCTTTATGTTCATCCAGGCTTTCTTCACCCAGCTCTGCCATGGCCCCGAGGATTAGTACTTTACTACCGGCATGCAGCTTTGCAAAGTTTTCAATTGCCAGTTTCATACTGCTGGGATTAGCATTGTATGCATCAAGAATAATTTTATTGCTGCCTGTTTCAATCAATTGAGACCGGCTGTTGGATGGAGTATAATTCTCTATTGCTTCTTTGATCTTATTATCAGGCACATTAAAATATTTACCAATCGCAACAGCCAGTAATACATTTGGTAAATTATAGTCGCCCACTAACCTGGTTTTAATACGGCCAGCCAAAGAGCCTTTAGTAATATTTACTTCGAGGAAAGGTTCACTATCCAGGGCTACTCCCTCAATATCTGCTGCTGTTGTGCCATACTTGATAATGGTTGGTATTTCCTTGCTCATTTCCTGTAAATAATCATAGTCCCACATCACGAAAGCTGTACCATTGTGGGTATGTAAGTAATCATAGAGTTCGCCTTTCCCTTTTCTCACACCTTCTACGCTTCCAAAACCTTCGAGGTGTGCTTTGCCACAATTAGTAATGATTCCATGAGTTGGCTGCGTGTACCCGCAATAACCGGCTATTTCTTTCTGGTGATTAGCTCCCATTTCTATTACAGCTATTGCTGCATCATTCTTTATTTTCAAAATTGTTAGTGGGATGCCAATATGATTATTCAGATTACCTTCCGTAGTATATGTTTTATAGGTAGAAGAAAGAACAACATGTACAAGTTCTTTAGTGGTTGTTTTACCATTACTGCCGGTAATGGCTATGAAAGGAATAGTAAATTGTTCCCGGTGATGGCGGGCCAACTGTTGCAAAGTGGTTAACACATTATCAACCAGTATGGTTTTTCCGGCTATTTCATAACCTGCTTCGTCAATGACAGCATATACGGCACCGGCTTCAATTGCTTGCCGGGCAAATGTATTGCCATTAAAACTATCCCCTTTCAACGCAAAGAAAATATCGCCGGGTTTTAATTGGCGGGTATCTGTTTGTACAGAAGGGTATTGTTTATAAATGTTGTAAAGGTCTTCAATAAGCATATGGCAAAAGTAACCCATCGATAAACTCAGGGTGACAACCTATAAAAATAAAAACCCTCCGTATCGGAGGGTTTTTAAGATTTTATTTTATCAGCTTATCTTTTTTGTCTTTTAGTTTTGAAGTGCTGACCAGTTTTACGCTTATTACCTTCAGGGCTGCCCATACGGTTCATAGCGCAACGGAAACCAAGTGTGCTCAAAGCCTGGTCTTCTTCAAGATGACGACGAGAGCCAGGAGTTAACCAATATGCCCTGTCATTCCAGCTACCACCTTTGTAAACTTTTGATTTTTCTGGATGAATCAATGTGGTATTAGCATAACCATAAGAAGACTGTGATAACGAGTCACCGTCGAGGAAGTCGATAACATTACCTCTTTGGTAGTTTCTGCGATTTTTGCTTTCTTCATCAGTTACAGCTACCACCTTTACACGGCCAAGACTGTCTTTCTCATATCTTGTTGAAGGATCCATTGTAGATGGATCTGCAACATATAATTTTTTGTATTCATTACCGCGGAATGGCGCCGGTTGATCATCAAAATCAAGAGAGGAAAGAGGACGGTAAGTATCTTCCACCCACTCACTAACATTACCAGCCATGTTATAGATACCAAATCCATTTGGATAGAAAGATTGAACAGGGGCAGTGTAGAAGGCACGGTCATTCAAACCACCGGCCACACCGGCATTATCACCAGAGCCTCTTTTGAAGTTAGCCAGGAAAACACCCTGCCAGCTTCCACGACGGGTATCACGAAGGCCGTTAACATTTTGAGACCAGGGATATACTTGTTTGTTTGATTGTAACTCCTCACCTCTTTTGCCTTCCTTAAGGCTCGGGCGGGGATTTTGATTGATCAGGCCATAGGCAGCATATTCCCACTCTGCCTCAAAAGGAAGGCGGTAATCAGGCGATAAAAGACCTGATTCATAAGTAGGAGCAATTGGAGGTTGTCCCTTCTTAGATTGCATAGCTTTTCCGGGAGGGGCAGTATATAATCCTAATAAGTATGACCTGGTAGTAAAGTTATTATCACCCTGTTGTGCACCGGGTTTTTGATTGGCTTTATTGATATATCCTTTCTGAACCAGTGTTCCTTCGTTTACACGATCACTTCTCCAAAGACAAAAATCTTTTGCCTGTCTCCAGTTTACACCTACCACAGGATAATCATTGAAACCGGGATGGCGGAAATAGAATTCAACCATTGGTTCGTTATAACTTAACTCACTTCTCCACACCAGAGTGTCAGGCAAAGCACCTTCCAGGATTTTTGCATTGGCGGGATCAGTAGGATCAAACACTTTTGTTAGCCAGTGGAGGTATTCACGGTAGTGAACGTTGGCTACTTCAGTACGGTCTATGTAAAAAGAAGGAACTGAAACACGGCGGGGAATATTATTCCAGTCGCCCATTACATCTTCCTCCGTTTGTCCCATGGTGAAGGTACCGCCTTCAACAAATACGAGACCGGGACCAAGGCCCTGCTCTTTAGCCTTTGAAACCTGGAAACCACCCTGATTCTTATCATTGTAGTTCCAACCAGTTACATCGGACTTATCGTATTTCTTTTTGCCAAAAAGGCTTTTTCCTTTACAGGATGCCAGCAGCACCACACAGGATAGTAGGATTGTTAAGTTTCTCATTGTTTTTTGCATAAACCTATGAATTGGAATAATTTTAACGCCGGATGGGGTAAAATATTGCACCTGAAAAAACTTTTACCTGCCGGAAATGCGAATATAGACAGTTTAGATAAAAACGGATACGCAGAAATACCTTTTTTTAAACGGGAAATTCCCATCAGACCAATACGTTAGCACATGAAGTTGTTCCGGGATATTGTTTTGACGGGAATACTCCTTTTAGGCTCTTTTTTAGCGCCTGCTCAGCGAATTTATTCTACAAATTCTGTACTGGCTAATGGCAGTTGGTACAAATTAAGTGTCAAGCAAAGAGGGATTTACAAAATTGACATTCCTTTTCTTGCCAGCCTGGGAGTAAACACAACCAGCCTTTCGTCCAACTCTGTTAGATTATTTGGGAATGGTGGTGCAATGCTGGCAGAAGCAAATGCAGGACATTGGCTGGATGACCTGGAAGAAAACAGTTTACAAGTGATAGATGGTGGCGATGGCATCATTAATGGTTCAGATTATATACTTTTTTATGCTTCTGGGCCGGATGAATGGAAAAAAGATTCGGTAAATAAAAGATTCATCCATCAAAAGAGCCTTTACAGTAACGAGTCTTACTATTATTTAACTATTGGAGGGAGTGGAGAACGGGTACAAAATGCCCCATTATCAGGCTCTCCGGCTACTACTGTTACAAGTTTTTCTGAAAGGCTCTTTCATGAATCAGATACAATCAATTTCCTTGCTAGTGGTAAAGAATGGTATGGTGAGGAATTTACAAATGCCCCAGGAAAAAGTTTGACAAGAACATTTTCTGTTACTATCCCTGACATTCTTATTAATACACCTTTATTACTGCAAAGCAATTGTGTAGCAAGATCAGTAGATACAAGCAGCCGGTTTGATATTAAAGTAAATGACCAGCCAGCGGGACAACAACTTATTAATTCAGTTGGTGGTGGTCAGTATGATTTGTTTGTACAGCCTTCAACTGTATTGTTATCCTCGATAGCTTCCCAAAGCAATATCAGTATCAATTATACTTATGTGCCGGGAAGTTTTAATTCGCAGGGATGGCTTAACTGGTTTGAGGTTTTTGCCAGGCGGAATTTGTCTATAAGTGGAACAGATCAGTTATTATTCAGAGACTGGTTAAGCGTAGGTAATGGTAATGCAGAATTTATCGTGAAAAACGCCACCTCTTCCACCCAGGTTTGGGAAGTTACAGATCCTTTACATCCTACAAGAATGACGGGAGTTTTATCGGGTACTGAATTCCGGTTTGTAAATGATTGTTCTCGGTTAAGAGAGTATATAGCTTTTAATAATAATGCCTTTTTAGTCCCTGCAGGAATTGGAAAGATCAACAACCAGGATCTTCACAGTACTTCACCGGCAGATTTTTTAATTGTTACCCATTCATCTTTATTGCCGCAGGCACAAAGGCTTGCACAATTTCATCAACAACAAAATAACTTACGAGTAGTTGTAGTGACAACTGAACAAGTATTTAATGAATTTGGCAGCGGCTCTCCGGATCCCACCGCTATTCGGGATTTTGTAAAAATGTACTATGATAAGTATGGCACAAATACAGTTGATAAACCTAAATATTTATTGTTATTTGGAGATGCCTCCTTTGATTATAAGAACAGAATAAATAACAATACAAACCTTGTTCCTTCGTATCAGAGTGGTTTTTCTAATGATCCTCTGTCAACATATGCATCAGATGATTTTTTTGGATTTTTGGATGACAATGAGGACATCAATTCCGGGCTGGTGACTAATTACCTTGATATTGGAATTGGCCGTGTGCCGGCGAAAAACATAACTGAGGCCAAAAATTTTGTAGACAAGGTAGAAGCTTATTATGCCTCAGAAAGTTTCGGCCCATGGCGAAGTAATCTCACTTTTATTGCAGATGATGAAGACGATAACCTGCATTTGCAGGATGCTGAGATAATAACTACTACCGCATCATCTGCAGGAGCGGTGTTTAATCAACGGAAAATATACCTGGACGCTTATCAGCAGGAGAGTGGAG
Source organism: Chitinophagaceae bacterium (assembly GCA_016786885.1). Classification (GTDB taxonomy): domain Bacteria; phylum Bacteroidota; class Bacteroidia; order Chitinophagales; family Chitinophagaceae; genus JJ008. The sequence continues at coordinate 43,386 of JAEUVO010000039.1, read as the reverse complement.
CAGGGGGTAGCCGTTATCCGCAGGCTAACCAGGCTATTAATAACCAAATTTATAATGGTACGCTTATTTGGAATTATAATGGTCATGGCGGTTCAAGGAGACTGGCAGAGGAAACGATACTTGACCAGGATATAGTGAACAACTGGAGTAATGAAAACAGGTTACCATTGTTTATTACGGCTACCTGCGATTTTGCACCGTACGATAATCCAACAATAAACTCTCTTGGAGAAAATATTTTGCTGAGACAAAAAACCGGGGCCATTGCACTGATGACTACAACAAGGCTTGTTTTTGCATTCAGCAACAGGGTAATGAATAATAACTATATACAATTTGCGCTATTGCCTGATGCCAACGGTAAATACAGAACACTTGGGGAGGCTGTAAAAGAGGCAAAGAACTATACATACCAGACCTCAGGGGATATAGCCAACAACAGAAAATTTACATTATTGGGTGACCCTGCCATGTCACTTGCGTTTCCTTCACTGGGAGTGAGAGCAACAAGTGTAAACGGTATAACTGTTTTACAAGCAGATACAATAAGTGCTGCTGAAAAAATTGTAATCGATGGCGAAGTCATCGACATCTCGGGCAATGTGTTATCAGGATTTAATGGTAATGTTTATCCTGTTGTTTTTGATAAGTCCCAAACAGTGAATACTCTTGGCAATGATCCCGGTAGCCCGGTTACCAGTTTTCAAACACAAAACAATATTCTTTTTAAGGGGAAAGCCTCGGTACACAACGGGAGATTTACATTTTCTTTCAAAGTACCAAAGGATATCAATTTTCAATATGGTTTTGGGAGGCTGAGCCTGTATGCTGAAAACGGTACGCAGGATGGCAGCGGTCTTTTTAGCAATTTTGTGGTTGGGGGAACCGGAAGCGGTATAAACAATGATAAGGATGGGCCAGATCTAAAGGCCTGGCTAAATGATGAGCAATTTGTAAATGGGGGGCTTGCTAATCAAAAACCGGTGTTACTTGTCAAGCTTATCGATTCTTCGGGAATAAATACAACTGGTACCGGCATAGGCCATGATATTGTGGCTACATTAGATAATGACAACAACCAGTATTTTATCCTCAATGATTATTATCAGGGCGAACTAGATAGTTACCAGCAAGGTATGGTGCGGTTTCAGCTTCCCGACTTGCCTCCGGGCCCACACTCAATTAAGATCAAAGCATGGGATGTGTTGAATAATTCCAGTGAAATTACATTGGATTTTATCGTTGCAAATGATGGTGAGTTGGAGCTTAGTCATGTTTTGAACTACCCCAATCCTTTTACCACCAATACCCGTTTTTGGTTTGAACATAACAAACCGGGACAACAGTTACAGGTACAGCTCCAGGTAATGACGATAACAGGCCGTACAATAAAAACGATCATCGAAACCATAAATTCTTCCGGAAATCGTGTCTCCGACATTCTCTGGGATGGAAAAGACGAGTATGGCGACAGGCCCGGCAGAGGGGTGTATTTATATAAAATCAGGGTAATATCATCAGATAAAAAGGCAAAAGAAGTGCTGGGCAAGCTGGTAATTTTATGAAAAACCAGAATTTTACACCCCAAAAATAAATTTTAACAATAAAATCGAAAAGAAGACGTTTTTTCTGAAATTTGCCCGTTGGCTGACGCCATCCGGGAACCTAAAAACCGTTGAGTACCACCTAAAATCGACAATTTTTTCGTTTCAGATAAAATTCTCTATTTTAGTTTTGTATTTATTCAAAAGCTCTATATTTACACCATTATTAAAAAATTTCTAATGAGACCAACTGCTTTAAAACTAACTGCCGGAATCCTGCTTTTTTGTGGATTATCATCTGCTGTAAAAGCTCAGGTAGAACCAATTAACGTTGTTACAACTGCTGTTCCTTTCCTTCGAATTTCACCAGATGCCCGTTCAGGCGGCATGGGAGAACTTGGTGTTGCCACTTCTCCGGATGCTTATTCAGGTTTATGGAATATCGGTAAAGTAGCTTTCAATGAATCAAATGGTGGAATAGGTGCTACTTATACACCATGGCTGAAAGATCTTGTAAATGATGTTTATCTCGCTACACTTTCCGGCTACTACAAATTTGATGAAAACCAGGCATTGTCTGGTTCTGTTCGTTACTTTAGTCTTGGTAATATTACTTTTACCGATAATCTGGGTAACGACTTCGGTAGCTTCCGCCCCCGTGAATTTGGTATCGATGTAGGATATTCCCGTCGACTTAACACCAAGAATGGTGTTGGTATTGCTTTGAAATATATTAACTCTAACCTGGCTGGTGGTACTACTGTAGGTAGCACTACTTACAAGGCCGGTAGCTCAGTTGCTGCTGATCTTGGCTGGTATCACACTGGTACTAAAGGCTGGAACTGGGGTGTTGTTCTGCAAAACCTCGGTGCTAAGATCTCTTACACAGATAACGCAGATGCTAAGGATTTCATCCCCGCTAACTTAGGTTTCGGTACTAACTACACAAAGAAATTCAACAATGTTAACCAGATATCTTTCGGTGTGGAAATAAACAAACTTCTGGTTCCCACTCCTCCTGCTGAAGGTGATGCTGTTGCTCTTACAGAATACAGAAATAAAGGGGTACTTGGTAGCTGGTTCAGCTCTTTTGGAGATGCTCCTGATGGCTTCGGAGAAGAAATAAAAGAACTCCAACTAAGCCTTGGTGCTGAATACTGGTACAATAACCAGTTTGCTCTTCGTGCAGGTTATTTCTATGAGAACAAAAACAAAGGTAACCGCCGCTATTTTACTGCTGGTTTGGGTCTTAAGTACAACATATTTGGTTTCAACTTCGCTTACCTTGTTCCGACAGGAGCAGGTGTTAGCCGTAATCCACTTTCAAACACTCTTCGTTTTTCTATATTGTTTGACTTCGATGGTGGTGCTAAAGCAGCAAAATAATAATCAGCTTCTTTTTGATATAAAGAGTCCCGGTAAAATACCGGGACTCTTTTTTTATGCGCCTTGCAAATAGTAAGGAGCATTTTATAAGGTAAGATGGCTTTTGATGATATTTGTAAAAAGAATTGATATGTCATATCGAATAGGATCAGGAGTAGATTTTCATCAGCTGGCAGAAGGCAGAGAGCTTTGGATTGGAGGGGTCAATATTCCTCATCATAAAGGTGCATTGGGGCATAGTGATGCGGATGTACTTTTACATGCTATTTGTGATGCTTTACTGGGAGCATTAAGCCTGGGAGATATCGGCATTCATTTTCCAAATACCAATCCGGCATACAAGAATATTGATAGTAAAATATTGTTGCAAAAAACAATTGCATTAATTCACCAAGAGAGTTTTGTTGTGGTAAATGTGGACAGTACTCTTTGCCTGGAAGCACCTAAAATAAAATCTTATGTACCGGAAATGCAAAAGATCATAGCAGATATATTAGGAGTTGAAGGAAAGGATATTTCTGTAAAAGCAACCACTACGGAACAAATGGGGTTTGCCGGAAGAGAAGAAGGACTAATGGCTTATGCTACTGTATTGCTCCGTAAAAAGGCTTAGTAACGATACTGATACTTATCTTTGCTGCATGTCCGGATTGGAAGTAAAAATTATTAATCAATCATCTAACCCTTTACCAGCTTATGCAACAGCTGGTTCTTCAGGAATGGATATCAGGGCTCACCTGGATGTTCCTTTTGTTTTAAAACCATTAGACAGAGTTCTGGTGCCCACGGGGCTGTTTATAGAATTACCCGAAGGTTATGAAGCGCAGATTCGTCCAAGAAGCGGCCTGGCAATCAAGCAAGGGATTACTTGCCTTAATACTCCTGGGACAATTGACGCAGACTACCGGGGAGAAATTAAGATTATCTTAATCAACCTTTCAACAGAAGAGCACGTCATTCAGCATGGAGATCGGATAGCGCAAATGGTTATTCAGAAGGTTGAGAAATGTACCTGGAAGGAAACAGAAAAATTAGCATTCACAGAAAGGAATGATGGAGGCTTCGGTCATACCGGTAAGCAATAAAGGAGTTTAATTATGATCAGATTCTCAGTTGTTTTTATTTCATTTACCTGCTTGCTTTGTTCCTGCAAGGATACACGGAAAATTCAATCAGTCATAGTAAAAAAAGACACTGTAGCAATTGTCACCCCCCCGGTTTACAATGGCAGAGAAGACTCACTTGCTTTTATAAGAGAAAATTATAATCATATTCGTAATCATAAAATTAACTTTACTACATTTTCAGCAAAGATGGATGTAGATTATGATGACCCGGACGGTAAGAAGATGGATGTAAATGCACAGATCAGAATGTACAAAGACAGTGTAATCTGGGTATCCATTACTGCTATATTAGGCATCGAAGGGCTGAGGGCATATATAACACCCGATTCTGTCAAGTTGCTCGACAAACAGAACAAGATTTATATAGCCCGTAGCGTAGCTTACTTACAGGAAATAACAGCGTTGCCCCTGGATCTCCCTTCTCTGCAGGATTTACTTATAGGGAACCCGGTGTTCCTTGATTCTAATATCACTTCATACAGTAAATCATCCGGCTCTGTCTCTTTGCTTGGAATAAACGACATATTCAAAATGCTGATTACTATAAGCGAACCTGAGAAACTTCTTCAGAGCAGTAAGCTGGATGACCTTGATGAACAGAGAAACCGGACCAGTTATCTTACCTATTCTGATTACGAGACAAAGAAGGGAGTAGCTTTTTCCAAAAAAAGAACCATTACAGTATCTGAGAAAAAGAAGCTCGGTATTAAGCTGAATTTCAAACAGTATGAATTTAATGAAACGTTAAGTTTCCCCTTTAATGTGCCAAAAAATTATAAGTCTGAATAGCCGGATAAAATTTATTTTGCATATTGCCGTTATCAGAAGTCATTCCGCACCCTGTTTTTTTAACCCATATCCCATTTAGTATGAGAAAAAAAATAGTCTTACCGTTATTGTTTATTGGATTTGCCACTTTATGTTATGGTCAACCCGATCAGGATAAATCACAGTTGGAAAAAGAAAGGCAGGAAATACAACGGGAATTGAAAGAAATACAGGGTATGTATAACAAAGTTAAAGGGCAAACCAAGCAGAGCCTTGGCCAGTTGAATATGTTAAACCGGAAGATAAACCTGCAGGAGCAATACATTGGTACAATCAACAAAGAACTAAGATCAATTGATGATGATATCTATCTCAGCGAACTGGAAATTTACCGTTTGAATAAGCAGTTGGATACACTAAAAACCCAATATGCCAGGACAATTGTTTACTCCTATAAAAACAGGAGTAATTATGATTACCTGAACTTTATTTTTTCTGCCGGTAGCTTCAATGATGCCATCAAAAGGGTTGCCTACCTGAAAAGCTACAGGGCATACAGGGAAAAACAGGTAAGTACAATATTGGAAACACAGCAATTGATAGCTCAGCGTAAAAGGCAGCAATTGGTAAGAAAAGATCAAAAGAATGTTGCATTGCAAAGCCAGACCAAACAAGTGCAGGAACTGGCAGTTCAGAAAAAGGAAAAGGATGCAGTGGTTTCACAACTGAAATCAAAAGAAAAAGAATTGCAGGGACAAATAGCTTCCAAGAAGAAAAGAGACAGGGATCTTCAAAATGCAATTACCGCCATAGTAAGAAGAGAAATTGAAGCTGCAAAAGCTAAGGCGAAAGCGGAAGCTGATGCAAAGAGAAAGGCTGATGAAATTGCAGAAAAGAAAAACCCGGAGAAACCTTCAACTACAACAAACCCCACTACTACTCCTGCTGCAACTGGCACAACGAGCAAAAGAAATGAAGTAACTAAAAAACCTGATAGCTACCTTGACCTTAATGCAAAAGATGTGGCTTTAAACACCAGCTTTCAGGCAAATAAAGCAAGACTTCCCTGGCCGGTTGATAACGGAGTGGTAACGTTAAGGTTCGGTCCTAACAAAATTGAAAATACCCTGTTGACATTTGATAATCCCGGTCTTACAATTGCGACACCATCTTCCGGAGTAGCGGTAAAGGCTGTATTTGATGGCGAAGTAAGTGGCGTCTATAACCTTGGAGATGGAATGGCAATTACCATCAGGCATGGAAAATATTTTACTACTTACAGTAATTTATCCGGAGTAACCGTTTCAAAAGGGGCAACAGTTAAAACTGGGCAACAGATAGGAAGAGCAGGAAAAGATGACGACGGAAATGGAGGTCAGATCGATTTTATATTAATGATTGAAACAAAAAATGTAGATCCATGGCCATGGCTTCGTCGTTGATAATATAACTGTGAAAAATCAACATATTACAAAGCCACGAATTATCGTGGCTTTGTTGTTATAAAAATCTTTCGTATAATTTTTCGTAAAGGGGTACGATATTATGTATGTCAAATTTTTTTGCATGTGCAGCGGCTCTTTCCTTAAACCCTATTAAGATCTCATTATTCTGTAAGATCGATAAAGCCTGTTTGCTCATAGTGTCTACTTCGCCTACATCAGCCATATAACCTGTTTCTCCTGGAATATTTATTTCGCCAAGACCACCTGCATTGGTAGAAATAACCGGCACACCAGCCGCCATAGCTTCCAATGCGGCCAAACCGAAACTCTCATATTCAGAAGTAAGCAGGAACAGGTCTGCGATAGCAAGTATATCTTCCATTTGTTCCTGTTTGCCCACAAAGCGTATCTCATCGCATACACCCAATTCACGGCTCAGATCTTCTGCAGTACTTCTTTCAGGTCCGTCGCCAACAAACAATAGCTTTGAAGGTATTTGCTTATTCACTTCTGCAAAGATCTTTACCACATCCTGTACTCTCTTTATTTTTCTGAAATTGGATGCATGGAGAAGGATTCTTTCCCCGTTTGGGGCTATTACTTTTCTGAATGCATCAATCGGTTTTCTGCTGAAACGGCTTACGTCTACAAAATTCACAATCACTTCGATCTCTTTTGTGATGTCAAAATGCTTGAATGTTTCATCCCGGAGATTTTGTGATACTGCCGTGATAGCATCGCTTTCATTGATAGAAAAAGTTACTACTGGGGCATAGGTTTTATCTCTTCCTACCAGCGTTATATCTGTTCCATGCAGGGTGGTGATGACAGGAATATTCTTACCCTCTTTTTTTAATATCTGTTTGGCCATATAAGCTGCTGATGCATGGGGAATAGCATAATGCACATGCAGCAGATCAAGATCATTGTTTTTGATTACATCCACCATAGTGCTGGCCAGTGCCGTCTCATAGGGAGGATAGTCAAATAACGGATAAGTGGGCACCTGTACTTCATGATAAAGTATGTTGGGTGTAAAGCCACCTAATCTTACAGGCTGCTGGTAGGTAATAAAATGAACAAGATGTCCTTTTTGAGCCAGTGCTTTACCCAGCTCTGTGGCCAGCACACCTGAACCTCCAAACGTAGGGTAGCAAACAATACCAATTTTCATAATTCAAAAATTCAAAAGGATGTCTAAGGTAACGGTTTTAGACGGGTTTGGTTTACCACTCATCTTAAATAATTATCTTCATTTCTAATTTCAATTAGTTTTAATAAAATTCAGGCTCATGCGAAAACTGTTATTTCTGTTGTTGGTTGCTTTTTCTGTTCAATTTTCCTTTGCCCAGACGGAAGACTCGATTTTCATTAAGCGTATTTCAGATGAAATACTGACAAATGGAAAGGCATATGAAAACCTGCGGCATTTAACAAAAAAGATCGGGGCAAGACTGGCAGGCTCTCCCGGTATGGTAAAATCAGAACAGTGGGGCCTGAGAGTTATGCAGGAAAGCGGTGCAGATAAGGCCTGGATGCAGGAATGTATGGTACCGCATTGGGTGAGGGGGGGCAAGGATGAAGCTACTGCAACATATACGGAGCCCGCAGCTGGGATTAAAAAAATGAATATTAAAACAAAATTTCTTGATATAGCAGCACTTGGAAATTCTGTTGGCTCAGGAAAAAATGGGTTAACAGAAGATGTGATACAAATAAACTCCTTTGACGAACTTGAAAAGAGAAAAGAAGAAATAAAGGGTAAAATTGTCTTCTATAATTATAAGTTCAATGATACTTACGTAAACACTTTTCTTGCATACAGAGATGCCGGGCAGTATAGAGGACAGGGGCCCAGCCGAGCGGCAAAATACGGCGCAAAAGCTGTAATTATAAGAAGTATGAGTCATGCTACAGATAATAACCCACATACAGGAGCTACAAGGTATGATTCTGCCTATGCAAAGATTCCTGCTGTTGCCATTGGTTTAAGGGATGCTGATTGGCTGAGCGAACAACTGCAGAAAAGAAATGTGAAGGTGACCCTAAAAACAAATGGCCATTTTCTGCCCGACACAATCGGGCATAATATTATTGGAGAATTGAAGGGAACAGAGTTTCCTGATGAAATAATTACTGTTGGTGGGCACTTGGATAGTTGGGATAATTGTGAAGGTGCCCATGATGACGGGGCCGGTTGTGTACAGACAATTGAAATACTGAGAGCTTTTAAAGCTATCGGATATAAACCTAAGCGAACAATTCGTTTTGTTTTGTTTGCCAATGAGGAAAATGGCTTACGGGGAGGAAATAAATATGCTGAAGAAGCAAAGGCAAAAAATGAGAAACATATTCTCGCTATGGAAAGTGATGCTGGTGGTTTTACGCCAAGGGCATTAGGTTTTTCGGGCAGTGATGAGCAGTATCAAAAAGTTTTATCCTGGAAATCACTGATAGCTCCATATGGGTGTACAGAGATCAACAAAGGTGGTGGAGGTGCAGATATTGGCCCGCTAAACCGGTCTTTGAAAACTCCAACGGCCAGCCTGAACCCTGATACCCAACGTTATTTTGATATACATCATGCCCGCAGCGATGTATTTGAAGCAGTGAACAAAAGGGAATTGGAGTTAGGAGCGGTAAATATGGCTGCCTTTATTTACCTGGTAGATAAATATGGGCTATGACTTTACATTATGAAGCAGGAAGAGAAGAGTTTATGATCAGCACTGACCCCGCTTTACTGAATGTTGATGTAATACACGACTATCTTTCAAACCAATCTTACTGGGCTCAAAACATACCAAAGGAAGTCGTTCAGAAATCAATTATTAACTCATTGAGCTTTGGTTTGTATTTTAAGGGACAACAAATTGGGTTTGCAAGGCTGGTGACTGACAAGGCTACCTTTGCTTACCTGGCAGATGTATTCATTTTGAAAGAACACCAGGGTAAAGGATTATCAAAATGGCTGATGGAAATAATACAATCTCATCCTGAATTACAGGGTTTGCGCAGGTGGATGCTGGGTACAAGAGATGCTCACGGATTGTATGAACAATTTGGCTGGACTGTATTAGATGAAGATTCCCGGAAGAGATTTATGCAACGGCATTTTAAGGATGTCTATCAGAAAAAACCTGGTTAGCCACTAATAAGCTTATTTATAGCTGTATTGACTTTATCAAAAGGAAATGAGTTAACCAATTTCTGCATCTGCCTATTTATTTCCTCCGTACAAAGATTACCTGTGCTGCCTTCATGTGTATGGTTGATATTAGCATTATAGGTGAATTTTCCTGCTTCAATATCTAATCCCACTTTTTTATAGGCATCACGGAATGGCATTCCGGAATTAACCAGTTTGTTCACTTCTTCCACACTGAACAGGTATTTGTATTTCTCATCGGTGAGTATATCTTTTTTAATTTCAATATTTGACAACATTAGCCCTGCCATTTTAATACAATCTTTAAGTATTTTAAATGAAGGAAACAAATGCTCTTTCAGTAACTGCAGGTCCCGGTGATAACCAGAAGGAAGATTAGTGGTCATCATCATAATCTCATTCGGAAATGATTTGATCCGGTTACAATGAGAACGGATCAGTTCAAATACATCCGGGTTCTTTTTATGTGGCATGATGCTGCTGCCTGTGGTCAATTCTGCAGGGAAACTGATAAATCCAAAATTCTGGTTCAGGTACAGGCAGGCATCCATACTTAATCTGGCCAGTGTATCCGCTACATTTGCCAGTGACTGTGCTACAATTCGTTCAGCTTTACCTCTTCCCATTTGGGCATAAACTACATTATAGTTCAAATCTTCAAAACCAAGAAGTTTTGTTGTAAGGCTTCGGTTGATCGGGAAAGAGGAGCCATAACCTGCTGCAGATCCTAAAGGATTTTTGTTGACAACATCATAAGCTGCTTTAACGGTTATTACATCATCAACTAAACTTTCGGCATAGGCGCCAAACCATAAACCAAATGAGGAGGGCATGGCTAATTGCAAATGTGTATAACCGGGTAATAGATGGTCTTTATACTTTTCGCTTTGTGTTTGCAGTAATTTAAAGAGTGGCTGAATGGTTTTTATCAACTCTTCCAATTCATTCCGGAGAAACAATTTTACATCAACAAGTACCTGGTCATTACGGCTGCGGGCAGAATGTATTTTTTTACCTGTGTCGCCCAATTTTTGCGTCAAGAGTAACTCTACTTGTGAATGAATGTCTTCCACATCCTCCTGCAGTTTGAATTCTCCCTTTTGTATCTTTTGATAAATATTCTTTAGTTCCTTCTGTAATTGCGATAGTTCATCTTTGGTTAGTAAACCAACTGATTCCAGCATTTCAATGTGCGCCAGCGATCCCAGCACATCAAATGCAGCAAGGTACATATCCATTTCACGGTCTTTACCGACAGTAAATGTTTCCACTTCCTTTAATGAGGCTTTATCCTTTTGCCAGAGCTTCATACTATTTTATTTAATAGCTGTATATAAAGTTCAATCCCGTTCTTTATTTCGTCAGTATAAATATACTCATCTGCCGTATGGCTGCGGGCAGAATCTCCAGGACCCATTTTTAAGGCTGGAAACGGCATCAATGCTTTGTCCGAAGTAGTAGGAGAGCCATAATAAGTTCTGCCAAGATTTAATCCTGCCTTCACTAAAGGATGGCCTAAGGCAATTGAGGTAGAGCGGAGTCTTGTGCTCCTGGGCTTTACCTCACACTGAACATTGGCTTTAATAATATCAACCACTTCTTCAAAGTTGTATAATTCATTTATCCTTGTGTCAACTACAAATTTGCATATAGCGGGAACAACGTTGTGTGCTTTATTTTCTGTTTCAATCACTGTCACACTCATCTTCGATGGCCCAAGAAGGTCAGATACTTTTTCGAAATGAAAATTTTGAAACCACTCAATATCATTCAACGCTTTGTAAATAGCATTTTCACCTTCATTGCGTGCAGCATGACCCGCTTTTCCATGACTGATACAATCCAGCACCATCAAACCTCTTTCAGCTACTGCCATTTGCATCTGTGTGGGCTCACCTACAATAGCACAGTCTATTTTGGGTAAGTATTGTAATGTATATTCAATGCCGCCAGTTCCGCTGATCTCTTCTTCGGCAGTAGCGGCAAGTATAATATTATATTTTATATCCTGTTTATCGTAGAAGTAAAGAAAAGTGGCTATCAGGGAAACTAGGCAGCCACCGGCATCATTACTTCCCAGGCCAAAAAGTTTTCCATCTTCAATAACAGGAGAGAAAGGGTCTTTGGTATATTGAGGATTGGGCTTTACTGTGTCGTGATGAGAATTAAGGAGTATTGTTGGTTTTTTCTCATCAAAAAATTTATTCAGGGCAAATACGTTGTTACCAACCCTTGTATGCTCTATTCCCTTTGTTCCCATAAAACGACAAAGTATTCCGGCCGTCTGGTCTTCTTCTTTACTGAATGAAGGGGTAGCGATCAGTTCCTTCAGCAGTTCAATCGCTTCGTTTTGTAATATGGAAACTTCTTTACTCATTTATTATTGTCGTTCCTGAAGAACCGTTGATCAGTTCTTTCAGATTTTCTGCTTTGCCAATGATTACTTTGCCGACACCACTTTTCAGGGCGGCAAAAGCATTATCCAATTTTGGTATCATGCCGGCAAATATTTTATTCTTCGACTTTAATTGCTGGTAATACGACGGGTTTATTTCCGGAATGACTGTTGAGTCATCATTCGCATCCAGCAGCACCCCACTCTTCTCAAAAGAATAGATAAGTTGTACATCATAGATATTACTCATTCCTTTGGCGACCTCTTGGGCAATGGTATCTGCATTCGTATTCAGTAGTTGTCCCTGCTGATCATGTGTAATGGGCGCAAACACAACTGCAATATTCTTCTCCAGCAGGCTGCTGATAAGATCAGTATTGACGGCATCTATATCTCCCACATATCCATAGTCCAGCACAGGATGCTGTCTTTTATGTGCCAGTATTGCATCGCCATCGGCACCACAAAGCCCTATTGCATTGCAGTTGTTTGCCTGGAGGGCTGCGACAATATTCTTATTAACGAACCCGGCATAGACCATCGTTACAATTTTCAGTGTTTCTGCATCGGTAATTCTTCTGCCATCAACCAATTGTTGTTCGACTCCTAACTTCTCTGCCAGCCTTGTGGCAAGTTTGCCTCCTCCATGTACCAATATCTTTTTTTCTTCGATGGAGGCAAAATCTTTTAAGAACGAAGCCAGCTTCGCTTCATCATCAATAATGTTTCCGCCAATTTTTATGACATATAGTTTAGCCATTGCTTCTTAGTATCTCAGCCAGTACTGCCTGTGCAGCCCAAATCCTGTTAGATGCTTCTTGTGTAACGATGCTGTTCGGTCCATCAAGAATTTCGTCACTCAGTTCCACATTTCTTCTTACAGGAAGACAGTGCATTACCTTCGCATTATTGGTCAGCTCCAGTTTTTTTTTGGTCAGCATCCATTTTGGATCGCTTTCATAGATCTTCCCATAATCATTATAAGTACTCCAGTTCTTTACATAGACAAAATCAGCATCTGTTAATGCCTCGTTTTGATTGTGAGTGATGGTTGCTCCTTTGGTGAACTCTTCACTCAGCTCATAATCTTCGGGATGAGTGATAACAAAATCGGCTTTACCCCATGCATTTATCCATTGCGAAAAACTGTTGGCCACACATTGAGGAAGCGGCTTTACATGTGGTGCCCAGGTGAGAACGATTTTAGGATTTGAGGTTTGAGATTTGAGGTTTAAGGCTTCCTGAATAGTGATAATGTCGGTTAGTGATTGAAGAGGGTGGAGCGTTGCACTTTCCAGGCTAACAACCGGAATCCCGGCATATTTTATAAACTGCTTAATGTACAGTTCACTATAGTCATCATCCCTGTTTTTCAGTGAAGGAAATGTTCTGATCGCCAGGATGTCAAAATACTTTCCAAAAACTGGTGCAGCATCTTTTACATGCTCCACCGTTGTACCGCTCATAATGGCTTCTTCTTCAAATTCAAGCATCCACCCTTCGCTTCCTACGTTAAAGATAATGGGTTCCATCCCCAGGTTTTGTGCAGCGATTTGTGTACTCAATCTTGTTCGCATACTGGGATTGAGAAATAAACAACCAATACGTTTATTGGTACCAAGTGATTTATCCGTGAAAGGACTTGCCTTATAGGCCAGTGCCTTTTGCACCAGGGCATCAATGGCCTTCCCAACCCCTCCGTAGGAGGGGCTTATGAGGTCGTTTACAGAAGTGAAATTTCGCATGATGTAATTATACTACAGTTTGAAGGATTCCGATTTCTTCTTTAATTGAATCTATAAATTGTTCGGCATCTCTTTTTTTAAGTGCCAGGGAAGGAAGTAAACGGATAACATTGGGTTTGGCTTCACCGGTAAATATCTTCTGATTCCATAACAGATTTTTCTTAAGGTCTTTCAGTTCCTCCGGAACATCGAAGCCGATCATCAAACCTCTTCCTCTAACATTCTTTAACTGGGGAATTGCTTCCAACTCATTCTTAAGATATTTACCTGTCATCACTGCATTGCCCATCAATTTCTCTTCTTCAATAATTTCCAGTACGGCTAATGCTGCAGCACAAGCCAGGTGATTACCACCAAATGTAGTGCCCAGCTGAAAATGTTTGGGTTTAATATGAGGGGCAACAATGATACCGGCGACCGGAAACCCATTGCCCATACCTTTTGCCATAGTATAGATATCTGCGTTTACCCCGGCGAAATCATGACTGAAAAATTTGCCGCTTCTGCCATAACCACATTGCACACTGTCGGCGATATAAACCGCACCATATTCATCACATAGCGAACGGATTTTTCTGAGGAATGAATCATCGGCTACATTAATACCGCCAACTCCCTGGATGCCTTCAATTATTACTGCAGCAATCTCCTTTCCGTTCTCATCAAAACAGCGTTCAAGAGCTGCATCATCATTGAACGTAAGAAAGATCACATTACCTGTTTCATTAACAGGGGCGACATAGTTCTTATTGTCTGTAACAGCCACCGCCAACGAGGTTCTTCCATGAAAGGATTTGCTGAATGCAATCACTTTTTTTCGGCTTGTATGGAAAGATGCCAGTTTCAATGCATTTTCGTTGGCTTCAGCGCCGCTGTTGCAGAGAAAGAGTTGATAATCTTCTTTACCTGAAACTTTTCCTAGTTTTTCTGCAAGCTGTTGCTGAAGGGGTATTCTGACAGAATTGGAATAAAAAGCAATTTTTTCCAGTTGTTCCTCTATGCGCTTCACCCAATGAGGATGAGTGTGGCCAATACTGATTACCGCATGGCCACCATATAAGTCAAGATACTGCTCTCCTTTATCATCCCACACATAAGAGCCTTTGGCTTTTACTATGGTGATTTCATTAATCGGATATACATCAAATAAGTTCATAGCTGCCTCCCCAAGCCCCTCCACAGGAGGGGTTTTAAGTCGTTTATAGTTAGAAATAATTTGCTTTTAACTTCAGCCCTTCTGTTTCGCTTAATCCAAACAGTAAGTTCATATTTTGCACGGCCTGTCCGCTGGCTCCTTTTAATAGATTATCAATAACAGAATGGACAACCACCTTGCTTCCGGCCTTCTCCACTTGTATAACTGCTTTATTGGTATTTACTACCTGCTTTAAAAAAATTGCTTCTTTACTCACATGGGTAAAAGGATGACCAGCATAAAAAGTTGTGTATACTACATTCAATTCTTCAATGCTCAGATCACAATTGATAGTGGAACTGATAAAAATACCCCTGGTGAAATCACCTCTCCAGGGAACGAAACTCAGGTCAATGTCATTTTTGGGTTGAAGCTGTAAAAGGGATTCGCCAATTTCTCCCAGGTGCTGATGCGTTAGGGTTTTATAAGCCTGGATATTATTGGCTCTCCAGCTAAAGTGAGAAGTGGTTGACAAAGACTGACCGGCACCTGTCGAACCAGTGATACCTGTTGTATATATATCCTTTAATAAACCGGCTTTTGCCAGTGGTAATAATCCTAACTGTATGGCAGTCGCAAAACAACCGGGATTAGCAATGTTTTGTGCTGATTTGATCATATCCCTGTTCAGTTCGGGCAAGCCATAAACGAAATGGCGATTGCCGATAGAGGATTGAGACGCAAGACGGAAATCATTGGCAAGGTCAATCACCTTTACTTTATCTCCAATTGTATTTTCTGACAGGAACTTCCTGGATTCACCATGTCCAAGGCAAAGGAATAATACATCTATATCATCACTCAGTACTCCGGTGAAATTTAAATCAGTTTCTCCGATCAAATCCTGGTGAACGGAGTGGATAGGTTTGCCAGCATTGCTCCGGCTATGAATAAAAGAGGTCTCCACACCGGGGTGATTTAACAACAGTCGTATTAATTCACCTCCGGTGTAGCCTGCGCCTCCAATTATGCCTGTTTTAATTTTTGCCATCCGCATCAGTTTTTACCAAATGATAAATAGATGTCTGGTTACCAAATATTTTGCTGAAGCCTCTCACATCATCACCGGTAAAACCGGTATTCATCTCACCATATTTGCCAAACTTACTATTCATCAGGTCATATTTACTTTCAATACCGATAACCTGGAAACGATACGGCATCAGTTGAACAAATACATCACCTGTTACATTTTGCTGGCTGTTTTGCAGAAAAGCTTCAATATCTCTCATCACCGGGTCAAGTATCTGGCCCTCATGCAGCCAGTTTCCATAGAATTGTGCCAATTGATCTTTCCATTGTAATTGCCACTTGGTCAGTACATGTTTTTCCAATGCATGATGTGCTTTTAAAATAATCATCGGCGCTGCTGCTTCAAAACCTACACGGCCTTTAATACCAATGATTGTATCGCCAACATGTATATCACGGCCAACGCCGTAAGGACCTGCAATGGTTTGTAAATATTGAATTGCCTCCGCAGAATGAATGAATGTGTTACCATTGACTGATCTCAACTCGCCTTTCTCAAAGCTCAATTTTACTTCTTCGCTTCCTGTCTTTGTCACTTGTGTGGGCCATGCTTCTTCCGGCAACATACCTTTTGAAGAAAGTGTTTCCTTGCCACCCACACTGGTTCCCCAAAGGCCTTTATTAATAGAATACATGGATTTGTCGAAGTTCATGTCCACGCCTTTGGCCTTCAGGTAGGCAATCTCTTCTTCCCGGCTCAGTTTCAGGTCTCTTATTGGTGTGATGATCTCTACTCCGGGAATCATGATGTGAAAGATCATATCAAACCTTACCTGGTCGTTACCGGCACCGGTACTGCCATGTGCTACTGCATCAGCTTTTAGTTTTTTGGTATGTTCGGCAATGTGCAATGCCTGGCTTAGTCTTTCAGCTGAAACAGAAAGAGGATAGGTGTTATTTTTCAGTACATTACCATAGATGAGATATTTTATGATGCGATCGTAATATCCTTTTACCGCATCAATGGTAGTGTGAGTTTTTACACCCAGTTTGTATGCATGTGCTTCAATTTGCTTCAATTCTTCCTCACGGAAGCCACCGGTATTTACGATGATACTGTGCACTTCATAGCCTTTTTCCTCCACCAGGTACTTAACGCAGTAAGAAGTATCTAATCCTCCGCTAAATCCTAGTACAACTTTCCTGGACATATTATTTCAAATTATAAGTGAAAGAAATGATGTAAAAGAGATTTTGGCTTTCCTCCGCCATTCCCGTTAGAATCAGTTTTATCTTTTTTCAGAAACGGCCTCAACAGCTTCCATTGTTTAAATTTCAAGAGTCTTTCAAATCCCTTTTGGTTCTCTTCAAAGTATTGCTTTGTTTCCTCCGGTTCGTAATGGTCTTTTGGATCGTACAACATGGCAGTACACATACAGTTTTTTCTTTCTTTACTCATCAGTATATCATAGTTCACACAGCTTTTGCAGCCAGCCCAGAAAGCCTCGTCTTGTGTAAGCTCTGAATAAGTTACAGGTTCATATCCAAGGTCGCTGTTGATTTTCATTACAGCAAGGCCCGTAGTTAGCCCAAATAATTTTGCCTCGGGATATTTTTCTCTTGATAGGTCGAAGATTCTTTTCTTAATGGATTTTGCTACACCACTTTTCCTGAAGGCAGGTGCTACTATCAGTCCACTGTTAGCCACATACTCACCATGGCTCCATGTTTCAATGTAACAAAAGCCTACCCATTCATTCTGGTCAGTGATAGCGATAACAGCTTTGCCTTCATCAATCTTTTGTTCGATATAGTCTGGTGAACGTTTGGCAATACCGGTGCCCCTGGCAGCAGCCGAGGCTTCCATTTCATCAGTTATTGTTTTCGAGTAGACTTTGTCTGAGACAGTTGCCACCCTGATAATAATATTTTGATTGTCCACTTTTAAAACTGCATTGAGATAATACGGTTCACCAGTCCTGAATAAATTTCTTCGGGGGAATCTTCACTGACAGGGACCATGGTGAGGGGTTCGTCCTGTCAGAATACAGGGCGACGTCGGGGGCGGGAAAAAATAAACACATCAAACCCAACGGAATAAACCCCGCTGGTAATTGGCGCATGAAACGCAAATTGCTTTGTATGTGTCAGAATATTAGCCATGTAGCTTAACAAGTTGTAACTTGGACGCAAATTTATAATAATAATTGGTTTAAGCTCACAAATTTTTTGTTATAAACTTCTTTTATGGACGAACAAGCAACCACACAACCTGAACAACCGTTAGCACAACAACCTGCTAAGAAAAAATCCTGGTTCAAGAAATTCGCCACGAGAATTCTTATTTTCCTTTTTATTGCCCTGGCTATATTTATTTATGTAAAATTCTTTTATGTTTTTGGCGAAGGAAGTAAAGCCGGTGAGCTTAATTTCTTTGTGAAAAAAGGATATATTTTTAAAACGTATGAAGGCAGGGTGATACAAACAGGGTACAAATCTAAAGTTCCGGGGAGTATACAGTCGAATGAATTCGAATTTTCTGTAGTAAATGAAAAAGTAGCACAGCAGCTTATGTCAAATAGCGGTGCTTTTATGGAATTGCACTATAAGGAATACCTTGGAGCTTTGCCCTGGAGGGGAATGAGTAAATATGTGGTGGACAGTATTATTTCAATACAACGACCAGGTAATACGCAAACACCATTTCAATGATTTATTGGGCAAGTAATAAGAATATCGCCGGACGTTTATGAATGTCCGGTTTTTCTTTTTGCCAGGCAGAAATCTTTTTTGTTTTTACCCATTCTTTTGGCCCGGTAAGATCAACTGCAATGCAAAGCGATGTTGAACTGTTGCAGTTTTTGAGAAGAGATTCTATCAGCTGGTTATTACGATATGGCGTTTCGATAAATATTTGTGTGCAATTTTTCTTTGCAGATTCTGTTTCCAGTTCTTTTATTGTTTTTATACGCTGCTGATTATCGATAGGTAAGTAACCACAGAATTTAAATTGCTGGCCATTCATCCCGCTGGCCATAAGGGCCAATAGTATAGAACTGGGGCCAGCCAATGGCTTCACGGTAATATCCATTTGCTGGGCAATGGCTGTTAATGACTGGCCGGGATCAGCTACTCCCGGACATCCTGCTTCACTTACGATACCAATATTTTTCCCTTCGTTTAATTTCTTTCTGAAAACAACAGTAGCAGTCTCAGCTTCTGTCATGTTCACCCATTCATAGTCATCAATGACCATTTCTTTCCACAGTTGTTTAAAGTAGCGCCTGGTGGTTCGCTCATTTTCTACAAAGAACACATGACATTCTTTAATTGCATCTTTTATATATGCCGGAATTGCAGGTAATCCCTCTTCCTGCAGAATGGCTGGTATAAGATATACGGTAGCCATACCTGTTAACTGTTTTTTACTTTATGCACACTTAGAGTTGCTGCGATGATAGCATAGGCAGGGGCAAGAATAATAAGGATATGCATGGCATAAAAAAGTAGCCCGTTGCCAATAGCAAGACCTTTATGACGGGCGGTAAAGGCAACACTTTGCGAAACACTGAAGTTGTTCCTGGCAAAACTGTAATCGAGCATCGATACACCGAAGTAATAACATTCCATAAGCAGTGCAATGACAGGGGTGATCCAGCCAATGAGTGGCACCAATGATAATAATATCAGAGCAACGAGGTACACTGATTGCCATCCTGCATTGCGCAGAGCAAGCTGTATGCCCCGAACCGCATCTTTTTTTACTTCAGACCAGTTGAAAGTATGTTCCTTGCCATCTATAATAGCTTCTGTTTTTTCACTCAGGTAAGTAAAAACAGGCGAGCCAATTATCAGGATTACATACTTGAATAAGGAAAAATAAAAAAGCACCAGGATAAGCCGGAGCATCATACCGGTCATTACAAAGAAGAAACTTAACCATTCACTTCTTTCTTTTTGCAACCAGTTTTCAATTCCCAGCTTGTCGCTGATCCAGGAAACAACATTATCTGATGACTGCCAGAAAAACAACATACCTGCAATAAAGAGGAGTGTATAAATTATTCCCGGGATTACTATCCATTTGAATAATTTATGCTTTTGAATAAAGCGGCGGGCTTCTTCCCAGGATTGGAATGCAATGACGATTTCTTTCAGCAAAGCCTTATTTTGAGGACTAAATATAGACCATTGACAACAGGAATGAAAATGATTTACCTGTTTTTTTGGGTCAACGGATAAGAATGGAAAAACTAAAACCTGATTTTTTCAGACGGGCTAATGTTGTGCAGATCGCAAAAGACCTGATAGGGAAAATACTGGTCACTAAATGGAATGGTGTTATTACATCAGGACGTATAGTGGAAGTGGAGGCTTATAATGGAGTAGCAGACAAAGCCTCTCATGCTTTTGGAGGCAGAAGAACCAACCGTACAGAGATCATGTATGAAGAAGGAGGTGTAGCTTATGTTTATCTCTGTTACGGTATTCATCATTTGTTTAATATAGTAACATATAAAAAAGAAATACCACATGCCATTCTGATCAGGGCACTGGAACCGCTTAAAGGAATTGATGAGATGTTGTCAAGGACGGGAAAGAAAAAGGCTGATTTTACTTTGACAAAAGGGCCGGGAAATGTTTCAAAAGCAATGGGCATTGATGTTTCTCATAAAGGATATTCATTACAGTCAAAGGAATTATTTATCGGAGATGATGGATTTGTTGCCGGGAAAGGAAAAATAAGATCTTCTCCGAGAATCGGCGTCGATTATGCGGGTGATGATGCTTTACTGCGGTATAGATTTTTTCTAGGCGACAATTTATATGTTAGTGGTAAAAAATAAAAGGCCATCCTTATTGTTGAAAAGACCTGATGTTGTTGCCGATTCGTTACAAGATTGTATCTTGAAATCATAAAACGAAAAGCTTGACCGAAAAATCAAAACAACTGGCGAAAATCATTTCATTGCTTTTGGGAATAGCAATTTCTTTGTTCCTGTACTTTGTCAATCCTTTTGGAGTGGAACATACAGCTAACAAAGTGCTGGCTGTTGCAGGATTAATGATCACCTGGTGGGTGTTGGAAGCATTGCCGATGCCGGTAGTGGCCTTATTACCACTGGTCCTTTTCCCATTGTTGAATATCAGCAAATTGGATGCAGCCGCTTCAGGCTATGCTAACCCGGTAATTTTTCTATTTATGGGAGGATTTATGCTGGGATTGGCCATCGAGAAATGGAACTTGCATCGCCGGATAGCACTTAATATAGTAAGACTTACAGGTACCAGTGGAGACAGGATCGTATTGGGTTTTATTCTTGCCACTGGTTTGTTAAGCATGTGGCTGAGCAACACCGCCACTACCATGATGATGTTCCCGATAGCCCTGTCAGTTATTCATGTAATGAAAGAAAATAATGCCGGCAACGGGAGTATTGCAAACTTTTCTCTCACTATTATGCTTGCAATTGCTTATGCTTCTAATATAGGGGGGATTGCTACCATTATCGGAACACCACCGAATGTTGCTTATATCGGATACATTGAAAAAAAGTTTCCTGGCTCACAGGTTGATTTTATGAGCTGGATGTTGCTTTGTACACCGCTCTCACTTTTGTTATTACTATGCCTGTATTGGGTAATGGTAAAATGGCTGTTCCCCAATCGAATTAAATCTGACACTGCAACAAAGGAATTGATAAGGAATGAAATAATAAAGCTTGGCCCTTTATCTGTTGCGGAAAAAAGAGTGCTTATTATTTTTATCTGTACAGCTTTTTTGTGGATCACAAGAGCTATCATTAATGATGCGCAATCATTATTTAAACTGGATGATACTATAATAGCGCTGCTTTGTGCGTTATCATTGTTCATTTGTCCGTCAGGAAAAAAGGAAATGAATAAGGAAGATGACGCTGGATCTATACTTGAGTGGGGTGATACAAGTAAAATGGCATGGGGCATACTGCTGCTTTTTGGAGGGGGCATTTCGCTGGCAGGAGCACTGGAAAATGCCGGTCTCATAGAACAAATGGGTGGATGGCTGGCTCAGTTCTCTAGTAATGGATTTGTAATGGTATTGGTTATTACTGTTGTAACGATCTTCCTGAGTGAGGTGATGAGTAATGTAGCTCAGGTAATTGTCTTTGCACCGGTTGTTACTTCACTGGCAATTGCATTAAAAATGGATCCTTTGCTATTGGGAATTCCAATGACACTGGCTGCCAGTTGTGCCAGTATGCTGCCGATGGGCACTCCTCCTAATGCTATCGTTTTTGCCAGCGGCTATATTAAATTAAAGCATATGACCAAAGCAGGATTGATAATGAATATCATTTCTATCATTTTGATCACCTTGTTTAGCTGGTTCCTTTTGCCATTGTTAATGAGAGTCTGATCTTATTAACCGGAAACAACAGGCATTAAAAAAAGCGAAGCAGATGCTTCGCTTTTTTTAATTATAATAATTTGAATTTAGAATCGTGGGCAGTTCAGCTTTTTAGCATTTGGATCAGATGGTTTCTTAATATAGATAAGTGATAATTCCATACCACCCCTTGTATTTGAGGCAGGTTTCAGACTGGAAGTGTTGGCATCATAAGAAGCTCCGATCTGGATACCTTTAAATTCAAGGCCGATATAAGGAATAGCGGCATCATTGAAACGGTACCAGGCGCCCAGGTAAACATTTACCGGGTCATCCTCATTATTGTTTACATTATAAGAAAAGGCACCACCTACTACTGTGTTATGCGCTTTTGCCTGCATACTGTGATTAGCAGCAATGTGCAGGTAATTATATGAACCTACGGGTATCTTACCACCTGCCTGGATTGTAGTTCTTGTATTTAACAGGTATTGGCCGCCCTGGAAACTTTCTTTCGGACGATTGATATGATACATAGAAGCGCCGATATAGAAATTATTATATCCATTTGTGCTGCCATTATACAGTACTCCGGCATTTAAATCAAAATAGCTCAGGTTAATTTGGCGGCTGTCAAATATCTCGCTGGTTACACCAGTGAAGCCAAGCGGTGTTAACTGGTCCTGGAAAAGCACCTTGGTTACATCCAATCTTTTACTAACAAAAGTTCCCTGGAAGCCAGCACCCACCTGGTGAAACCCATCTTCATCAAGTCCTTTATGATAGGCAAGGGATAATCCAGCATAGTTTGTTACGAGCACACCATCTCCAGCCCTGTCTGTTACACCAAGGATACCAACACCAAGCTGATCTATTTCTGGAATTCGGTTTTTCAAAATACCAAAGTCTACCGAAACGGTTTTTGTAACAAAGGCATTGTTAATAGTAGGCCATTGATTGCGGTAATTACCAGCTACCCGGAAAGAACCATCAAATTTGCCGGTCAGGGCAGGGTTGAGTGTAAGCGGGGAAGCGAAAAATTGGGAAAAGTTAGGGTCCTGAGCTTTTGACACACTGGCCACAGCCACACAAACCAACAGGGTAAAAAGATTTTTTTTCATCTCAGCAAATAAGTTTTTTCAGTTATCGGGCAGCGATTAACAGAAAACGAGGTTTTTAAAAACTAAACGTTTTGCTATTCAATTTGATTGCCTTATTCAGCCATTAAATCTGCCCGGTACGAAACGGGAAAATACAACATTTTACAGACCTGTGAAATAGAATTAATGCTGCTTTTAGAAAGTTGCCAGCTTTTTATCATACGTATCCGTTACAATTCTAAAGCATTGAAAGTAAAACAGGTAACTAAAAAATTGTGTCTTTGAACGGTCAGTTACATCTGCATTTTTGGCCCAAAAGCCAGGTCGCCGGCATCACCCAATCCGGGAACTATATAACCTTTGGCAGTGAGCTCATCATCAATATCTCCGCACCAGATAGTTACTGAAGGCTCCTCTCTTTTTACATATTCTATGCCAACGGTACAGGCAATTGCCGCTACAATATGAATTTCACGGGGTTGTCCTTCATCTTTTAAAAAATGGATGGTTTTTACGAGGGAAGAACCCGTTGCAAGCATTGGATCAGAGATGATGACCACTCTGTTTTCCAACTCGGGGCAGGAAACATAATCAAGACTTATGTCAAAGCTGCCATCCTTATGATGCTTACGGTAGGCAGATATAAAGGCATTATCTGATTGATCAAAATAATTCAGTAAACCCTGGTGAAGGGGAAGCCCGGCTCTCAGAATGGTTGCCAGTACGGGATATTCTTTAAGTACTTTATGTACTGCTATACCCAATGGGGTTTGAATTTCCTTTTCTACAAACGGCAGCACTTTGCTTATTTCATACGCAGCCACTTCTCCTATCCGTTCGAGATTACGACGAAAACGCATCCGGTCTGTTTGCACATTCATATCTCTTAATTCGCCTACCCAATTGCTGATCAGGGAATGTTGCTGGCTGAGATTAACAATCATCTTGTAGATTTACTTTTGACATCCTTTGTTTTTGCACTGGCAAATAAATGTCAGGCCGGAAAAACAGAGGATAAATTACTTTTGGCAAATCTAAACTAAAATTGGTTTCATGGTTTACAGGGCTATTGGTTTAATGGGAGATGATTTGGAAAATGGCGTGGTGCTTACGTTTGTAGAATTTCAGGAGCAGGCAGGACAGTGGGTTTATGAAATACTTCAAAACGAGAATATTGCTTACACTGATGCGTGGCGGGAGCAATTAAAAAATGCGGGTAACCTGCCGGCAGTTGCTTATCACTTACTCCATACAGATTATGGACATTATATAGCAGGATTGCTCAATCAATTCATTGACAGGCACAACTTGCATTATAAAGTATCGCTGATCGCTTTTCCGGGATATAAACTTTTTAACCAGGGTAAATCAGTGCAGTTAGGCGATGCTGCGGCCGTGGCAGCTATTACACAATTACCGGTTATAGGAGACTTTTATTCGCTGGATGCAGCCTTAGGTGGTAGCCGGGTTACCAGTAAAATACTCACCCAAAAACTCTCTTTAAGGGAAAAAGATGCCGGTATAAGCAGTACTATTTTGTTTGCGTTTATGGCGGTGCTGCGCTGGCGGCAGGAGTATAATGTATTTGCTTCTGAAAGCGGAGCTTCAAAAAACTCTATTGGGGGAGCCTTATGGACAGGTCAGGAAGCCTGATCCATGATATAAATCAGTCACATGGTTCTTTTCCATCATGGCTTTTTAGAATTGTTGAAGGTAGCTTAGCCACCAACTAAAAAAGGTTGTTGCCATTGGCTAAGGATAAGCAGATAGAACTGTTCAGTCAGCAAGCCCCGACTGAAAAGGAGATGTTTTGTAAACTCCAGCAAAACTTTGCCCCTCAATACAAGGCTGTTTTTTATGATAAGATGGCTGCTAAAACAGTTGTCGTTATCCCCAGTTTGACACTCGATCCTGTCATCCTTGCCAAAATTGACGGAATTGTACATTATGAAGAAAGGCTGTTATGCCTGCTCTTGTTATTACGGATGCCCAAAACACATATAATATATGTGACGAGCACACCCATAGACCCCATCATTATCGACTACTATCTTCATTTGCTGCCGGGTATTACCGGCGATCATGCAAGGCAACGTATGCATTTCTTCAGTTGTTATGATGCGTCGCCGGTTTCTTTAACTGAAAAAATATTGGCAAGGCCCCGGTTGATAAAACGAATGATGAATGCAATCCCGGATGGCCACCTGGCTCACCTGGCTTGTTTTAATGTGACAGAACATGAAAGGAAGCTGGCTGTTACACTGGGATTGCCGGTATATGGATGCAATCCCGACCTGCTTTTTTGGGGAACCAAATCAGGCAGCCGGGAAATATTCAAAGAATGCGGTGTCGATATTCCTGCGGGCTATGAGAACCTGCAAAACGAGCAGCAAGTAATAAAAGCGTTGGCGGATTTATACGAGAACAATCCTTTGCTCATGAAAGCAGTAATAAAAATGAATGATGGATTCAGCGGGGAAGGCAATGCGGTGTTTCCTTACCAGAAAATTTCAGGGAGAGAAAATATAGAGTCACAGATCAGGGACTTGTTGCCCGCAGAGATTGAAATCGTCGCTTCTGATCTCACCTACCAGCAATTCATGCATAAGTTTACCAGTATGGGAGGTATTGTAGAAGAGTTTATTGATGCACCACAGAAAGCATCACCGTCTGTTCAATGCCGTATCAATCCGCTGGGAAAGATTGATATCATTTCCACCCATGACCAATTGATGGGTGGCCCCGATGGACAGGTATTCCTTGGAGGAACTTTTCCTGCCAACAAGGAGTATAGTATTGATGTAGGTACACTAGGTAAAAAGATATCTGAAGTGATGAAAAATAAAGGAGTGATGGGCAGATTTGGGGTCGATTTTTTATCAGTTAAAGAGAATGAGGAATGGAAGCATTATGCAATAGAAATAAATCTCCGGAAAGGGGGTACCACACATCCTTACATCATGCTTCAGTTCCTGACCAACGGAGATTATAACCCTGATACAGGGAAATACATACTGGCTGATGGGAATGAAAAATGTTATCTTTTTACAGACAACTTACAGGATGACAGATTCAAAGGCCTGGTTCCTTCCGACCTGATGGAGATTGCCATGCTAAATAACCTGCATTATGATGCTACCAAGGAAGAAGGAGTGATGTTTCACCTTATTGGAGCTTTATCACAATTTGGTAAGATCGGACTGGTATGTATTGCTTCAACTTTTGAACGGGCCAAATATTTTTACGACGAAACGGTAAGGGTATTAGAAGGGGAATGCTGATCTTATTTCTTTGTAGTGGTTGCATTATATACCTTACATACAATTACCCATTTTCCTTCAATTTTCAATAACTGTAAATAATTAGTATAGTCATTATTGTACAATGACTCTTCTATTACTTCAACCCATGCAGCATTGCCGGCATATTGTATAGAAGAGATAAAACACTGATGTGCTTCGCCGGTTTTAGTCGGAGGTTCATTCGCGGCTATATAATCATACAAACCCTGAATTTCAACCATTGTAACATTTTGGGAGCTTGCTCCATACATCATTGCCCTGGGGTGAAAAGCTTTTTTCAGCATGTCTATATTGCCTGTATGTACACCTTCAGTATACAGGGTAACAGCATCCCGGATAGCTTGCAATTCAGTATTACGTTCATTCATAGTCATTTTTTTATTAGTGGGTAATAAATGATTAATTTCAGTTGCTAAAGGTTAGGAATTTGATGAAAATGGCAAAATCCTATCCTTACTTGCAGGTATCCGTATCAATAAGTAAAAAAAGACATTCTCTGATGAGTAAAGATGCGGATATACAGATACTGAAGGATAAAATTGACAGCCTCAACCAGCAGGCCTGGGACGTCAGGGTAAATGATTCGCCAAAGTCATTTGAATTGAGCAAAGAGTCTGTAGAACTTGCAAGAAATATACAGTACGATAAAGGATTGGCGCACGGACTCCTGTCGCTGGGGTTCTGTTATGTGCGTCTTTCCAAAAATAATGAGGGGCTCATACTGTTAGAGGAATCATTATCCCTGTTTCAGTCACTCAATGATTTAAAGGGGCAATCAGTCGTGTATGAATACCTGGCCATTATTAAGCGTAACTGGGGTGATTTTGGTAGTTCTCTTAAGCTGCTTTTTAAAGCTCTTGAATTAAGTAAGCAAACCGGGTTCATGGAAAATGAATCAACCAATCATTACCAGATTGGTGTTACTTATAAGCATCTTGGAAATTTTGAAAAAGCACTTGATTCCTTGTATAGGAGTATGTCCATGCACAAGGAGATGAAAAACAGGTTTTTCGAGTCCTATCCCATTAATGTGATAGGGTCTATCTATTTTGAAAATGGGGACTATCCCAAGGCTCTGGAATATTACCAGGATGCCTTAATAAGACGACAGGAGATTGGCGATAAATGGGGAATGGCGGGTAGTTTGGACAGCATTGGCTTTACATATCTTAAACTGCAGGATTTTCACCAGGCAATAGATTATTGTACAAGAAGCCTTGCAATAAGCGAAAGTACTGATGACAAGAGGAGCCAGGCCAATGCCCTGCTTCACCTGGCAGAAATTAATAAACAGAAAGGTGATATAGAACAGGCTACAAAATTTTGTAATGAAAGCCTGCATATAAGAAGAGCAAGCGGGGATAAAAGAGGGGAGACGGAGATTCTTTTATTCCTGGCTGAGCTTCATAAAAGCGATGCTGAAAAAAAACAAGACAAAGAGGTTTTTGAATGGCTTTCATCAGCATTGATAATTGCAGCAGATATAAAGGCGCTTGATCAATTGAGCAAAATCCGCTATCAGTTATATGAATACTACAAAGGAGCAGGAAACCCTAATGAAGCACTAAAGCAACTCGAAATTCATATCGACCTCGAAAAGGAGTTGCATAAAAATTCCATTACTCAGAAAGTACAAAACCTTGAAATATCCCACAAAGCGGAGGAAGCCAGAAAAGAGGCTGATGCCATCGGTTTGCGGAATAAGGAACTGACGCAACTGAATGAAGAAATTGAAGCGCAGAAACAAAAACTGGAAGAGGCGCTCACTGAACTGAAGTCAGCGCAGGCCCAACTGATACAATCCGAGAAAATGGCTTCATTAGGTGAACTCACCGCAGGAATTGCCCATGAAATTCAGAACCCGTTAAACTTCGTCAATAATTTTTCAGAAGTAAGCAACGAATTACTGGATGAAATGAAACAAGAAATAGATAAAGGAGAGATGGATGAAGTAAAAGCTATTGCAGATGATGTAAAACAAAACCTGGAGAAAATATTGCACCATGGTAAAAGAGCCGATGGCATTGTAAAAGGAATGTTGCAGCACAGTCGCAGCAGCAGTGGCCAAAAAGAACTGACTGATATCAATGCATTGGCAGAAGAATACCTTCGGTTGGCTTATCACGGATTAAGAGCAAAAGATAAATCTTTCAATGCTACCATGAAAACTGATTTTGATGAAAGCATAGGTAAGATTAATGTGATTCCGCAAGATATTGGAAGAGTGATTCTGAATTTAATTACCAACGCATTTTACGCTGTTTCAGAAAGAAAGAAGTTGAATACAGAAGAATATGAGCCGGTTGTTACAGTAAGTACAAGGAAATTTGATGACAGGATTACTGTGCATGTAAAAGATAATGGAACGGGCATTCCTCAAAAAGTAATGGAAAAAATTTTTCAACCTTTTTTTACTACCAAACCCACAGGGCAAGGAACTGGTTTAGGTTTGTCATTGAGTTATGATATTGTAAAAACACATGGTGGGGAGTTGAAAGTTGAGACGATGGAAGGAGAGGGAAGTGAGTTTATTATTCAATTGCCCTTATAATAATAGTTTAAATCAATCCCTGTTAATTGGCTATTTATGAAAGCAAAGACAATCAAAGGTAAATCAACGGAAGAAATAAGGATGGCTTTAGAGCGAAGCATGACTGATGCCAGCCTGCCGGACAGGCAGCGTTTCAAGCCAACGTTGGCAATAGTATTTCTTTCTGCGATGAATGAGATAGAGCCAATATGTTCCTTACTGGACAAAGAAGGAATTGCCATTTTTGGTGCAACTACGTTTGCAGAATTTACAGAACAGGATGCTGAAAATACAGGTATTGCTGTACTGCTATTAGATATCAATCCCGTTTATTTCAAAATTATTTTAAAAGATAATAAAGAAGGTACAGGTTATGAAATCGGTTCTCAAATTGGAGAAGCAGGTAAGATAACATTTGCTAATCCCGGCTTTATTATTTCTTCTGCTAATTACAGAATTCCCGGTGCTTTGATCGTAAACGGATTGGTAGAAAAAGCGGGTGCAGATGTTACTATTGTTGGAGGCAAGGCAGGGGAAATGATAAATATGGAAGGAAAAATTTTTACCAATACTCAATCAAGTGATAATGGCATTATTTCATTGATACTTGATGAGGATAAAATAACCTTAAAGGGAATGGCCGCCTCCGGGTGGAAACCTGCAGGAACTGAGAAAAAAATTACGCATTGCATTGGTCCCTGGATCTATACCATCGATAATCAACCGGCATTTGATGTGGTTAAAAAATTTCTTGGAAATGATATTGTAGAAGATAAAAACAAAGAAGGCATTGTAAAACTAAGCATCATCTACCCTTTGCAACTTTACCGGGAAGGAGGAAGCCCATATATGCTCCCCATCTTATTTGCCAATACCGACGATCATTCAGTCATGCTCGCCGAAGAAGTGCCGGAAGGTTCTTTATTCCGGTTTTCCATGCCTCCGGATTTTGATGTGATTGATATGGTGATCAAAAGTTCACAGGAAGTAAAGGAAAAAGAAATGCCGGATGCAGATGCTCTCGTTATTTTTTCCTGTATTGGCCGGTTAGGATCGTTGGGACCCATGGCTACAAAAGAAGTAGAAGGATTGGCTGATACCTGGAAAAGCCCGATGATCGGGTTATACTCTCTTGGCGAATTTGGCCGTGTAGCAAAAGGCAAAACTGAATTTCATGGTACTACTGTAAGCTGGGTAGCATTAAAAGAAAAATAATATTTTAAAAAATAATGAGAGCAAAATCAATCAAAGGAAAATTACCAGAAGAAATTCAATCAGCATTGCAAGAAAGCATGAGTGACGGTTTTAAACCAACACTTGCTATTGCATTTATTTCTGTAAGTCAGGACAGGAAAGCTATCTGTAAATTATTAGATGAAAAAGGTATTGCCATTTTCGGGGCTACTACCAACGGAGAGTTCATTGATGAGAATCATTCCAAACATTCAGCAGCTATTCTGCTGTTGGATATGAATCCTGAACATTTCCGTGTTTTGTTTGCAGAATACCCTGAAAAAAATTACCGGGAAGTTGCGGCAGGCATAGCTAAAAGCGCAAAACAATTATTTGCAAATCCTGCATTCCTGCTCTCCGGCAGCCATATGGAAACAGATGCTGAACAATTGCTTTTTGGTTTTGAAGATGTAGTGGGTAAACAGGTGAATGTTTTTGGCGGCATGGCTGGTGATGATTATGCGTTCAAAGAACAATATGTTTTTACCAATAATAAGGAAAGCAACCGGGGTATGGTAGTATTGGCTGTGGATGAAGATAAAATTATGATCAGGGGAAAAGCAACATGCGGCTGGAAAGCTGTAGGCACTGAACGAACAGTTACGAAAAGTGAGGGCAACCATGTTTATACAGTTGATAATATTCCTGTACTGGACTTAACCATTAAATATGGCGGCCTTGAAAACATTAAAGAGAACAATGCAGATTTTGTAGCGATGGAGATAGCTGTAAATTTTCCATTGCAATTGCAACGTGAGTTCGGTGACCCGGTAATGAGGCCCGGTTTACTGGTA
Organism: Chitinophagaceae bacterium; assembly: GCA_016786885.1. GTDB lineage: Bacteria > Bacteroidota > Bacteroidia > Chitinophagales > Chitinophagaceae > JJ008. Next base: position 12,311 of record JAEUVO010000039.1, on the reverse strand, counting down.
GACTGGAGTGATCATTCTTTTTATTGCAGCGGTTCAGTACCACAGGGTTCTAAAGTCCGCTTCTCCATTCCTCCTGATTTTGATGTAATGGAAAAAGTGATTAAAGGAATGGAAAAATTAAAAGCTGAAGAAATGGCGGAAGCAGATGCTGTGGTTGTTTTTAGTTGTGCAGGAAGAATACTGGCATTAGGCCCGCTGATGAAACAGGAAATTGAGGGAATAAAAAATGTATGGAATGCCCCGATGGCCGGCATGTTTTCCAATGCAGAGCTGGCAAGAGCAACCGGCGGCAATCTTGAAATGCATAATTGTACTACCTGCGTAGTGGCATTAAAAGAAAAATAAAATGAACCAGCATTTACAAAGCATACTCAGTTTTATTCAGCAGGATGAAAACTTAACTGCTGAACAGAAAAATGCAATTACAAAATCATTAAAGGATGCTGATAAAGAATTAGAGATAACAGCATTCAAACTCGACAGAACGGAAAAAGTAAAAAGAACAACAGCTATTTTATTGGAAGAAACCATTGAAGAGCTTGAACAAAAACGAAAAGCTATTGAAGAAACAAATTCTGCTTTACAGAAATCACTGGAAGAATTAAAAGCAGCACAGGCACAATTGATACAATCGGAAAAAATGGCCTCGTTGGGTGAATTGACTGCAGGCATCGCTCATGAAATACAAAACCCCTTAAACTTCGTCAACAATTTTTCTGATGTAAGTTCAGAACTGGTTGATGAAATGAATGAAGAAATAGGTAAGGGCAACCTGGAAGATGCCAAACAAATAGCACAGGACCTGAAGCAAAACCTTGAAAAAATTAGCCATCATGGCAAACGGGCCGGTGACATTGTAAAAGGAATGCTGCAACACAGCCGGAGCAGCAGCGGCATAAAAGAACTGACTGATATTAATGCATTGGCTGATGAATACCTCCGCCTCGCTTATCATGGGCTAAGAGCTAAAGACAAAACCTTTAACGCTGCCATGAAAACAGATTACGATGAAAGCATCGGGCTGATAAAAATTATACCACAGGATATTGGCCGTGTTGTTCTGAATCTTATCACTAATGCTTTTTATGCTGTTACAGAAAGAAAAAAACTTGCTGTTGAAGGCTACGAACCGATAGTTACTGTAAGCACAAAGAAATATAATGACAGGGTAGAAGTGCATGTAAAAGATAATGGCACAGGTATTCCTCAAAAAGCTTTGGATAAAATTTTCCAACCCTTCTTTACTACCAAACCAACCGGGCAGGGAACGGGTTTGGGTTTATCGTTAAGTTATGATATTGTAAAAGCTCATGGAGGCGAATTAAAAGTGGAAACAAAAGAAGGAGAGGGTACAACATTCATTATTGAATTACCGGCTAACAGCTAAATATGAAACTGAGCAAAAAACTGGAAGCAGAAATACTAAGAATCTATCATACCTATTGGGATGCCTACCTCAAAGGTGATATCAAAACCTTTACTTCTTATTTTGATCATGCGATCACCGTTTTTGGCACTGCCAATGGAGAAGTGTTTACCAATAAAAAGGCAGCTGAAAAATTTTATAAAGCTACAGCACACCAAATGAGTGGTAAAGCTGAAATGCGGAAAAGAAAGATTGCAGTAAAGGTTATTGGAAATGCAGTTCTTATTTATGAACAATTTGATTTATATGTGTTGGCTCAAAAGAAATGGATGTTTTACGGGCATGTCAGGCTTACTTCTATGATGGAGCAAAAAAATGGTTCGTGGAAAGTTGTTCTGCAGCATGCTTCATTTCCGGATACCAGAACAGAAGAAGGAGACCAAATTGCAACGGAAAAAATAAAAACAGAAAACCTGCAACTGCGTGAAGCTGTAAAACGCCGCACCGTTGAACTGGTGGAAAAAAACCGGGAACTGGAAATTGAGACGGCTCTTGAAAAAGTACGCTCCATTGCAATGAGCATGAAAGACCGGGTGGATATGCTGAAGATCTGCAAAACTATTTCACTTCAGCTTGCCAAATTGGGAATAAGGGATATCCGGAATGTACAGACAGCCATTTTCAATGTGCCCAAGGGTACTTATATGAATTATGAATATTATGCAAGGCATGATAAGACATTTATAACAGAGACCACTTACACCGATCATAAAGTCGCCAGGGCTTTTGCCGCCAAAATGCTGAAAGGAAAAGGTGAAGTGTCTATTACATACATCAAAGGGAGGGAGAAAGTAAAAGAATGGCTCAATTATCAAAAAGGCACCAACGTTTTCATTGATACATATCTGAACACAGCAACGTCTCTTACTTATTATTGGTATTCACTGGGGCCGGTGGCATTGGGGGTCTCTACCTATACGCCACTGACAAAGGATGAGCAAGGGTTGTTCAGCCGTTTTCTGAAAGTGTTTGAGCTGGCTTATCGCCGCTACTTAGATATTGAAAAAGCCGAAGCACAGGCAAAGGAGGCACAAATAGAAGCATCGCTGGAAAAAGTAAGGGCACAGGCTTTGGGTATGCACAAGCCGGAAGAACTGACCAATATCTGCGAAGTGCTTTTTAAAGAGCTTAAGCAATTGGGTTTTACGGAGCTTAGAAATTCCATGATCAATATTCATGATGACGATAAGAAGACTTTTGTCAACTATGATTACTCAGATGAGATCGGGAAAAGTATCACTCCATTATATTATAATATACACCCGGTAATTAAAAAACAGATCAAACAGATACGCAGTGCCGATGATGCTTTTTCCGAAACTGTTTTTAAAGGCAGGGATTTAGCAAGTTGGAAGGCTTTCCGGAAAAGCCGGGGAGAGAAGGAGGATAAAAGAATAAAAAACAGTACAGCACTCTACTACTATTTCTATTCCATCGGCACCGGTTCCATCGGCATTTCCACCTTTAATGCCATCAATGAAGAAAAACAGGAACTATTAAAACGTTTCAGAAATGTTTTTGTTTTTGCTCATCGTAGATACATGGATGTGGCGCAGGCTGAAGCACAGGCAAGAGAAGCACAAATAGAAGCAGCATTGGAAAGAGTGAGAGCCGCTTCTATGGCCATGCAGGATTCATCAGCGTTAAGCGGAATTATTTACAAACTGTATGGGGAACTTACAAAACTGGATGCCAAACTCGACCGGTGTTTTATCATGATCGTCAACCCTGAAAATAAAGGTATCACCTGGTGGATGGCCGGGCAAGAAGGCCTGTTGGCAGAGAATGGTTTTTTCGTTCAAATGAATCAGCATCCGTCTCACCTGATGTATCTCGATAACTGTAAGAGGCGGAAGAAAAAGTGGACATACCTGTTTGAAGGAAAGGAAAAAAGAGACTGGGACCGCTTTGGTTTCAGTAAAACAGAACTGGCAAGATTACCTGAGCCAGTAAAAAAGTTTATGGCCTCCGCAAAGAAGGTACATCTCTCCGGCTCGTCTGATCAATTTGGTTCACTCGTAACAGGCAGTTTTGAACCCTTGCCGGAAGAACAGCAGGACATCATCAGCCGTTTTGCGATTGCTTTCAACCAGGCTTATATCCGTTTCCTCGATTTACAAAAAGCCGAAGCACAGGCAAGAGAAGCAAAGATCGAAGCTGCTTTGGAAAGAGTAAGAAGCCGTACAATGGCTATGCACCAAACTTCCGAATTGCAAGAGGTGATTCACACCGTTCATAACGAACTCCTCAATCTGAACCTTTCGATTGACGGAGGATCATTTGTGGTCATTAATGATGATGTTGGACCAGAGTTGCGGTGCTGGGGTTCAGGTGGTACAGCAAATACATCAGAAGAAGTGCAGGTACCACATTTTAATATGCCTTTTTGTACAGACCTGATAAAAGATATTAAAAAGGGACCGGGATTTTTTACAGAAGAATTTTCTCAAAACGAAAAAAAGAAATACTTCACAAAATTATTTGAACATAAGCCATGGTCAGATATTAGTAGTGAACAAAAAAAAGAAACCCTGTCAGGTTCGGGGGGATATACACGGTCTGTTGCTGTCTCAAAACATACCAGCATTTTTATCATTAACCATCATGGAAGAAAATTCACAGAGGGTGAAAATGATATTTTAAAACGCTTTGCAAAAGCTTTCGAACAGACCTACACCCGCTTTCTCGATCTTCAAAAAGCTGAAGCTCAGGCCAGGGAAGCAAAGATAGAAGCGGCATTGGAAAGAGTTCGTTCCAGATCTTTAGCCATGCACAAAAGTGAGGAGCTTCTGGAAATTGTCACAGTAATATTTGAACAATTGAGAACCCTTGGACTACAGCTCTGGAACTGTGGCATTATCCGCGTTCACTCAAAACAATCTTCCGACGCTGAGTTATGGATGACAAGACCAGACGGGAAAATGATGGGGCAATCGTTTGTCATGCCACTGGACAAAGTGCCGGTGTATAAAAAACTGTATGAAGCCTGGAAAAACATGGAGGAATTTCATAATGAGTCGCTACAGGGCATGGACATCATCAACCATCACAACAGTATTGCGTCACTCAATGTTATTCCGGTAGACAAAATGAAACAGGCAGCAGGCAGGGAATTGCCACGTCAAATGTTTTTTCATGGCATCAATTTTTCAGATGGAATTCTTGGCGTTATTACCACTGAGGCTGTTGAAGACGAAACCTTGCTGCTGCGCTTCGGAAATACGTTCAAACAATCTTATACCCGCTTTCTCGATCTGCAAAAAGCCGAAGCACAGGCAAGAGAAGCAGAGATAGAAGTGGCATTGGAACGGGTGAGAGCAGCATCAATGGCTATGCACAACAGTAAGGAATTGGTAAAAGTGGCAACTACTCTCTACCAACAATTAATATCGCTGGGATTTGACAGTGTCGTTTCTGGCGGTTTTAATTTTCCTGACGAAGTAAACAATATCCAAAAATGCTGGTTGGCTGTGACGGAAAGTGGAATTATGAATGACTTTGCAATCAAATTGTCCGGGGACACGGTATTAGATGAACGAATAGAATTTCGTAGGAACAATATTCCATTTCTTGAACAAGTACTTAATGGAGGGGAGGTAGGAAAGCACCTTGATTTTCTTTTCCCCCCTGATCAGGATACCCCGGAGATAAAAGCCTCAAAAGATGCTATGCCGGTTCCCACCGTGTTTTCTATCCGGTATCTCAAGGAAGGTTACATGATATTAATCTCTACCGCTACTTTAAGTGAAGAGCAGAAATCTATCATGGAAAGATTTGCAAGTGTCTTCAACCTGGCTTATACCCGTTTCCTTGATCTGCAAAAAGCCGAAGCGCAAGCAAGAGAAGCAAGAATAGAAGCAGCATTGGAGAAAGTGCGGAGCCGTTCATTGGCTATGCATAAAAGCGATGAGTTACATGAGATCGTAAAAGTCGTTTTTGAAAAGTTGAATGAACTTGAAATAGGATTGGGTGGAAAAATCACCATTGCGCTGACAATCTTCAATAAAGGACAAAAAGAATTAAACTTTTGGGCAGCAAGTGAGGACTTTACAAATACGATAAGTTTGTTAGTACCTTATCATGATGATCCTATCATTAATGGTCTTTGGAATGCCAAAGAAAGTGGCGTTAGTTATTCTGCCAAAATTTATGATTTCGAAGAAAAAAACAAATATTGGAAATGGGCTTTAGAAAATACCAATAATAAATTCCTGCCTGCTGATAGAAAGAAATTATTATTAGAAAGCGAAAGCTATGCACAGGCAATTGCTCTTGCAAAACAATCAGGCATTTACGTACACAGTCATTCGGGAAATTTACCAACGGAAAAAGAAACTGAAATACTTATTCGCTTTGCAAATGTTTTCGATCAGTCCTATACCCGCTTCCTCGATTTGCAAAAAGCCGAAGCACAGGCAAGAGAAGCAGAAATAGAATTAGCATTAGAAAGAGTAAGGGCAAGAACAATGGCTATGCATCAAAGCGAAGAGTTGAGGGAGGTAATAGAGTTAGTTTATGAGCAGTTGGTGACATTGAGACTGCCTGTTGAGCATGCGGGATTTATCCTCGATTATAAGGAACGGAATGATATGCATATTTGGTTTGCATCCAAGCAGGTGCAACCCTCAGAGATTACCATCCCCTATTTTGATTCACCACATTGGAACAGTTTTCTGGAAGCAAAAGCCAAAGGAGAAAATTTTTTTTCCAATTCCCTGGATTCTAAAGTAAAAAACAGGTTTTATAAGGACCTCTTCAAATGGATTCCGCCATTACCGGACGAGGCAGTCAACGCCATCTTCAGCCGACCGGGATTAATTATTTCTACCGTTTTGCTGGAAAATGTGGGGCTTTATATTGAGAATTATACACAGACAGCTTTTACTGGAGACGAAAATGCTATTTTGATGCGGTTTGGAAAAGTATTTCAACAAACTTATACCCGTTTTCTCGACTTACAAAAAGCCGAAGCACAGGCAAGAGAAGCAAAGATTGAAGCCTCGCTGGAGAGAGTGAGAAGTAAAGCAATGGCCATGCACAGCTCCGGGGATCTGGCGATAACCGTTGATTCTTTTTTTGGAGAGCTACAATCCCTCCATATTACGCCCCGCCGGTGTGGCGTAACATTAATTGATAAGGAATCCCGTATTGCCGACCTTACTGTTACTACTGCTACCGAGGATGGAGAAACAAAAAAGGTAATTGCAAAATTAAAACTGTCTGGTCACCCGGTATTGGACGGAGTTTATGATCATTGGAAAAAACAAACGGAATTTCACCCTGTTTTACAAGGTGCTGATATAAAAGCGTATTACCAGGTAATGAATCCGCAGGTGGCATTTCCGGATTTTGCAGAAGATGAAAAACAATATGGTCATTATTTTTTCTTTACAGAAGGTGGTGTGTTTGCCTGGACAGATAAAGAATTAGAGGAAGATGCGTTAAAGATATTCCGAAGATTCACTTCCGTGCTTAGCCTTACTTATAAACGCTACAAAGATTTGCAGCAGGCGGAAAAACTGGCACGACAGGCAGAGCAGGATTTGATAAAACTTAAAGAGGAAAAGAAAAAAACAGAAGAAGCATTGACTGAATTGCAGATCACACAAAAGCAGCTGATACAATCTGAGAAAATGGCAAGCCTTGGTGAACTCACTGCCGGTATTGCACATGAAATTCAAAACCCGTTGAATTTTGTAAACAACTTTAGCGAAGTAAGCAAAGAATTGCTGGATGAAATGAAGGAAGCGATAGAAAAGGGAGATGCGGAAGAAGCCAAAGAAATCATGAATGATGTAATTCAGAACTTAGAAAAGATAAATCACCATGGTAAAAGAGCAGATGGCATTGTAAAAGGAATGTTGCAACACAGCCGCAGCAGCAGCAATCAAAAAGAGCCTACTGACATCAATGCTTTGGCCGACGAATATTTACGGTTAGCTTATCATGGTTTAAGAGCTAAAGACAAAACCTTCAACGCTACCATGAAAACGGAGTTTGATGAAAGTATTGGCAACATCAACATCATTCCGCAGGATATTGGAAGAGTGATTTTGAATTTAATCACCAATGCATTTTATGTAGTGAATGAAAAGAGTAAGCAAAATATTGCCGGTTATGAACCCACTGTTACTGTGAAGACTTCCAAAATCCCCCCTTCGGGGGGCAGGGGGGCCGAAGTTTTGATAAGTGTTAAAGACAACGGCAACGGGATTCCACAAAAAATATTAGATAAAATATTTCAACCCTTCTTTACCACCAAACCAACAGGCCAGGGAACTGGTTTGGGCTTGAGTTTGAGTTATGATATTGTAAAGGCGCATGGAGGCGAGTTGAAGGTGCAGACGAAGGAAGGAGAAGGAAGTGAGTTCATCATTGAATTACCTGTTTAATTGGAATATGAGAAAGCAACTACTAATTATTTTCCTTTTAGCTATTCTATGTAGGCAAGGCTTTGCGCAAAACAAACTGACGGATAGTTTACATAACCTGCTGGCCATTGCAAAGGAAGATACAAGCCGTGTATTAACAACAATTGACCTGGGTCTTCAATACAGAAATACCAACCCGGATTCTTGTATATATTATTGCGAAAAAGCATTAACGCTGGCAAAGCAGATTCGCTTTAAAAGGGGAGAAGTATATGCCCTTACAACCATAGGTCTTGGTTTGAGGGAAAAAGGCGATTTGCCCAAAGCACTGGAACTACAGTTACAGGCATTGCAAATTGCCGAACCAAATAACTATGTTATTGAAGCAGCATTTAGTCTGCGCCGGATCGGTCTGGTGTATATGGATATAAAAAATTATCCGCTCTGCCTTCATTATTTATACCGGGCATTGAATAAACAAGAAACTGTTCAATACAAAAGAGGAATGGCCATCGAATACATGAATTTAGGAATGACGTATGAATACATGAGCCAGCTCGATTCGGCCCTGTTTTTTATTCAGAAAGCAGACGAATGGAAAGATCTTATAGAAGATTTATATCCCGAGGTGAACAGGGTGTTTGGAAATATTTATGCAAAAAAAGGAGACCAGCAGCTTGCATTAGCCTATTATAATAAAGGAATTGAAACCGGTTTAAAATTAAATGACTTTCGCACGGCTTCTTTTATTTATGCCGATGCTGCCCGTATGTTCAGACAGGTGAATAAACCAGACTCCGCAATCGCTTATGCAAAAAAGGGGGTAATGTATGGACAGATGGCCTCTTATAAAAAAGGAATTTTGTTTTCCAGCACAATGCTATCTGAATTATATGATTCGATTAACCCGAAGGAAGCTCTCCGGTATTATAAAATAGCTTCAGCAGCAAAGGATAGTTTATTTGGGGCCGGTAATATTCAAACCATACAAACCCTGATTGCAAAAGAAGAAGCCAGGCAAAAGGAAGTTGAAATTACTAGGACTGCCTATCAAAATAGGTTAAAACAATACGGGCTGTTAGCCGGGCTGGGAATCTTTTTGATCGTTGCATTTATTCTTTTCCGGAATAACCGTCAGCAGAAGAAGGCAAACATCCTGTTGAAACGGCAGAAGGAAGAAATTCAATCTGCGCTTTCGCAGTTAAGGTCAACACAAGCCCAGCTTATCCAATCTGAAAAAATGGCTTCGTTGGGAGAACTCACCGCCGGTATTGCCCATGAAATACAAAATCCGTTAAACTTTGTAAACAACTTTAGTGAAGTAAGTAAAGAATTGCTGGATGAAATGAAAGAAGCCATAGAGAAAGGCGATGCAGAAGAAGCAAAAGAAATAATGAATGATGTGATTCAGAACCTGGAAAAAATTAATCATCATGGTAAAAGGGCAGATGGTATTGTAAAAGGGATGTTGCAGCACAGCCGCAGCAGCAGTAATCAAAAAGAACCTACTGATATCAATGCATTGGCTGATGAGTATTTACGATTGGCCTATCATGGCCTTCGTGCAAAAGACAAGTCATTTAATGCTACCATGAAAACAGATTTTGATGAAACAATCGGTAACATCCATATTATTCCGCAGGATATTGGAAGAGTGATATTGAATTTAATCACCAATGCATTTTATGTGGTGGATGAAAAAGTCAAGCAAGGCATAGCTGGATATGAACCAACTGTTGAAGTAAGTACAAAGAAGATGAAGGATAAGGTCGAGGTCAAGGTAAAGGACAACGGCAACGGTATTCCTCAAAAAATTCTCGATAAAATCTTTCAACCCTTCTTTACAACCAAACCCACCGGGCAAGGAACGGGTTTGGGCTTATCTTTAAGCTACGATATAGTAAAAGCTCATGGTGGAGAGTTGACTGTAAAAACTGAAGAAAGAATTGGTTCAACATTTATCATTCATTTGCCGGCAAAAGAAATTTGAATATGAAGAAAAAATTATTGTTGTTTTTCATAGTTGCTGTTAACTACCAATACGTAGTGGCACAACAATCTCAGTTCAATTTACTGGTGGATGAAAAAACGCACCACTTTGGCCCTGCCTACGGGTTTGTGCAAGACCAGCAGGGCTATACCTGGTTCACCAGTTTTACCAAAGGGTTAATAAAATATGATGGTAAAACATTTAAAACATTAAGGCATGAGCCGGAAAACCCAAACTCGCCTGCCAGCAATTTTATGGTTTCAATGGTGGCAGACCCGGCAGGCAATATCTGGATAGCACACTTTGGCAGCGGACTTGATAAATTTAATCCGGTTACCAATACATTTACACACTACAAAAACAATAAAGCAGACCCCAACAGTATTATTTCAGATTCGCTTTTTAATTTGGTATTTGACCATACTGGCAAACTCTGGGTAGGTACAAACAGAGGATTGGAGTCGTTAGACACCAAAACGGGCCAGTTTACTCACTATCAAAAAAAGATAAACGATAAAGCGGTTAGCATCAGTCCTGCTGTTATTGCCTTGTATGAAGACAAAGCAGGTATTATCTGGTATGCTACCGGCGATTTTTTATCAAATAAAGCAGGTGAATTTGACGGGCTCTTCCGGCTTGACCCATCCACCGGTAAACAAACTTTTTATAAAGCCGATCCGAAAAATGCAGAGAGCCTGATTCATCCTTTTGTTTTTTCAATTTTTGAAGACCACCATGGCAATTTTTGGGTGGGCACCAAAGGAAATGGTTTGCATACACTCGACAGGAAAACCGGGAAGTTTACAAGACACCTGTATAATCCTTTGGAGCCCGGTAAACTAAGCAGGCCACCCATCAGTACAACCGATACAACTGATGCCATCAGTTTTATACAGGAAGATCGTAACGGTAAGCTATGGATAGGTTCTTTTGAAAACGGCATTAACTCGTATGACCCTGCAACGAAACAGTTGCAGCATTTCGGGTTAGTAAGTAATCAAAAATATACTCCTGCATTGGCAAAAGACACCCTTTCTGGTTTTAAAGAAGCAGGCGCTATACGCTGCATCATTGCAGCAGACAGCTCTACATGGATTACAGGAATCGGCGGCAATATTTATATTGTTTCGGATGGCCGCAAAACAATTCCGTTTTTCCCCAATAATAAGTCTGTTAATTCCTTTTATCTCGAGCCTAATGGCAATATACTATGGTTTGGTACCGACTCCGGCCTGGTGCGTAAAGACCTTGCTGCAAATACATTTAAAGTTTGGGTATATAATCCGAAAAATAGTAACAGTCTCAATAATAATTCAGCTGTAGCTATTACAGCCGATGAAAACGGTAGGTTATACATCGGCACACATTCCGGAGGGCTCGATTTATTTGACCCCGTTACAGAAAAGTTCACACCCATAAAACCGGCAAATGCTGCTGACACCAGAATGGATTCCATTCATGCTGTTTTTATTGAGAATGAACGTTACTTGTGGCTGGGTGGCGAAAATGGTTTGGCAAAAGTTGACCGCTCCACGAATAGTTTTACAGTTTATCGTTTTAATAAAGAAAACGAAAAGGGAATTGTTGGAAACACCGTATATAGCATAACAAAAGATAAAAAAGATAACCTGTGGTTTGCCAATTTTGGCGGGTTAGACAGGTTTATCAGCAGCAGCAATTCTTTCAGACACTATTTAAAAGGCTACAGTGTAAGAGCAGTATTAACCGATGCAAAAGGCATTGTATGGGCCGGTACTGATATAGGATTATTTCAATACGACGAAGCAAAGGACAAGTTTGTACAGTTTAATCCACCCGTCTTTTCAATGGGGATTGAAACAATATTAAATATCCTTGAAGACAATCAGCAAAACCTTTGGATAACTACAGCTAACAGCATTATAAAAATAAGTGCCAACCGGGAGTATGTTCAGTTATTTAATGCCGACTATGGTATTTTTTCCCTAGACTGGAACTGGCTCAATAATTTCAAAGCAGCCGATGGCAGAATATTTATTGGTGGCTTGAAGGGCTACTATATGTTTAAGCCGGAAGAAATTAATGTAAGTAACCCGGCACCAGTGCTGAATTTTGCACAACTCATTATTGGCAGTAAAGAAATATTTCCCGGTGGAGATGATGGAATTCTTTCCGCTCCTATCTGGAAAACAGAAAAAATAAACCTTTCTTACAATCAAAATACATTTTCTGTCGATTTTGTTGCAGTCAATTATAATTCTTCCGACGCTACTAAATATCAATATAAACTGGAAACCTTTGATAAGGAATGGAATAATTTAGGTACCGACCATAAGGCTTCATTTTTTAATCTGCCCCCCGGCAGCTATACCCTACATATACGAGCTGTGAATAGTGAAGGTACCGTAACAGAAAAAAAACTGTCCATTATAATATCTCCCCCCTGGTGGAAAACATGGTGGGCTTACTGCCTCTACGCATTACTGATTGGCGGAAGTATTTTAGCTTACATTCAGTACCGTTCCAAAGCATTAAAAAGGGAAAA
>JAEUVO010000034.1 GCA_016786885.1 Chitinophagaceae bacterium | reverse complement strand
TATATCTTGCTACCAACAGCCTGGATTCATCGCTGATGTATTCACAAAGGGCTTATGAAATTTTTACCCGGCTAAAAATAGTTTCCAATAATCCTTATGTATTTATAAACCTCGGTGGCGTACATAGTAAACTGGGTAATACCCCGCTGGCTATGGGCTATTTTAATATGGCTCTCAACCGAAGTGAAGGTGCCAATAATATAAGATACCGCAATCTGACATGCACAGCCCTGGCAGAGCATTTTCAACGGAATAATCAAACAGATTCCTGTGCATTTTATGCAAGAAAAGCGATTGAAACGGTAAACAATACACCCTTCTTTTACCTGAGCAGTAAACCAGCAAAACTGCTTTCTGATATGTATGAAAAAACAAAGTGCGACAGCACATTAAAATATGCAAAGCTTATAAAAACAGCCAACGATTCGTTAACCAGCAACAAAACCAACCAGCAAATATTGTTAATGACCTTTGAAGAAGATTTACGGCAGCAGGAAGCTGCGGCGGAAAAAATAAAAGAAGCACAGCAACGAAAACAAAACATTCAATATGCTTTATTAGCACTGGGCATCTTAAGCTTCATCATTCTGTTTTTAGTACTCAGCCGCCGCCATATTACCAACACTAAATTGATCCAGTTTCTTGGTGTGGTGGCGTTATTACTGGTGTTTGAATTTTTAAATTTATTGATGCACCCTTTTTTAGAACGCATCACTCATCACTCACCGGCGCTGATGTTGCTGGCATTGGTTTGTGTTGCAGCACTATTAGTCCCTCTGCATCATAAATTAGAAAAATGGGCTACGCATAAATTGGTGGAGAAGAATAAAGCAATAAGGCTGGCAGCGGCGAAGAAAACGATTGAAGAATTGGAAAATAAATAGTTTGTATTAGTAAATTACCGGTTCATACTCACCTATATGTTCGGAGATAATACCAACTGGAAGAGCCGCCTGCTGCGGTTTATCATTTATGTTGCAGTTGGTTTTCTTTGTGCTTTTTTATACAGGTACCTGAAAAAATAACTCCCGGCCTTGTTTCTTCTTTATAGCTCCTCAGCTTTCTGTAACTTTCAGGAATGAAATGGATAATTTGTCTCCTGCTTATGCCGGCTGTTCTTTTCGGGCAAGATTGTGATATTCTCATCACTAATGGAAAGATCATTGATGGTACCGGCAACAGCTGGTATTACGGAAATATTGCGGTGAAAAACGGCAGGATTATTAAAATTGGAAGAGACTTGAACCTTTCAGCCCAAAAAACCATTGATGCGAAAGGGCTTATTGTGGCTCCGGGCTTTATTGATGTGCACACACACCTGGAAGACGATGAAACCAAAGATCCGGAAGCAAAGAGTTTTATCTATGATGGTGTTACCACCTGCATCACCGGAAACTGTGGTTCATCTAATGTGGATATAGGAAAATATTTGCGCTGGGTTGATTCGCTGAAACTTTCTATTAACATTGCCACTCTTATTGGTCATAACGATATTCGCAAAGCAGTGATGGGACGGGCCAACCGGGATGCTACTCCCGATGAGATGAAACGGATGGAAGAACTTACCGAAAAAGCTATGAAGGATGGCGCTGTTGGTTTATCAACGGGTCTTATTTATATCCCCGGTACCTATACCAAAACACCGGAGATTATTTCGCTGGCAAAAATTGCAGCTAAATATAATGGTGTATACGCCACGCATATGCGGGATGAGGGTGATAGTGTAGCACAGGCTATTGAAGAAGCGCTGACGATCGGAAGAGAGGCAAAAATCCCGGTGGAGATTTCACATTTCAAACTCAGTGGCCAGCATAACTGGGGCAGAAGTAAAACAACTGTACCAATGATTGAAGCCGCCAGAAGAGAAGGTATTGAAGTAACGATCGATCAATACCCTTATACAGCCAGCAGTACATCTATCAGCACTTTGTTACCCGATGAGGTGTTGGCAGACGGACAGGATTCTATAAAAGCAAGGCTGCAACGGCCTGAAATAAGAAAGCAGGTAACTGATCATATCCTGGCAAGGCTGAAAAAAAGAAAATTGAAACATCTTAGTTATGCGGTGGTAGCCAATTACCCGGCAGACAGCTCATACAATGGAAAAAGTATTGAACAAATTAACCTGGTAAAAGGAAAAAAACACAAGGCAACCTATGAAGCAGAAACGGTGATGGATATTATGATGAATGGTGGTGCCAGTGCTGTATTTCATGGAATGGGTGAAGGAGATGTAAAGTTCATTATGAAATATCCTTTCAACATGTTTGCCAGCGATGCCAGCATCAGGAAACTGGGTGTGGGTATGCCGCACCCCCGTGGCTACGGTACCAATGCAAGAGTGCTGGGGAAATATGTACGGGATGAAAAAGTTATTTCATTGGAAGAAGCAATAAGAAGAATGACTTCCCTGCCTGCACAAAAGTTTCAGTTGAAAGACCGCGGCCTTATCAAAGAAGGGATGGCTGCAGACATTGTTATTTTTGATGAAAAAGAAGTGAAGGACATTTCTACGTTTGAAAAACCTCATGCTTATTCCAAAGGTTTTCACTTTGTCATTGTAAATGGAATAATGGTGGTGGAAAATGAAAAGCATACAGGAGTCAGAACTGGTAAAGCATTATATGGACCAGGTTTTATTCAAAATGGTAATTAATTTCATTAGCAGGTTATCTTTCTTCTTCCTGTTTTGCATATCTCTGAAGAGTACAGCACAGCAGCCAGTCACTATTTTTTTTGACAGTCTGCTGCAAAAACATGCATCGAACGGTTTCAGCGGGGTTTTGCTGGTGGCAGATAAAGGAATTCCGGTGTATAACAAGGCAGTTGGTTATCGGGAGTTTGCCGGTAAAGTCATATTACAGGAATCAGACATTTTTGAAATGGCCTCGGTGTCCAAGCAATTCACTGCCATGATCATCATGATGCTGAAAGAAAAAGGTAAATTGAAATATGATGACCTGCTGGAAAAATATATAACCATCCCTTACAAAGGGATCACCATCCGTCATTTGTTAACACATACCAGCGGTCTTCCCGATTACCAGGCCATTATGGATAAGTACTGGGATAAAACAAAAGTTGCTGGTAACAAAGATTGTATTGAATACCTGAACAAATATACTCCTCTTGTAAATTTTGATCCGGGGAATAAATATGAATACAGCAATACCGGCTATTTATTACTGGCCAGTATTGCAGAAAGGGTGACCGGGAAAGATTTTATTACACTATGCAGAAAGTGGATCTTTCATCCGTTGAAAATGAAAAACACTGCTATCAGGACCTTACAGGAAAAAGCGGTGGTGAAAAACTTTGCAATAGGGCATATCTATGTAAAAGAAAAAGAACAATATATCCGTGCAGATTCATTTCCCTCTTCTGATTATACCATCTGGCTGGGAAACCGGAAAGGCCCCGGTCGTATCAGCTCTACAACCGGCGATTTGCTGAAATGGGACCAGGCTTTGTACACTGACAGACTGATAAAACAAACAACACTCCAAGAAGCATTTACTCCTGTGAAGCTGAATGATGGCAGTTATACAAATTATGGCTTTGGCTGGATGTTGCGTTCAGATTCAACAGCAGGTAAAATTGTTTATCACACAGGAGACAACCCCGGGTACAGGACGATTATTATCCGTTACCCGGATATAAGTAAAACAATTATCCTGTTTAACAATAATGTACATATCAGCTTTGGAGCCATTATCGCAGCTGCAGAAGTTTACCTGAAAAGTCTGCCGCAATAGCAACTGATTGTCTGTTAAAGTATTGATTTACTTTTCCTTAAAACAGGATTACACAAATGTGTAATTGCTTTTATTTGCAGCAATTTCTACTTTTATATCATCAACCTTTTGACTAAAAACTTTTAACTATGAAACAAAAAATTACCTCCTTGCTGGTGAGCACATTCCTTGTGGCAATAACAATTATAGCACAAGCTCAACTTAAAGATGGTGAAATCGTCAGGATTAAAAATGTAAAAAGTGGTAAATATGCCAGACCAGAAAATCCACCGGCCGGAGGACAAGAAGTGAATGCACAGATAGTTCTATATACCCGTAATGAGGATGCCCGTATGAAATGGAAAGCGATTGCAGTGGAAGGGGGCTATTTTAAGTTTCAAAACCTTGAGACGAATAAGTTCCTGGGTGTACTCAACCGGAGTAAGGAGCAATACGGATTTATTTGCCAGAAAAATGAAATGGTACACAGACCTATGAATGTAACACCTATCAATAATGAAGACTTGTATTGGAAACTTGAAAAAATAGCCACAGGTTTTAAACTTAAAAATAAAAACTCGGGGCTTCTTGCTGCAGTAGAAGGTGGCAGCGTTAACAATAATGCAAAACTTATTCAATGGACAGACCAGGGGCAACCCGATACTGAATGGCAGTTTGAAACTGTTGGCACAAACATCTCTACCGCAACTGGCAAAAAGGTATTGTTTGATATAGTACTGAATTATATCGCTGTTTCTGAAGCTACCCGCAACCGAATTGATAATGGCGATTGCAGAAGAATATTTGGCCAGGTAAGCACAGAACTCTGGGAATTGGATGAAAATAATGAAATGAAAACAAGACTGCGTTCGTATAATAATATGTCGGAGCTTGTTTACAACCAAACCAATTTTCAGGGCCCGCCTACCGCAGGATTAAGTTATCACCAGGATGATCGCAACGCATCTGCCAATAGCCAAATGGGAAAAGTAACCTATAATATTCCTGAAATTCTTTTAAAAGAGAAAAAGCTGATGTTGGTTGTAAAAACCTTTCTGGGAACCCGTCATAAAGACAGTGATTTATCTTCATTCGATGCCTTAAAAATGAGTGAGGAGCAACGAAATACTTATATTCTTGATTACCGAAGCAGCCGCACTGAAACCATTGAGGCCATTACCGATCTTGCTAATACCAATCAAAACATGAACTTGCTGAACCTTGTAATTCCGTTTAGCAATTTTGCCCGTGCAGATGATACTCATAAAATCTGGGTAAAATTTACTTGTAAAAAGAACTGATAATTCCCCTGAAAAAAATCATACAAGCAACCTCTGGGTTGCTTTTTTTGTGTGTATTGATTACGACCAGTAACTTTAAAGTTCTTAAACTACTTGTATGCGCAAATATGGTTTCCTTCTACTGGTTGCAGTATTTCATTTTTCCTTTTCCATTGCTCAGCAAATCGTTATCGTTCCTAAACCTGAAGTGGCGGGTTTCTCCTCCGAACGACTGAAACGACTGGATCGTGAAATGAATGAATGGGTAAACAAAGGCTGGATGAATGGCGGTGCAGCATTGATCATCCGTAATGGTAAGATCGCTTATTATAAAGCGGTTGGATATAATGACCTGGATACTAAATCCCCCATGCAAAAAGAAAACATATTCCGTATCGCATCACAAACCAAGGCCATCACCAGTGTGGCCATTATGATATTGTTTGAAGAGGCAAAATTATTACTGGATGATCCTGTGTCAAAATATATTCCTGCTTTTAAAAAACAACAGGTGCTGGACAAGTTCAATGCAGCTGATACTACTTATACCACTATACCGGCCAAAAAAGAAATTACGATCAGGGAATTACTGACACATACTTCTGGGTTGGGTTATGCCCAGATCGGTTCCAAAGAAGCCAATGCTATTTATGCCAAACATAATCTGACAGCAGGTATTGGTGTGCAGAACGATAAATTACTCGATGCTATGAACCGGCTTGCCAAACTTCCTTTGATGCATCAACCGGGAGAGAAGTGGACCTATGGATTAAACAACGATTTATTAGGTTGCCTGGTAGAAGTTATTTCAGGTATTAGCCTTGATGAGTTTTTCAGAACAAGGATCTTTGAACCACTTGGAATGAAAGACACTTACTTTTTAGTGCCAAAAGAAAAAGCAAATCGGTTAGTGAATTTGTATCGTGAAGATTCAACAGGTAAACTGGTAAAGGCTTCCGGTAATTTGCTGAATGATGTTACTGTAACTCCGGCTTATCCGCTTGAGGCCAGCAATTATTATTCCGGTGGAGCAGGACTGTCTTCCACTATTTATGATTATGCTGTATTCTTACAAATGTTGTTGAACAATGGAGTGTACAATGGAAAAAGAATACTGAGTCGCAATGCTGTTCGCATGATGACAATGAACCAAATAGGCGACCTGTCAAGAGGTGATGATAAATTTGGATTAGGCTTCCAGGTAGTAACAGAAAGGGGCAGTGCCAGAACTCCTGCTCAAGCCGGGACTTTCAGCTGGGGCGGTGCATTTGCCACTTCTTATTGGGTGGATCCAAAAGAAAAAATAGTAATGTTGTTCTATCGCCAACTACAGAACACAACCAAAGGTGAAATGGTGGAAAAATTCAGGGCACTGACTTACCAGGCGATCAATGATTAGACAAAGCTGTTATTTTTTTTCTTTAGGCAACTCCCTGATATGATACTCCTGTATCAATGGTGGATTTTCGGGTGACAAAGTAAAATAGATTTCAATATCCGTTTTCTCTCCTTGCAAAATAAATGAGCCTCGTAACTGATTCTCTGGTTTCATTTCTTTTACCGAAATTATTTTTCCTGCTTTTGCATACAGGTCTTGTGCATGTTTCTTTAATGTATCAATAGGATAATCAGGAAAGAAATTTTCTGCGAAGATTCCGCTTTGCTTAGCGTTGTTCCAGTCAGGTAACAACTTCACCAGGTCATTTTTTCTTTTCTCCAATATGGCTGATGGTGGAAGCTCCATGGGTTGTAATCCAGCCAATTTGATCAACGTATCCAATACTCTCAGGTTTACCGTGCCGAATGGTGAGTAAGTACGATTCGCAAACGCTACCACCCCGATTCCATATTCAGGCATAATGCGCCACTGGCTGCCAAATCCCGGCAAGCCACCACTATGAGAAATATAGGTTTTCCCATCACAATCCTTCATCCACCCCAACCCGTAACAATATGCTGAAGTAATAGCACAGCTTCTGCCATCAGGATATTTGAAATTGGGATTAAATCCATTCCACCTCCATGGGTGATGCATTTCTCTTACTGAACTTCTTTTCACCGGACCTGTTTCAGATGCATTAGAAGGAGGCCATACGGACAAATGAAACAATATATACTTAATAAATTCATCAACAGAAGTGATCATACTGCCCATGGCTCCCCAACTTCCATCAGGTGTATCATGCAGTAATTGTTCTTCGTTCCATTTATTATTCAGCCAACGATACCCATGCGCCAGTTTATGAGCTGGTATATTGCCATACTCCCATTCAGCATTCTTCATTCCTAATGGCTGCCAGATATTTTCCTTAATATAATCCTGGTAACGATTACCCGAAACATTGGTAATTATTTTTCCTAATAATGCGAAACCAAGGTTGCTGTATTCGAAAGCAATACCCGGCGGATTGGAAAACGAAATTTGTTTACCTATGAACTCCATCAGCTCTTTATCTGTATCAGCCAGTTGCCTGTCTCCCCATGGATTATCTTCCGGAAAGCCTGCACCATGCGTCATCAGGTGCCGGACAGTAACATGCGGTGCATCTGCAGTTGGATACTTTACATTTTTCAATTCAGGGATATAGAAATAAGCCGGATCATCAAGATCTAATTTTCCCTCATCCCTTAGTTTCAAAATCGCCATCGCTGTAAAACTTTTACTCATAGAGGCGATACGAAACATAGAAGAAGAAGTGACGGGGACTTTCCTCTCCACATCAGTATAACCATAACTGTTTTTATAGATCAGCTGTCTGTCCACTACGATACCAAATGAAATGCCCGGAAAATGATTTGCTTCTGCATGCTTCCTGTAAATGCTATCAATAACAGGCAGGGCCAGTTTTATTTTTTCCATCCGGTCAGCATCAATAAACACAGCAGGATGATATAAGGAGTCATACAGAACAGAAGTATTTTTCTCTGCTTGTTTGCTTTGCTTACAGGAAAAAAGAAAACTTGCTGCTAAAAAAGAGACCAGGAAATATTTCATGTGATTAAGCCGTATTATTTCTGTTATAATTAAAAGCCTTTCTTCTCCCCGATGTATTTGTCAAACCATTCCACATTGGTCTGCATGGTTTTCAGCACCATCCTCGGTTCCTGCGGACCATGTGGCTGCCTTGGCAAAGCCAGTAAACGTACCGGCACATTCCTCCTTTTCAAAGCATTATAAAACATCACTGCATTACTAAACGGAACTCTTGCATCGGCTTCTCCATGCTGCAACATCACCGGTGTTTTTACATTTTGTACAAACCGAAGCGGAGAATGTGCATCATACTTACTCCAGTCATCCCATGGGTTGGCTTTGAAATAAGATGGCAAAAATCCTTCAATATCATCTGTAAGATTTTGGTGTGACAGATCAACCACCGGTGCACCAATAGAAGCTACTTTGAAACGATCAGTATGACCAACAATCCAGCTGCTCATAAAGCCTCCATAGCTCCAACCCATTACTCCCATTTTAGTTTCATCTGCTACTCCCATTTTTATTACATGATCCACACCAGCCATCAGGTCCTGGTAATCTTTTCCACCCCAATCGGCACGGTTCGCCATTCTGAATTCGGCGCCATAACCAGACGAACCTCTTGGATTGGGCCGCAGTACTGCATAACCGGCTTCAGCAAATGAAGCAATAGGATAAGACCCCTGGTTACCGGCGACACATGCCTGGGCAAATACTCCTGCCGGTCCTCCATGTACATTTAAAATAAATGGAACTTTTTGCCCTGGTTTATAGTTCAACGGGTATGTAAGTAATCCTTCTATTTCTTTTCCATCGGCTCCTTTCCATTTTACCACTTCAGTTTTTGGTAAAGGTTTGCCTGCATAGGAAGCATTGATATTGGTAACTTTTACCGGGGAGAAATTACTAACTGAACTGATGTACGCTTCCGGCAGTTGTGAGGAATTTTGTAAAACAAAAGCAAGGTGTGTTCCGGTTGAATTAAGTGTAACGCCACCAATCAGGTCCTTTGATCCTTTATTCCACTCAGTAATTGATTTTCCATCGGTACTTAATACATAGACGCTGCTTAATGTTCTGTTAGCCTCAGTCCATAGAACATTTTTTCCATCTGGTGTCCAGCCGATAATGCCACCATTTTCATCCGGGGTGGCTTTCAGCCTCCATGTTTTTCCATCTGCAACTGAGTATATTCTTGCATGACGTGGCCCTGACCAGTCAACAGGATCAGCTGTACAGTAATAAACAATATGTTTCCCATCAGGGCTAAACTGTGGATTTGTTTCGCCTGCATTCGTATTTGCAATCGGTTTGACAGCTCCAGTCTCTATATCAATTAAAGAAATGTTGCTGTAGACATTATCATTTACTTCTGGTGATTTACCGTGGGAGAAAGCGATCTGTTTGCCATCAGTACTCCAGTCAAAGCCATTAACATTATAATTTTCGGTGGTTATTTTTTTCTGTACATACTTTCCGGCTGTATCCTTTTTATCCAGCCACAAAACATACAAACGATTTTGCTTTATCTCCTCATCCATAAAATACCAGTCGTTCTTTGCTTTTTTATCCTTCTCCTCTTTGCTTTCAGCATAGTCAGCCATTACAAAAGCAATGGCATTACCGTCATGCCGCCAGTCATAGTCACCTACTCCTGATTTTACATCTGTAATTTTTTCTGCTTCACCACCTGCAACCGGCAATACATACAAATTGTTTTTACCATCCCGGGAAGAAGTAAAGGCAATCCATTTTCCATCCGGGCTCCACTTTGGATTGGAGGAATTTTTGTCCCCCTTGGTTAATTGAACAGCATTGCTGCCATCCGCATTGCAAAGCCATACCTGGTTTACATACTCACTGCGGTCATCTGTCATCACAGCTTCCCGAACAGTATATAATACTTTACCGGCGTCCGGTGATATCCTGGCAGATGAAATGTTTTTTATTTTCAAACATTGCTCGGGACTCCAGTTTGTTTGAGCAGTTGTATTATATACAAGGATCAAAGAAACGAGGATGGTTAACAACTTTTTCATATAAGCAGTTTTGAAGTGAGGAATTTATTTAAAGAGCCATCGTATACCATTTACTAATTTAAATCATTCCCATGGTAATGGCTAAATGCAAAGTAGTCTTTCTACAAACGGTTTACCCGGATTTTATACGGACATTACTTCTTTTGTATTTGACTTTTTCATTGGTTGTTTTTTCCAATAGGTCAAACTGCGCCAGGCCCATTCCAACGGACCAAAACGGAAAAACCGCAACCAGATATGGCTCCAGATAATCTGAAGTGCCCATGTAGCTCCTACTACATAATATATCTCATGACGCTGGAGCTTACCAAAATAACCCCATCCTATACCATAGAAGAATAACCCTACTAATAAAGATTGCATCAGGTAATTGGTAAATGCCATTTGCCCAACGGGTCGCATCAATGCAAACAACCAGTTGAACCAACCTGATTTGTACAACAACATAATTAATCCAAAAATACCGATAGCCCTGAACGTCCTGGATATTTCATAAAACTCAAACGAAGTGTTTTTCGCATAGTCGAAGTAATTAAACTTATGATCGATCAGCGGCTGCAGCCGGAAGTATGACAGAACTAACCCGATTCCAAGCCCAGCCACTAACATGGCCCAGTACACTTTAGCTTTTGCGCTCCCCAGCAATACCCCATTTTTATAAAAGGCCATTCCCAAAAACATGAAGACCAGAATATCCCATCCTCCATAATACAGGTAGTTGATCTCAGTTCCCAAACTTCTTTCGCTCTGGTATTCATAAAATCCTCCATAGCTGCCCCTGACAGCATTAAGACTCTTTTCCATTTTCTTCTTCTTTCCTTCAGCACTTGATTTTTCTTTGATCTCAGTCATTGCGCCCAGTTGTTCCTTTTGCTGATCGGTCAGTTTATTTACTGTAGTATCCAGTTTTGCAATTGCTTCCCCTTTGAATATAACTTGACGATCCCTGTATGCATCTACATTTTCCCTTGTTGTCATTAATACAAGGCTGACGAATGCCCCTATTAATAGTGCTTTGGGTGATAAGCGGCGGAATGTAAACATGATCATCCCCAAACAGGCATAATGAAACAGTATATCCCAGAACCATAAAAGAATGAAAGCATTAAACAAGCCAAAAACCAGTAACCATATTTGTCTTCGAAAAAAATAATCGGCAGGCCACAGACCATCGGTTCTTTTTTCCAGCCGGCTGACAAATAAAATGATGCCGGCGCCAAATAACATAGAAAATAATGCCCGCTGACTGCCTTCCATAAACCAATCAATAAAATACCACACTTTAAAATTGATAGTGCCCGCTTCATTTAAAACAGAAGGGTCGCCATAAACTGGTTCAGGCAGAGCAAATCCGGGAATATTCATCAACAATATTCCTAAAATGGCTATTCCCCGTAATGCATCCAGGATAATAATACGTTCAGACTGACTTACAGGTGCAGCGGTTGCAGCCACAGGATTGATACTTGGCATGTTGGTTTTGTTTTGAGGTATACAAAAAGGGAAGGAGTAAAATTCTTACATAGGGAGGAAGGCTTTAAGATACTCATTTTCCAATTATTACAACAAAACAGCTATTGCAGTCTTTTTTCTAAAATAATTTTTAAGTATTTGCCTGAAAAAATGCTGTACCTTTTATATCCCTCTTTAATTTATTGTGTATGAAAAAAATCCTTCTTCTGGTATTGGCATGCGGGATATTTGCCAGTGCTTTTGCACAAAATGAAACTGATAAATGGGAGATCTCCCCGGCTAAAGGGCTAAAGAAGGGAATGGGAAGTTTGAATTTGAATTTCCCTGCAGGCGTAGAATGGGACGTTAATATTTATACCAGCCAGAATAAATTCATCATCAATCGCAACCCAAAAACGTTTAAACAAAAATATTATGATCTTGTTCCTGGCATTTACAATTTTAAACTAAACACTGTATTAATTGAAAATGTCCCTGTAGAAGAAGGTAAAATAACCACATTAAAGACGGGTAAACTCGAGATCAACAGTAATGACTGGCAGCTAAGAGATGAATCAAAGAAAAAATTCCTGACCTCTGACAATAAGTCAAGAATAATTGCCTTGCCTGTTGGTAAATATCAACTGGGAGAAACAGGCGTTTATAAGCTGGTGGAAGTTATTTACGATGTTCAAATCAATCCTGAAATATTGATAGATGATCAATACCAATATATCATGTCCCCGATACCGACTTCAGATACTGTCCTGACCACTATGGGTCGTTTGAACTTTGGTCTGAACGCTGGCGACCTCAGTGTCCCGGGTTATGCGTATGAATTTAGGGTTGGTATAAATGATGAGACCAGCAATATGGTAAAATCCTGTGGCGGCCTTTATTATCCTTGTTCCCAGGATATTTATTTACCCGAGGGAAAATATACTGTTGTTATAGCGTGGAGGCATGAGTATGGGCAAATCGTTGTCCATTCACCCATTCGGATATTCAGTATACCAATAAAAAAAGGATATGAAACCCGGGTCAAGCTTGGCTTTTTCCGTCATGATACAAATGGGGATTTTGAATTACTGAATGAAACTAAAGAAATATCTTATTGGTCGTATATATCCCGTGTCAGCATGAAAAGATTGCTACCCGTAGGCCGGTACATTCTCAGGCAACCGGGAATAGGGGAATTTCCCATTCAGATAGAGGATGGAAAGATTGAATCGTTAAATATATTACCAGCGGATGGCTTTAATAAAAAATTGGAAGTCCCGGCGTTCAGGATCTCCCCGATCGTTGCAAAAGACCTGAAACCAGGTATGGGCAGGCTCAACTGCGATTTCCCATTAGCCGACACAGCCTGTTGTTACCGCTTAATAATACCTGATGCAAATGGGGTCCCCACGAGTATCAATCTCCTTACGATGAAATCAATTGACCTTTTACCGGGAAAATATGAATTAAAAATGTCTGGTTTGCTGCTGCCATTTGAAATAGAGAAACAGAAGGAGACAAAAATAATATGTGGCTATATGATACTTCCGAGCCGAAAGAAGTTTTGTGATGCTATCAGGGGAGGTTGTGCCACTTATATATCGTATAGAACAATTCCTATAAGACCCGGCTATTATTATATTTATGATGTAGAAGATAATCCTGGCAGAACTTTACTTATCAGGATCAGGGAAGGAGAAATAACAGATTTCAATCAATCTATTCTTATAAGGCATTAACCTTTACAAATCAGTAATCTTTAAGTTTTGAAACAGATTCATGGAGCCTCGTTTTCGCCAGGAAATTCTGTTCGAGCTCAATGCTAAATGGAACAGGCGTATCTAAGGAAGCACAACGCATCACCGGCGCATCTAAAATAGAAAAACAGTTCTCTGCTATCCAGGCAGCGATTTCTCCCCCGATACCGCCGATCAATGTATCCTCATGCAATAACAATACTCTTCCTGTTCTTTGTACTGCTTCACGAATAGCTATATAATCCAGCGGCAACAAGGTTCTGAGATCAAGTATATCAATAGAAATTTCAGGATGGCTGGCAGCATAGTCGTCGGCCCAGTGTACACCAGCACCATAAGTGATTATAGAAACATCTTCTCCATCCCTTACATGCCTGGCTTTACCAATTTCTATCTCATAATAATCTTCGGGTACAGGTCCGCTTACGGAACGGTACAATGCTTTATGCTCAAAATACATCACCGGGTTCGGGTCATTTATAGCAGCGATCAGCAGACCTTTTGCATCCACCGGCGTAGACGGATACACCACTTTCAATCCGGGTGTTTTTACAAACCATGCTTCATTGCTTTGTGAATGAAATGGTCCGGCCCCAACACCACCACCTGTCGGCATGCGAATAACTACATCTGCGTTTTGCCCCCACCGATAATGAATTTTTGCCAGGTTATTTATGATCTGATTGAATCCCACTGTTACAAAATCGGCAAACTGCATTTCCATCATGCTCTTGTATCCTTCCAGCGACAATCCTAATGCAGTTCCCACAATAGCACTTTCACACAAAGGAGTATTTCTTATTCTTTCTTTTCCAAATTCATTGACAAATCCCTCTGTGATCTTGAAAGCACCACCATACTCTGCAATGTCCTGCCCCATTAAAATGAGATTGGAATGTTGCTGCATAGACTGATGAAGGCCTTGTTTGATAGCATCTATCAGCCGAAGGTCTGAAGTTGGAAGTCCGAAGTCGGAATTAGTTTTCGAATTATCAAGGATGCTGACTTCTGACTTCTGATCTCTGACTTCTTTACTTGCATACACATCCTCCAACTCTTCTTCTGTATCAGCCACTACCGGTTTTGTACTAAATCCTATAGCCAGTTCGCTTTCTATTTTGTCTTTGAACTCATTTCGTATCTCTGCCACTTTCATTTCACTCAACGCTCCTGTTTCAATTAAGAAATGCTCATAATTTTTGATAGGATCTTTTTGTTCCCACAAACGAAACAGATCTTGCGGCACATACTTGGTACCACTGGCTTCTTCATGCCCTCTCATCCTGAATGTCATGCATTCAATAAGGTAGGGCTTCTGGTGTTTGATACAAAAATCTCTCACTCCTTTTATCGTATCATAGACCGTCAATAAGTTGTTACCGTCTATCTGCACTCCTTCCATGCCATACCCCTTTGCTTTATCCACCAAACTGATACAACGGTACTGCTCATTTACAGGTGTGCTTAAACCATATCCATTATTCTCAATGATAAATATGACTGGCAAATCCCACACAGCTGCCACATTCAGCGCTTCATGAAAATCGCCTTCGCTGGTAGCGCCGTCGCCGGTGAAAGCCAGAGAAACCTTGTTATCCTTTCTGAGTTTATAGGCTAATGCCACTCCATCTGCAATAGCCATCTGCGGGCCAAGATGTGATATCATACCACAGATATGATGTTCTTTACTTCCAAAGTGAAAACTTCTTTCTCTTGCCTTACTGTATCCTTCTCTTGCTCCCTGCCATTGCATAAAGAGTTTACTTAAGGGCATATGGCGGGTAGTAAACACACCCAGGTTGCGGTGCATGGGCATGATCCATTCATCATCTTGCAGTGCCATTGTAGCTCCTACAGCAATGGCTTCCTGCCCGATACCACTAAACCATTTGGAAATTTTTCCCTGCCGTAGCAGCACCAGCATTTTTTCTTCGATCATGCGGGGCCAAAGCAAGTGTTTATAAAAAGAGACAAGCTGTTCGTCGGATAGTTCTTTACGATCAAAAGTCATTTTGCAAACCTAATTAACATGAGCCAAAATCAATACCCGTTGTCAGCTGGTTGTTTAAAAATCAGCAACTAACAGGTGTGGATAAATATAAAAGAAGGGAAATTAAGGCTTTTCATTCAACTAAGTATTTTTACCTAATAAATCATAAGTGCTTATTACTATGAAAGTTTTTCTAATTACCTTATCCCTCACATCCCTTTTTTCCTTTTTCGCAGCCGCCCAGGACTTAAACTGGAACACATCAGCTATCCCTAATAATTCGTTGTCTTTCAATTTTGGGTCAATCGGAAGCCCGGCTTCCAACGTAACATATGCGGTAACCGGGCCTGGTACGATTACTACAGGGCCTATCAGGTTTACCACCGCACAAGGAGATAATGCATGGCGTACTGCTATTACATTTGCGGCTGTTTCGGATCTAAAGGTTTATACATTAACATTCAATCCTGCAGTTTGTAATCTTTCCTTTATCATCTATGATATAGATGGAGATAATACAAGCGGAGACAGGGCTATTATTAACGCCAACTATTTAGGCTTAGCCCAAAACATCACAATGACTGCCCTTGATCCTGGTTTTCCCGGAGGAGCCCCAACTATTACCGGAAGTGGTACAAGCACAGCCACCGGAACCGGCACACAAGGCAATCAAACTGATGACAGGGTACAAGTTTCCATACCTGGCTGCACAAGTACATTGACCATTCAATATGGAAATAACCCTGCTGGCGCCGCCGGGGGAAGAAGTTTTTCTATTGGAAATCTAAACTGGACAGGCAGCACTTTACCTGTTACGATCACCAACTTTAGCGGACAAAAAATTGCCGATGGTATAGTATCGCTAAAATGGAAATCGGAGAACGAAGTAAACGTTAGCAAGTATGAAATTGAGCGGAGCACAGATGGAAACAACTTTGTTAGTGCTGGTTTTATAAACACACTCTCTTCAGATGGTAATTATGTGTTTACAGATCATACGCCTACCGAAGGAGTATTGTTCTATCGTATCAAAGAAATTGATCTGGATGCCCGGTTTCAATATTCTTCAGTTATTGCATTACGATTTGCTACAGGTATCAAGCCAGGAATCACTGTATTCCCAAGTCCGGCAAATCAGTATATATATATTACCACAAACGACAATAGCCTGCTCACCAAAATAGTGATCTTTGCAAGCGATGGAAAAATGCTGCTTCAAAAAAATAATCCTGGAAATAGAATAGACATCAGCAATTTACCAGCAGGGTTGTACCGGGTAAAAGCAATTAGTAAAACCGGGGAAGTGTCCCTTTCTTCATTTATGAAACGCTGATTGAAGTAATTACACCACTACCAGCTCATAAAAATCTTCTGGTTGCAAATATTTTTGTGCCAGGCTGCGCAGTTCTTCTGCAGAAATCGTTTTGATGGTATTGATCGAATCATAAAAATATTGTTCCGTCAAATCATTCAGAATAATATTCTTCCAGCGGGCAATGATCTGGAAAGGGCCATCCAGGTCGCCAAGTATAGAACCCATCATATAGTTTCTTACCAGTAATAATTCTTCTTCATCCACCGGCTCTTCCCGCAATTCTTTCATTTCTTTATATACTTCCGTTATGGCTGCTTCACAAACATCTTTTCCTGCTTCTGTACTGATCATCCATGCCGAATGCTGAATATGATTTTGCAGGTAACTGTGTATACCATACGTATATCCTTTATCCTCTCTTATATTACTCATCAGCCTTGAACCAAAAAAACCACCGAACAATGCATTTAATACCTGTACTTTCAAAAAGTCAGGATGATGCCGGTTAGGGAATGGCCTGGCTATACGAATGGAACCTTGTACCCCCGCTGCATCATTTGTTATTCTAACTTTCTTCTCCATTGCCGGGTGCAAAGCAGGGTGCTTTACTTCTACCGGTTTATTGGGCAGGTCTCCAAAAAAACGATTCATCAGTTTGTCAATATCTGCAGGCAACTTTCCTGCTACGAACATGATCAGTTTTCCCTGCAGGTAATACTGATTATAGAAATTCAGTAACTGGTCTCTTTGCAATGCATCAAATTCTTCTGCACTGCTGTACTTGCCATACGGATGTTTTTCGCCGTATAAATAAGCATCAATTAAACGCCCAGCCACAAAGTCACTTTTCTTCAGGCTTACCTTCAGCCGCTGTTTCATGTTCTGCTGGTAGATCGCCAGTTCTTCTGAGGGCATAGTGGATTCTGTGATCAGCTCTTTCACTACCGGCAACAATTCATTGATGTGTTTAGTAAGGCAGTGCAGTGTTATGGTAGCGGTTTCATTATAACAGCTGCGGTTGAGGTAGGCTCCATAATATTCAAAATGTTCATTGATCTGAAAAGCCGTCCGCTTGGTGGTTCCATTGCGCAATAAAAAATTGGTGGTTGCCGCCACCAGGTTTTGCTCTTCCAGGGTATTGCCGGCAAAGAACACCCATTCCGTCAGCATTACTTCTTCGGCACCGGCATCTACGGCATACACTTCCACCCCGTTATCTAATACAAAATGCTGATAAGGTTTAAGGTTCAGTTTAAAATTAACGGCATCTACTATAGCTGGTGCCTGTTTCCTGTCTGGCATAATTGTTCCTTTCTTTTTCGCTGGTCTAAATTCGTATATAGTTATTGCTTGTTGAAGCTTTTCGTTAAGCACCCTTCGCCAAGCTCAGGGTGACAATAAACTGTCTTGCCGAAACTGCTCAAGGTTTTTGAAATTTTCTGTTTATCCCCTTCGGTTGCTCAATGTAACAACGAACTGTCAGGCTGAGCTTGCCGAAGCCTGTGTCAGGATATTGTTTTTACCGATCTTGCTAATTTCGAAATCAAATTTCAATCTCCCGTAAATAATGCTTCTTTCTTTTTTCTTGACCATCCTTTAACCTGTTTTTCCCATGCGATTGCATTTCTGATATCATGAAAATGCTCTTCATACATCAACTCAACTGGCCTCCGTTTGTATGTAAAACAACTCTGCTTATATCCGCTATTATGTTCCCATAGTCTGCGTTCGAGGTCGTTTGTAATGCCGGTGTAATACGGACCATCAGAACATTTTACTATATATACATAATAGTTATTTCCGTTTTTCATATAAAGGTTTAGGTTTTCGTCCATCACCCTTCGACAGGCTCAGGGTAACACAACCATCAGTTATTCGACAAATAATGGATCGTATTTGAATTTTCCGAACGGAAAATAGCCCGGCTCTCCTGCAGAATATCTTCTGTTGTTACCGTTGCATATTTTGGCAATTCATAATTCATCCAGGCTGCATCACCCAGTATTTCATAATAAGCAAGGCTGTTGGCTCTGTTCATCACACTCATATCTTCAAAAGCGATCATGCTCTCTGTTTTATTCTTTACCTTCTGCAGTTCTGCTTCACTCACCAGTTCATTTTTCATTTTATCCAGTTCTGCTTCTACTGCCTTTTCAGCATCCTCTATCTTCACTCCCTTCACCAGCTTTCCTTCCACCACCACAAGCCCCGCATCGGTACTGCCAAAATGATGGCATTCAATATTGCTGAATAATTTTTTTTCTTTCACCAGTGACTGGTACAATCTTGATGAACCGCCACCGCTGAGTATATCCGTCAGCAGGTCGATCACATAATATCGTCTGTCAAGACGGCCCGGCATATGCCAGCATTTGTATAAGGCATCGAGTGGTACATTGGCATTTATCTCCAGTCTTCTTTCCGCAGCTTGTACAGGTTCTTCCGGCAGGCTTCTTTTATATGCTTCGCCGGAAGGAATATCACCAAACCATTTTTCAGCCAGCGTTTTTATCTTTTCAACAGTTACATTACCTGCTACCACCAACACAGCATTCACCGGGCGGTAATGTTTAAAGAAGAAAGCCTTTACATCTTCCAGCTGTGCATTCTCTATATGTGATAACTCTTTGCCAATCGTCATCCAGCGATAGGGATGTTTGGTATAAGCCAACTCCCGCATCTTATGCCATACATCACCATAAGGTTTGGTGAGATAATGTTCTTTGAATTCTTCACACACCACTTTGCGCTGTGTTTCCAAACTCTTTTCGCCAAAAGCCAGCGACAACATACGGTCACTCTCTAACCAAAAAGCGGTTTCAAGATTTTCCGCCGGTAACTGGATATAATAGTTAGTAAGATCGTTGGTGGTGTAGGCATTGTTTTCGCCGCCCGCCATCTGTAAAGGTTCATCATAACTGGGGATGTTCACAGAACCACCAAACATCAGGTGTTCAAATAAATGAGCAAAGCCGGTACGGTTGGGATCTTCATCTCTTGCTCCCACATCATACATAATATTCATCACCGCCATGGGAGTGGAAAGATCCTGGTGAACAATCACCCGCAGTCCGTTAGTCAACGTAAATTTTTCAAACTGGATCATAAAAGAATAACAATCTTAATGTAGAAATGTTACAAGCAGTAAAAATACCGAAAATTATGGCCGCTGGTGCTACCGGCAGCGCCATGTACCGGAGAAAATCAGAGTATGCTTTTCACCTTGAATTCAAAGTCCTTCATCGCTCCATCCCGGCGGATAATGATCTTTATTTTTTCATTAGGCGCCTGTAAGGCGATCTTATATTGATTCAGGTTTTGCGAAAAATTTTTATTCACGGCGATTACCTCATCACCCTCTTTCAGCCCACAGGCTTCTGCCGGTGAGCCTTTGGCAATATCTCCTATGACGATTCGTCCCCCGATCAGGTACAGTTCCACCCCGGAGTAAGAATAATCGAACACATCGTTGTAGTGGGTATTGGGTGTAATGTAAATATCTCCTTTTGCATAATTCAGGATCACATTGAAACGCCGCAAAATATCATTGCCAAGCAAGCCGCCCATATAGGGATAGGACGTAACATTATATTCATCATCAAAAATGAAAATAGGGACATTCCTGAATTTATAAGGCCCTACTCTTACCTCTTTCATAACCGTTAGTTCCATATCAATTTTTCCTCCCAAGCCTTCTCCTTCCTTCACCCATCGTTTCCTTTTATTGCTGATAATGGCGCTGTCCTCTACAAAATCTCTTGATAGCAACAGGCAGAGCCCCGCTCCCATATCATATAAAAACCTTGAGTAGATCGTTCTTTCATCCTTTACCCGTAATGGTTGTGTCACCAGTTGGCTGATAGCTGGTTTCAATAAATAACCTCCCTTGGGATAACGAAAAGTACCCTTGGTAAAAAAAGTAACTTTCATACTGTCATAATCCATCTTCAATATATACCGGCTGAATACAGAATAACCGATGATGCCATCAATGCGTTCACCATATACAGCAGTCAGTATTTCATAATCATTGATATGAAAGTTAAGGTTCTCAATAGTAAGGCCGGGAAGATGCAGCTGCCTGTCATATAAAAAACTTACTTTTCTTATACCGGCTATTCCGCGGATGGTTCTGTCAGTCGGGGTAGGTTTTAACCCCAGGTAATCCACCGTAGAAGAGTCAAGTGATATACCACTGCTGCCTGTATCCAGAATAAAGTTGAGTGTATCCGGGAAACTGTCAACTCTTGCCCGCAGGATGACGATACCACCGGTAAGCTGGGTAAAAGGAATGGCAGTGATCCGTTTGGATGGCGGTTCAATGAATTCTTCCTGTGCTTTCAGTGAAAACCCCGCAAGGGATAACAAACCCAGCAGGGAACTGGTTACAATTTGATATAAGTGCCTGGCAGCGATCATCGTTCTTTTAAGACAGTCCCGCTTTGCAAAATGATGCAATACAGGCTGCTGTTTATCTAAATATACTTTAATATCGTCACTGACTTAAACCGTTCAACACATTATAGCAGCAGCACTTACCTTTGCACTATGCAGTTAAATGAGTTGTACGACAAGGCCGCTAATTTCGGCTTTCTTTCAGCAGAAGAAGGTGTTTTTCTTTATCAGCAGGCTCCGCTGGCCGAGCTGATGTTTCTGGCGGACGAACTGCGAAAGAAGCAGGTGCCGCATGGCAAAGTAAGCTGGCAGATAGACCGGAATGTGAACACTACCAATGTGTGCATCGCTAACTGTAAGTTCTGCAATTTTTACCGCATACCGGGACATGCCGAGGCCTATATCACCGACATGCCTACGTACCGCAAGAAAATTGAAGAGACATTAAAGTATGGTGGCGACCAGCTGCTACTACAGGGTGGTCATCATCCTGAATTAGGATTACAATTCTATGTTGATACATTCAGGCAGATAAAAGAAGAATTTCCGAACATAAAACTGCATGCACTCGGCCCGCCTGAAGTAGCGCATATCACCAAGCTGGAAAAAAGTACACATCATGAAGTGCTGAAAGCATTGAAAGAAGCCGGTATGGATTCATTACCCGGTGCCGGTGCAGAAATACTGATCGACCGTGTCCGCCGTTTGATCTCAAAAGGTAAATGCGGCGCACAGGAATGGCTCGACATTATGCATGAAGCACACAAACTCAATATCACCACTTCCGCCACGATGATGTTTGGACATGTGGAAACTATTGAAGAACGCTTTGAGCATTTGGTGAAAATAAGAGAAGTGCAAGAAATGGCGAAAGAAGGAGGCAAAGGCCTGCCTGCCGGCAGGCAGGGTTTTCTCGCTTTCATTCCGTGGACATTCCAGGATGTGGATACCTTACTGGCAAAGATCAGGGGTGTACACAATCTTACAACAGCCGAAGAGTATATCCGTATGATTGCCCTTAGCCGCATCATGCTGCCGAATGTAAAGAACATACAGGCCAGTTGGCTTACCGTGGGTAAAGAAACTGCTTCCATCTGTTTACATGCCGGCGCCAATGATTTTGGTTCTATCATGATAGAAGAAAATGTGGTAAGCGCTGCCGGCGCCCCGCACCGGTTTACCTATAAGAGTATTCAGCAGGCTATCCGGGAAGCAGGTTTTGAACCACAACTGCGCAACCAGCAATATGAATGGCGAGAAATTCCGGAAACCATCGAGGAGCAGGTAATTAATTATTAACTCTGCTTTATTGCCTTGATACCAAATTACCAGGAAAAATTGCAAGCAACCCGCATACTAACCCGAACTGATTCCGCTAATAAGGATTTCAAAGTCCTTGTTGCAGCGCTTGATGAAGAGCTAAAGATCCGTGATGGTGATGATCATTTATTTTATGCAGCACTAAACAAGACTGCCATACTGAAACATGCTGTGGTAGCATATGAAAATGGGTTGCCCGCAGGCTGTGGTGCTGTAAGAGTTCATTCCGGTAGCAGCATGGAAGTAAAAAGAATGTATGTGCTGCCGGAGAAAAGAGGAAAAGGAATTGCATCCGCCATTTTAAGACAGCTGGAAAACTGGTGCCTGGAATTGGGAGCAGACAGATGTATACTCGAAACAGGCAGGAACCAGCCGGAAGCTATTGCGATGTATAAGAAAAGCGGTTACCGTATCATCCCAAATTATGGAAAATATGCAGGCGCTGAAAACAGCGTATGTTTTGAAAAAATATTAATCAGCTAACATGAAAAAAACATTTTCCTGGTTTAGAAAAATCGCTTTTGCAGAAGGAGTTTCTTTTTTGATCTTACTGCTCATTGCTATGCCGCTGAAATATTTTGCCGGCATGCCCATGGCAGTGACGGTTGTTGGTGGTTTGCACGGAGTACTGTTCGTAGCTTTTGCCGTATATGCATGGGAAGTAAAAACAAGTTATAAAAAAGATCTTCGCTGGCTGATGAAGGCTGGTCTTGCCTCACTGTTACCCTTTGGTACTTTTTACATGGACAGGGAATGGAAGAAAGAAGAAGCGGCTGCCACTATATAAGATTTACTTTATTAGTCGTGTGCAAATGTTTATAAACGTTTGCAATCGGGTATTGTCGCAATATTCATTTCTATAACTTTTCGCTGGTTGTCAATTCATTAAAATATTTGTAGGTTCGTATAATTTCGCAAATACATACGTTGGCGGTTATGCCAATGGACAGGCACATTTATTATAGTTTGATACATGGAAGAAAGACTATTACTTGAAATTCTAAAGACGCTTGAACGGGGGAATAGCTGTGGGCGGGACACAGTTAAGAATGAAATATTAAGTATGCAATCATTTAGTTTGCTCACAGATGCAGAATATGTGGCCGCATGGAATAAGTTAATAGAAAATAAATGTGTTATAGATTTTAGAAATCAGCAAAAAAATAATGTAAGAGAATACAAACTCAACCCTACAAAAGATTGTATCCCGACATACACTCAAAAGTTGATAGAAAAAGAGCAACAAGTGAATAGCACAATGCAGCGGTCAGACTTAGAACAAAAGATTAAAGAAATGACATTAGAACAATTAGAATATGAAAAAACTATAAGAGGTTTAAAAAAAGACCTTATGGAGGCACAGCGTAACGACATTCCTAAAGCGGCACAACACCGAGACGATGTTCTTATTTGGCAAATAATTGCTGGAGTATCAGTAACAGTAGCATTCCTACTAAAACTTTTTGGTGTAAAAGGGTGGCTTTAATAAATTGTTCATCAGAACAAGTTTTTAAATAACGGTAATACTTTTTAATTGGATTGGACAAGACACCACATCACGAAAAGTTTTGTATAGACCCCCAACATTAACGATGTGCGACAAGACGAGGCACAAACCGCCAACATTGGGTTTTGTGTTATTTGGGCTTGACATTGGAAATCCAATCTGCATATCGCTAATCAGCTTCGGTTTTGGCTGACCCAACACGGATGGTCTTTTGAATAATTCATGAACTGTGTATCTTTATTCAGCGACATATCATGACAGACGAATTTCAAATATCCAAACAACACAAAGCCCTGCTCGTTGCAGAAACACCTCGTAAGTAGAAAAAATTTTATGCCCAATAGAACATTTTACAAAGACGCTCCAAATTATTGCCATTACTTTTTTGACTTGGTTCAGACAGACAATTTGTTGAACGAACTTGAAAAAAGCAGAATTTTTACACAGGAGCTGTTTAAACTTATAACACCTGATAATGAAAACTACTCTTACGCACCAAACAAGTGGACAACGAAAGAAGTTATCCGGCATATGATTGACTGTGAAAGAATTTACACATACAGAGCATTACGATTTTCAAGGTTTGACAATACCGAACTTTCGGGTTTTGACGAAAATAAATATATTGACTGTATTAAAATTGTTGAACAAAATTTAACAGACCTGAAAAACGAATTTGAAAACGTAAGAAATTCAACTATTGCATTATTTAAAACAATGACAGATGAAATGTCAGACTTTAAAGGAACTGCAAATAAAGTTGCCTTTACAGCAAGGACACTTGGATTTATGACTGTTGGACACAATCTTCATCATTGTAATTTTATCAAGACAAACTATTTAGACGATAAATAAAAAAGCTGCCCCGGCATCACCAATAGGTAACCCGTTACAGGCAACCCCAACGACAGGCTTCACCCTATTTTTTCTTCCAGACAACTTTGGCTGTTATTGAGCCGCCATTCGTAGTATGGGTGACAATATAACTTAACGTATTGTCTTCAAGTGTATAAGAGCGGACCTGGACTGTACCTTCCCAGTTCGGATAGAATGCATGTTGCACATTAAATGTAATTGTACGCTTCATTATATCCACCGTGTATATGCCAAAGTGAGAGTTATTCCCCTGCACCAATGCCGCATTTTCCTCGTTGGTAGCTTTGTTTTTATCATTGGCGGCTACTTTAGGACGAACTGATTTTAATATTTGAATGGCATAATCGCCTTCATTGGTAAAAACAAGCAAACCCACAGGGCTTTCACCATAAGGTAGTGTTTTGCTACCATCAGCATTGGTGTTTTCCACTGCTACCAATGACCATGTGCCTGTGAATTGTTTCCTTACTTTTTTGGGCAGCTTATTATCCTGGGCTTGCAGTGATATAAGTAACAGTAGAAAAATGGAAATCATTAAATATTTCATAACCTTGATTTTTAATAGTTTTAATTAATGTGTCAATAAATGCCTGTTGCAGTATCCGACTTTGGTAAATTCATCTATGCTTGAAGCAATAAACTCAACATCGGGAAACAGATCAGCTAATGGCTTTACAATCCGTTTCGATAAATCTGCTATTTCCTTATCAGTTCTGCCTTCAAGAATATAGCTGAAGACATGAATAAAGTCTGTTGGCTTTCCGCCTACTTCATACCTTACATAAGGGTTCACTCTTATCTTAATATCGGCTACTTCAAAAAGGCCACTTGACCGGGTGGCATCAAAAACCGTTGTTAAGATCTTCTGTTCCTGTACTCTTGCTAAAAGGTTTGCTGAGCAATCAATAATAAAATGTGGCATAGTTTATAATTTTTAATTGTATCCAATTCGTATTATTTCCCCGTTTGTTGCCGTACCAATACTTTTCAGATAGGCATTAATTAAATCTGTTGAGGAAATATCAGAAATTTTAGAAGGGCTTACTGCATTTATTCTAATGCCTTTTGGCATTTCCAAAGCAGCAGAAAGTACAAAACTATTTACGGCACCATTGGCAACCGCCTTGCCTGATGAACCTTTTGCTGGCCTTTCCCCCATTTTGCCAGAAATCAAAGTAAACGACCCGTTTTTGTTAAGGAACTTTAAACCAATTAAGACAAGGTTTATCTGGGCTAATAATTTTTGGTTGAGACCGAGGCTATACTTACTTTCTTCCATTGCAGACAAGTTATCCGATATGCTGTCTCCTGCCGCACATATAACAGCGTCAATATTTGAAACTTTCGTAAATAAATTTTCAATAGAATCAGTCGATGAAATATCAGCAATAATATCTCCATTGTTTCTACCTGCAGTTATTACTTCATGCGACACTTGCAAAGCTGGTGTGATAATTTTTCCTATAGCCCCGCCGGCACCAATTATTAAAATTTTCATGATGGCCAATTTTACTGACGCAAATTTATACCAGAAGTACACCTTTCTATTTGTACTATTTTACACTTGTTTTGTACTTTTATGCTCATGAAAGGAAATGCTTTATACAGGCAATATGAAATAGAGTGGAAGGACCTTGAAAGTTTCAACAGGCCTGCGAGGCGTAACAACTATTTTGAACTAATTTATATTATAGACGGAGCAGGCATACAAACTGTAAATAAAAATCGTTTTAATTACCGAAAAGGTAATTTGTTTTTATTGACTCCGCAGGATGTTTATTCATTTTACATTAGCACACGAACCTCTTTCTTCTTCATCCGTTTTAATGAACTATATGTAAAAGATAAAATCAACAAAGACAATGATGCAATAACACAGGTTGAATATATATTACAAAATGCAAGTCATAAGCCTGGCTGCATTTTAAAAAATAAAGCTGACAAGCCCTTAATTGCATCTCTTGTCAGTTCAATTCTGAATGAACAAACCAATCAGCAATTATATTACACAAGAGTTTCGGAGCAAATAGTAAACACAATTATTACCATTGTAGCAAGAAACTTAGCGCTGAAATTACCCAAAAACATAAAGGAAACAACTGGCGAACCTGTCATAGAGATACTAAATTACATTCAGCAAAACATATTTGACCCAAAAAACCTAAGGGTTGAAAAATTGAGTGAACATTTCAATATTTCCGTTAACTACTTGGGCAGATATTTTAAAAAACAAACCGGAGATACACTTCAGAATTACATTTTAAATTTCAAAATGCGTTTGGTGGAAACAAGGCTATTACACAGTGATATGCGGATAAATGAAATTGCCCATGAATTTAACTTTACAGACGAAAGCCACCTGAATCGTCTTTTCAAAAAATATAAAGGAATCAATCCAACAGAATTCAGGAAAGTAAATAGTTAAAACTAAAGATTACCATAAGAAGTATGCCTGCAGCATGGTACTGCCAAAATGCAGGCTGACGGAAGCCATGCTTCAACTCTTGTAATTCTGTTCGGCTGCATATCCAACTTGACCTTATCTGTTTAGCTATGTGATATGATAATCTTTTTTATCCTTACTCAGCAGCGGTTAGCCGGACGGACGAATATAAAATTACTCACCATCGGCAATACCTGGCCGTTATGCGCAAGCAACCGAAGTTCATGTTATAATTGTTTTTCCCAGTAAAACACGACAGCTTAAACTTGTGATTTTCCTTAGTATATTTGAGTTAACCGCTAAATAATTATTGTATGAAATTCATTGCACTTGTGATTTTCCTGCTACCTCTTGCGGTAGCTGGCCAATCAAAAACAGATTATGAAAATGCCATGACAAAATTTCAGAAATTCTATAATGCGGGGCTTGGAGATAGTATAAATGCTATGTTTGGATATAGTCCAGATGACTTTAAACCCACCAAACCTTTATGGACAAATGAAGGGAATGCTTCAGCTCTTAAGGAGTTTGGTACACTGAAATCCTTCAAATATATCGGCATTGATAAATCAGATACTTATGATGTTTATGTTTTTGTAACAATTTTCAGTAAAGCTGGTGCAAAGACAACGAGCTTGACATTAAACAAGAATTACTCACTCGGTACGTTTCGGTTTATAACAACTTCAGATGGTATAAATGATCTTCTAAAGAAACAAAACAGTAGTCGCTAACCTTTAACCGCTGTGCGCATAACAAAAGGTTTTACTCAAGTGTGGCAGGACAAACAAACTTCGGCTAATTGCAAAGCCGGGCAGCGGTTCCGGGCGGGCAAATATAAAATTCCTCACCATCGGCAATACCTGCCCGTTAGTAGCCATTTTATAGCAGCATTCTGTTAATGAAAAAATTCTTACCCATACTACTTCTAATCTCATCTTGTTCAACACAACCAGACAAGACAAAAAGCATTCAAGTAGACACAGCAAAAGTAGCTGATCGTTTAAAGCCAAAAGTAATTTCAGACTCTACAAATACTTTGACAGGCAAGATTGAAAATTTAGAACTTGAATATATTGTTTGGGGTTGTGCTTGTGCCAATTGGGTGACACCCGCTGACTTTGATAAATATCAAGACAACAAACTTGCAGAACATTGCATTTTTATTGAGCCTGCAAGCGATAGTTTGGAATTGCCAATATATTTTGACGCCTCACGACACAGCATAAAAATAAAAGGGCAGTTTTATACACGACCGGACTATCCAAAAGGAACTATGCAGACAGAGGAACAATTAGAAAAAGCAAAAGTATTTCGTTATTCAGAAATTGAAGTAATTGATAAACCAAATTTTAACCCTGACAATAAAATCCAAACTCTGACACTTGGTTATAATGCAATTTCTTGCACTTGTGCACAGTGGAGTGAGCTGAAATTTGACAATAATCCCGAAAAAAGAATTCGTTATTGGTTGGAGCCTTCAAATGAAAATTTAATAAAAGCTGACACTCTATTCGATGGAGAAAATTTACCTGTTCAAATTAAAGTAACAGGACAAATCGTAAGCGAAAACGGTTTCCCAAAAAGGAACTTATCAAAAGTTGGGCAAGACGAAGCAGGCAAAGTGTTTCGGTATACAAAAATTCAAGTTTTAAAAAATGGACAGAAGAAAAACGGCTACTAACATTGTGTTTTATGCAAGTTGGGCACAACATTGCAACATCAGCTAATTGCAAGCATCAGCAGTTGTTCGGTCAGACAAATTACTATCAGCTTTTGTACTTAACTTCAACAATATATTTTCAATCAGCAGCGGTTATCGGCAGACGGAATACTAATTCCCAATCTGCATAAAGCCCTGGCCGTTAGTTGCAATTTTTCATAACCCTTCAAATATGAAACAGACACTTTTACTTACTTTCTTAATTCTACTGGCATCCATTGGTAAGACACAGAATATTGACTCATTACTTGCAGAACCACAAACAATAGAATTAACAATCTCAACACCGCAGCCACGACTTAAGGAAACATTTCAAATATCTTTGGACATTAATCATTTGAGGGCAAATATTTTTAAATCTTTAGCAGGGAAAGTTCAATTATCCAATGACATAAGTACAACTGACAATGGTGAGTTAACAATGAATGTAAATGCTGTTAAAAA
Organism: Chitinophagaceae bacterium; assembly: GCA_016786885.1. Taxonomy (GTDB): domain Bacteria; phylum Bacteroidota; class Bacteroidia; order Chitinophagales; family Chitinophagaceae; genus JJ008. Next base: position 24,544 of record JAEUVO010000034.1, on the reverse strand, counting down.
GGGGAAAAATGAAATTGGCCCTTTAGAGTTCTATCTTGACAAAACCAAATATACTACCAACAAAATAATTTTTGAAGTAATTGACGCTTTACCTAATACTGACAAAGGCATTTGGTTTAGAAAAGTAATGACCAGCGACACTTCATTTTGTATAATTGTTGAACAACGTATTCCAGCAAACAGTAAAACGACAAAAAAGCCTGACAATTCAATAACATTTACAACCGAACCAGAGTATACTGACATTCTAAAATTTAAAGACGGTTATTCAATTGATGGATTAAGCGGAGGCAATTCTCATTCTGCTACAAACTTCAGTAGTGTGACAATTAACGGAGAAGACAGACAATTTATGTATGGTTATTCTGTATATTATTTCACAATTGAAGATAGAAAGGCTAAAATAAAAATCACAAAAAATAAGTTTCAGAACATACCAGACGATTATAAATTCGAAGACATTGTAATTCAATAAAACTGCAACCCACAAACGGTTTGCTGCAATTGGTAGCTTGACAAGCAAACTCTCAACATTTTATCTCTATTCAGCAGCAGTCCAAGCGGACCTGCAACTCTCTAGTTTTGCATTGTCAGATTTTTGAACCGCCTTCTGATCATTTCTGGAAAATGAACGGTAAAGTATATGCTGGCGGCAGCATCGGGGCAGGTATCAGTTTTTAAAAAAAGCAGGCCGGCTAAAGAACCACCTGCGTTTTGATCAGTTAAGACCGTTAACATGAGAAAATCGTTTATAAAAAATGTTCTTTGCCTGTTTGTATGGTAAAGTTATATCCTGTTGTTGCCGGCGCCTAATCACATTTACTGTACCATGAATTTTCATAGCTAAAAAAATAACGGTCTCGTATAAACATATTTTACACCGTTCATCCGTTGGCTTGTTCTTGTGTGTGACAAATAAAAAGAGGCTGCCCTTTACGCTGGACAGCCCCTTCAGGACCTGATTATGATAAGCTCTGCTGAAAACAGCCGTTGCATTAATTCGTTCACTGCTTCATCATAACCTGAGATGCAACCTTGCTCTATACTAAAACCCCGTTTAGTTTCTTATTGCTTTATAAAAATTCGTTGTCCCGTACCGAAGCCGGGATTTATTACATTCCACGTTGCGCCGGTTGCAGTAAAATTGATATTGATGACCGACATGGTGCCAAAATCTGTTGGCTGTGGCGGGCATACATAAATATTAGGCGCTGTTTCCACCATATACACAATTGTATTTGTACTGCCTGAAAAACCCGCCGGGTTCTTTACTTCATATACCCCGTCTGTCAGTTTGGTGATATAACAATTAATACCCGTAGCTGTACGCAGGTAAGTACCCTGCCTGTTTATAGTTCCGGTAACTGATGTAACGGCTACCAGTCTTGTTACCGATGTTTCAAAACCATTGGCATTGGATGCACTGAAAGTGACCACATACAATCCCGGTACTGCTGTATTCACCGGGTTATCGGTCGGTTGTATATCAGTTATCGCACCGGTAATATCATCTTTCAATTTTGCGCCTGCATCTGTATAGGTGGCGCCTATGGCCACAATAACCAGTGCATTGCCATTCAGTGTTATCTCCGGGTAACTCACTTTAACCGTTTGCGACACTCCTTCTGTTGTATCCTTCTTGCAACCGGTAATCAGTAATACCGGCAGGGCAAGGATCATGAGTAGTTTATTAATATGTTTCATCTGCTATTATTTATTGTTATTAAAATCAGTTTTGCCCGGTTGTATTTACATCCCACCAAACTTTATCAGTAATAGTTTTTTGTGGTGGTGTGTTGGGATTGCTGGTTACCTCAGAATCGGGGTACAGTAAGCGTACAGGAAATTTATTCCCGATATTACTGCTGGCAGAAACGGTGAATATATCAGGATAGCCTGTTCTTCTCCACTCGGTCCATGCTTCCAGGTTTTGTGAGCCACACATACTGGTCCATTTCTGAAAAATAATGGCTCTCAGTTTCTCTTCTGTTGAACCTGCTATCGGGTATTCAACCGCCACTTGCGAAGCATATGTATTGAACTGGGCAAAGGAAAGACCCCAGCTGAGAAATGATAAAGCGATGCCATCATAATATAATTGCTCAGCATCACCCGTTCCCCATCCTCTCAGCACTGCTTCTGCCTGCAAAAAATAACTTTCCGCTTCGCTCATAAATATTACCCTGGCTGCCGGTCCGCCGGGGCCACCCACAGCAGGGCCGGGTTTGGAAAACTGGCGGTCATTCAATGAAGCAGGATTGGGTAATAACCGCCCCATGCCTTGTATTATTCCCACATGGTTACCGGTGTTTGGGGCTGCTGTTGCTCTCCTGTAAAAAACATCAATTCTGGGATCGTTCAATGCAAGCAATGAACCGATCGATGTCTGGCTGGCAAGAATATTAAATTCCCCTACCGAATTTATATGCGCATAAAGAGGATGCTGATTGAAAGTAACATTGCTGAACGGTACAGATGCTTCTTCTCCCTGGTCAATAAATTCTGCTCCTGCTGCATACATGGCTTGTATGCCTGCCTGTGCAACTGCCGGCCGTACATATGCCTGCCGCAGGTAGATCTTTAATTTCAGGGTGTTGGCAAATTTTTGCCACAGGTGCATATCACCATGATAAAAGAAATCATCTTCACCGGGATGAACTGAACTGTTCTCATCTATCAATGCCAGCCCTTCATCCACCAGCTTAATTAAGCCATCATACACTTCCTGCTGGCTGTCAAACTTTGGCGCTATTACACCTTTACCTCCCTGCAATGATTCTGAAAAAGGAATATCACCATGCAGGTCTGTCATTACCTGGAAGAGATAAGCCTGCATGATCTTTCCAACAGCTGCATAATTATTCTTACCTGATTTTATTCCTTCATCAATGATGTATTTAAAATCATTCAATGGTCCGGCATAGATACTCACCCATTGCCGGTCGAAGTTGGTACTGGTGATACTGTACTGATCATATACCTGGAACTGGCTGCCGGTGGGTCCCTGTGTCCATACCTGTCCCCAGTATCCTCCCAATACCTGATAAGGATTACCAAGATTGTATGCGGCATAGCCCAATGCTGTTGGCAATACAAGATCAACTGATGCCTGTGTCGGATTATTTGGATCAACATTTACATCCAGGAAATTCTTTTTGCAGGATGATGCACCGAGCAATGCGATGGCAAGAACAGCCAGCTTTATTTTTCTTATTGTTCTCATGACTTACTTTTTAGTTTTATTAAAATGTTAACCTGACGTTGACACCATAATTTCTCATAGAAGGAATGGTACCATATTCATAGCCCTGTACATTACCTGTTCCGAAAGAACTGGTTTCAGGATCTGAGTAAGTATTTTCTTTTGGTGTCCATAACCACAGGTTCCTGCCGGAAAATCCTACTGTGATCCCTTTGATAGATTTATTTTTGAACATGCTTGCAGGCAGCCTGTAAGTCAATGATGCTTCTCTCAATTTTATAAAACTGGCGTCAATCAAATGTTCCATCGCAGTAGTTGAGCTGACAGAGGTCCAGTAGTTCTCCGCATTTTGAACCGGTGTTGTATTAACAGCATATTTTCCGTCCGGCATAAGTATTACGCTGCCGGGTACCACAAATGCCTGCCGGTTATTATATAAAGTGCGGGGATCTGTTCCAAGAAATTCCTGCAATGTTCTGGTTCTTGAAAAAAAGACTCCTCCTTTGCGGGCATCAAACAGGAATGATAAACTGAATCCTTTGTAAGAAAAACTATTATTCAGTCCGGCAAGAAAATCCGGCTGCACATTCCCATGGATCTTTGCCTGCGGATCAATAACAGGATAGCCTGTTGTTGCATCAACTACTATATTACCATCAGGTGATCTTAAAAATGATGCACCAAAGAAAGAACCATAAGGTTGCCCTACCTGTGCCACTAATGTACCACTGCTAAAGCCTCCCAGTCCCAGTTGCTCTGTTCCGGGGAAAAGCTCCACCACTTTATTTTCATTTTTGGTAAACGTGGCTGTTACATCCCAGGTAAAACTTTTTGCCCGTACCGGTGTTCCTCTTAATAAGATCTCCACTCCTTTATTGGTAATAAGCCCTGCGTTCAAGGTTTGTGTTGTATAACCTGATGTAGCTGCAATGGGCACTGTAATGATCTGGTCTTTACTTCTGTTGGAATAGACAGTTCCTTCAAAGGATATCCTGTTATTGAAAAGGCCGAATTCAAGACCCAATTCATAAGAAGTAGTGATCTCCGGTTTTATTTCCGGGTTACCAATAATGTTACTCTGTGTAAACCCTGGAACACCATTTAATGGAAAGTCCACCTGTGAATTTTGCTGGCCATCACCCACTGTACCGGTAATAAATACTGATTCCAGGAGGTAAGGAGCTGCATCATTACCAACCTGTGCTGCACTGGCTCTTATTTTTCCATAGGAAATAAAGGCAGGCATCTTGAATGCTTCACTAAAGACAAACGAAGTATTTACACTGGGATAAAAGAAATTATTCTTTCCTTTTGGTAATGTAGAAGACCAGTCATTCCTTCCTGTAATACCAAGGAATAAATAGTTTCTGAAAGAAAGATTGACATCAGAATACACACCGTATAACCGGCGTATACTATTGAAGTTTGTGCTTCGCGGCGGCTGTGCCGAATTGGCCAAGTTATAATAGAATGGTATGGTAAGTGAATTGATCTCGCTGAATTGAATATCTACATTACGTTGCCTGATATTATGTCCCAGCAAGACGCTTAATGACAGATCCTGAGTAAGATCTCTTTTAGCAGTAGCGATCAGGTCTGAAGTAAATTCTCTTATGTTGATACCTGTTTCAGCATAATGCCCGTCAAATTTTCTGGCGAAGTTCTGGCTGTTCGGATCTATCACCCTTTTTGATTCTATTTGTATACGCTTATCATTAGATACATCCGAACCTACCCGCAAACTGATATCGATCCATTTCACTGGTTTGAATCCAAGCTGAACATTCCCAAGTATCCTGTCCACAACAGATGTATAAGAATCTTCGCCGAGATAATACCAGGGGTTAACGGTATAGGCACCATAATAGCCATTCAGGTCATTGAATTTGTTCTTGTAATCTTTAAGTTCCAATAAAGAAATGTCCCTGGGTGTTTGCAATACCTGGTCATATGGTGAATTGCCCTGGCCCTGTATAGAAAGATCTCCCTTGGAACGTATATAATTAATAGAAGCCGAACTGTATAATTTATCTGTCAGGTCCGCCGTTCCGGATAGTTTAACAGAATTCCTCCTGTATTCTGTGCCGGGCATTATTCCTTTCTGATCTATATTATTGAAGGATAAAAAATAACTGTTCTTTTCATTGTTCTGTGCAAATGAAACGTTGTTGGTCATTGTTCTTCCAATGTCAAAAAACTCTTTCACATTATTTTTTAGCCCTACATAAGGTTTCACCCGTTGTGAGTCGCCGATTTGCTGTCCCCATGGACGCATTGATCCGTCGAATCTTGGTCCCCAGCTGAAATTCTCTCTTGAATCAGGTGCTCCTTGTCCGCCTTGTCCGTATTCATTCTGATAATCGGGTAATTTTAATATTGACTCCAGGTTATAAGAACTACTGACAATGATCTCCGTTTTCTTTCCTTTAAGGCTCTTGCCTGTTTTCGTCGTAATTATAATAGCACCGTTTGCAGCACGGGTACCATATAAAGCTGCCGCAGCCGGCCCTTTTAATAAGGTAACAGATTCCACATCTTCCGGGTTAATATCATTGCCCCTGTTACCTGCATCCACCTGGTTATTCAGATTATCACCGGCATCCGTCTGAGAGTTGTCAATAGGTATCCCATCCACAACCATCAATGCCTGATTATTACCTGTGATAGATGTGCCTCCCCTGAATACCACCCGGGTTGAACTTCCTACCCCGCCTGAGCTGCTTGATATTTGCACACCGGCAACTTTACCCTGCAGGGAATTCAGTACGCTTCTGTCTTTTCCTTTTGTCAATTCAGCATTCGTTATTGTCGAGGTAGCATAACCAAGGCTTTTTGCTTCCCTTTTTATTGCATTGGCCGTAACCACTACCTCTGATAACTGTTTGGAATCTTCTTCCAGTATCACATTGACAGTATTGCCGGTACCAACTTTTGTTTCCAGTGTTTTATAACTGACATTGGTAAAGATCAGTGTACTGTTACCCGCAATTCCGGTGAGAGTAAATTCTCCCTGCGCATTTGTTTGTACTACAAGAGCAGTACCTTTTACTGTAACGGAAACACCGGCTATCGGTGCACCGTCTTTTTTATCTGTCACTTTACCAGAGACATTCTTTTGTGCAAGCAGCAAAGAATACCCTGTCATCAATAACAAAACCGTAAGTAGCAACTTTTTCATAATTAAACTTTTTTCTGAATTATCAGGTTTATTCCTTAGTTCATGACAAAGCAGCAACCTGTTCTGCTACAAGAGAATCCGCCTTTATCACCGAAACATGATTTACCCTGACTGAAACATGATTTATGCCCCCGGGATAAAAATGCACTGATCTATTTGCTTATTCATCGGTATGAGGTGAATCACCGCATGCACAATATTTACAGTTGTGTCAAACGAAGTATGACATACAAACAATTGTTTTCGTTTTTATGTGTGCTTCCTGAAACATCCGGGTTACGGGTTCATGATAGTTTATTACCGTTTGTACTTCATTTAGTCCGTGAAAAGAAAAAAGATATTTTTTAACAGCGATCATGATAATACTACTGTCTATTATGCATTAGATTAATAGACAGAAAATTCCGTATCCTAAAAAGCTTTATCAATCTAAGACCCGCTGCCATGATCAAAGACATTTATCTCAGAATCATTTTTATTCCCTTGTTAGGAATAATGCTACCGCTGCTATCCGGTATCATTACCTATTCGTACTATTCAGCCGGGGAACTGATCATTGCAAATGTGTTTTTTATTCTTACCTCTTTCATTATCTGGGGAGGAAGTAACTGGATACATACCAGCATCAGGCCCCTGTACGTTTCAGTTCCCGCTTCCTTTTTCAAAATCGCTTCTATCTGCCTTGCTTCGGGTCTTTATGGTGCCTGTATCGGAATATTATCTGCACTGACATGGTTTCGATTTTCAAAAGATGATTTTCACCGGGAACCTATGTATTTATTTATATCTCTTTGTGTGTTAACGGTCCTGGTTTTTACCCTTGTTTATGAAATAATTTTTTTGCGGAAAGAAAGAGAGCTGGATTCTAAACTGGTAGATGAAATAGACCGTGAACGTACACAGGCAGAGTTACAGGCTCTTACCAACGAGATGGATCCCCATTTCATATTCAACTCACTAAACGCTATGAATCACCTCATCCTGAGCAATCCGGCTCAGGCACATTCATTCAACAACAAACTGGCACAGGTTTACAAATATTTTCTCTTGAACAAGAATAAAGAACTTATCCCTTTACAGGATGAACTTGATTTTATTGATAACTATTTTTTTCTGCTACAGTTAAGATATGATAAGAAACTGCAACTGCATCTGGCCCTTGGTGAGAACTATGGCTCTGTTATGATCCCGCCCTGTGCATTACAATTACTAATTGAAAATGCAATAAAGCATAATGAGTTTACTGCAGAGAATCCGTTAACTATTAAAATAATCATGAATGGTAAACACCTGAAGATAAGTAACAACATCAAACCAAAGCCTTATTCCATTAATTCCACCAATATCGGGTTAAAAAACCTCAGCCTGCGGTTTAAACTGATTTGCCACAAAGACATTGTCATTGAGAACAACCAGGATTTTTTTACCGTATATGTGCCATTGATCAAACAACCTTAAACCTATAACCATGACAAAGGCAATTATTATTGAAGACGAAAAGCTGGCGGTGAATGCATTACTGCATACACTTTCAGAGATTACCGACACCGTTCATGTTGAAGCCATTCTGGGATCTGTAACTGAGAGCATTGCCTGTTTGTCTGCCTCACCGGAGGTTGATATTATATTCAGTGATGTGCAGCTGTCTGATGGATATTCGTTTGAGATATTTAAAGCACTGGATGTAAAAACGCCGGTGATCTTCACAACGGCCTATGATGATTTTGTAATGAATGCGTTTGCCCACAACGGAATAGATTATTTATTAAAGCCGGTTGATAAAAAGGACCTGGAAAAAGCATTATTCAAATACCAGATGTTTGAAAAACATTTTACCAGTCATAATGAAGCCGTTCAGCGTTTTGTAAAACAATATGATATTCCCAAAAAGAACAGGCTGGTGGTAAAGAAAGGAATAGAATATATTTCCCTCCGGCTGGAAGAGATAGTATTATTTTATACCGAAAACAAATTGGTTTATGTAATTGATGTACATGGGAAAAAATATATTGCTGAAAAAACACTAAGCGATCTTGAAGAGACACTGGATAACAGCCAGTTTTTCCGGGCCAACCGGCAATATATCATCAATATTAATTTTATACGGGGATTTAAAACATTTGAAAGGGTGAAGCTACAGGTTGACCTGAATGTGCCCGAGATAAATCATATTATCATTATCAGCCAGGAAAACACCCCGCAATTCAGGAAATGGATGTATAATGCCTGATTGTGTTTTCAAAAGAGCTGAGTTAACTAATTGCCTGTTTATTGTATTTATTGCGGTATTCTATTGGTGTTAACCCGGTTATTTTTTTAAACACGGTGCGAAATGCTTTTGTATCTGTATAGCCTACATCAAACATCACCTCGTTGATGTTCTTGCGGCTGCTCTCAAAACTTCTTTTAGCGCCTTCTATTTTTACCCGTTGAATATATTCAAGCACAGAATTATTGGTCGCCTGTTTAAACCGACGCTCAAATGTTCTCCGGCTTACGGCCATTTTACCGGCCAGTTCATCAATGGTAATACGTTCATGAATATTTTTCTCAATGTACTCCTGCGCTTTTCTTACTTCTTTATCGCCATGATCTTTTTGTCCCTTGAACATCGCAAAAGCGGCCTGGCTGTCGCGGTCAATATCAATAGCAAAATATTTGGAAGCAAGGATGGCTGTTTCCCGGTTGGTGTATTTTTCTACCAGGTAGAGCAGCAGGTTCCAGTATGAATTGGCCCCGCCGCTGGAATAAATTCTTTTTTCTTCCGTCACAATACTGCCATCCACTAGTTCCACTTCGGGATACATTTCCCTGAACTCATTCATAAATCCCCAGTGAGTAGAACATTTCTTTCCGTTGAGCAAACCAGTTGAGGCCAGTAAAAAAGCTCCAACACAAAGAGAAGCCACCTCTGCTCCTTTATCATATTGTTCTTCGATCCATGGTATCAGCGCCTTGTTTTTATCAATGGCTGTTTTCATATCTCCAAACAGGGCGGGAATAAAAACAAGATCTGTTTTCTTTACATCTTTTATTTGCCTGTCAGTATGAACAGCAAACATGCCGTTATTCAACTGCACCTCTTTCTTCGCACCCACCAGTTCCACATCAAACAATGGCTGCTTACCGGCAGCGACTAAAAAATGATTGACTGCAGTAAACAGGTACTGCGGATCTGCAATGGCCTGCATCACCGATGATTCGGGCACCAGGATGGATACTTTTTTCATTGCATAAAGATAGGAGAACCACTTGTCGCAATCAACCCCTTAAACTGTCATATATGCCACCTGTAAAAACCGGGTGGGCTTACCATCTTTGTGCCGCCGGTTTACTGTTAACTAAAAAAATATGACACGTCTGCATTCATACTTAACATTCAATGGCAACTGCCGGGAAGCTATGGTCTTTTATAAAAAATGCCTCGGTGGTAAACTGGAAATACAAACTATTGCTGAGTCGCCGCTGGCTATCAAAATGCCAAAGCAGATGAAAGATTGTATACTTCATGCCACACTCACCAATGAACAATTGATATTGATGGGCTCTGATATGGTTCCTGAAACAGGGTTGATAAAAGGAAATGCTGTTTCCTTAATGTTGAATTGCAAAAATGAAAAAGAGATAAAAAATTGTTACAAAAAACTATCCGCCGGTGGCCTGGCCACTCACCCTGTTGAAACAACTTTTTTTGGAGCACTGCTGGGCGGACTGTCAGATAAGTTCGGCAATCACTGGCTGCTGCATTACCAAAAAAACAAAAAATAAGTTAGCTTTAATGCCCCTCAAACAAAAACCAACATGGCTGCAATGAAAAGAATCATCGCAAAAGATGTGGATGAATATATCCGATCTTTTCCTCCTCCGGCAAAAGCGGCGCTAGAGAAGATCCGCAAAACTATTAAAGCGGCTGCTCCTAAAGCAGAAGAATTGATAAGCTATGGTATTGCAGGATACAAATACCATGGCATGCTTATCTACTTTGCAGGGTTTACCAATCATGTCAGTGTGTACCCGGCCCCCAGAACAGCTGAACCATTCAAAAAAGAACTTGCCGGGTATAAAGGAGGAAAAGGCACGGTGCAATTCCCGTTAGATAAACCTATACCCCTTGACCTGGTAAAGCGGATTGTGAAATACAGGGTGAAACAGAATGAAGAAAAAATAGCAGCAAAATCAAATAAAAAATAATAAAACGATTTACTATGCAAAAGATAATTCTTTCAACAACTATCAATGCGCCTAAAGAAAAAGTATGGGAGGTATTATGGGACATTGATGCTTACCGGACATGGACAAAAGCTTTCTCTGAAAGTTCTACTGTACAAACCGATAACTGGAAAGAAGGCAGCAAGCTGCTCTTCCTTGACGGCAATGGTGCAGGGATGGTAAGTGAAATAGCAGCTAACCGTCCTAATGAATATATGTCGTTCCGCCATCTTGGTGTGGTAAAAGACGGAATAGAAGATACCACAAGCGATGAAGTAAAAATATGGGCCGGCTCTATGGAAAACTATACATTGAAAGGAGAGAATGGTTCAACTGAATTAACTGTTGATATGGATATCAACGATGAGTATAAAGAGATGTTTGAAAAGATGTGGCCCGGTGCACTGGCCAGTGTAAAAGCCCTCGCTGAAGGAAAGGCGAAGACCACTATCACTATATCAGCTGAAGTAAATGCCCCGGTAGAAAAAGTGTGGATCAGTTGGACTGAGTCCAAACATATTACCCAATGGAACCAGGCATCGGATGACTGGCATTGCCCCAAGGCCGAAAATGACGTACAGCCAGGCGGAAAATTCTCTTCTACTATGGCAGCCAAAGACGGAAGTTTCAGTTTCGATTTTGGCGGAGTACACGATGAAGTGGTCAAACATAAAACCATTGCCTCCACAATGGGTGACGGAAGAAAGATGCGGGTAAGTTTTGAAGATAAAAATGGAAAGACAAAAGTTATCGAAAGTTTTGAGGCAGAGAACATACACTCACTCGAAATGCAGCGTTTCGGCTGGCAGTCTATCCTGAACAACTTTAAAAAACATACTGAAACAATTTAAATAACCAACTATGACAAAAGCACATGTTTACCTGAATTTTACCAACCAGACAGAAGCTGCCTTTACTTTTTATAAAACTGTTTTCGGCACCGAGTTTGAAGGTGGTATAAACCGTTTTGGCGATATGCCTCCGCAGGAAGGTATGCCACCGCTTCCCGATGAGGCAAAAAACCTGGTACTGCATGTTTCGCTTCCCATTGCAGATGGTTATAAGATAATGGGGTCTGATGCACCGGAGCAAATGGGCTTCAAGGTGAACCAGGGCAATAATATGTATATCAGCCTGGATGTCGATTCAAGACAGGAAGCTGATCGTCTTTTCCAATCATTATCTGCTGGCGGCGCTGTTGAAATGCCATTAACTGATATGTTCTGGGGCGCCTATTGGGGAAGCTTCACAGATAAGTTTGGTGTAAAATGGATGATCAATTGTGATAAAAAATAATTCCATGTCTGACAAAATATACCCCTGCCTCTGGTTTGATGGCAAAGGAAAAGAAGCCGCTGCATTTTATTGTACCGTTTTTGAAAATTCAAAAATTACAACAGATACAGGTCTTGTTCAATTATTTGAACTGAACGGGAAAAAATTCATGGCGCTGAATGGCGGGCCTATGTTCAAGATCAATCCATCCGTTTCTTTTTTCGTTGTTTGTAAAACAGCAGAAGAGACTGAAACCAAATGGAAGCAGCTTAGTGATGGCGGAATGGTGATGATGGCGTTGAACAGTTATCCATGGAGTGAGAAATACGGATGGTGCCAGGATAAGTATGGAGTAAACTGGCAGCTGATGATGGGTAAGATGGGAAACGAAACTATTGTACCGGCATTGATGCTTACCATGAATAAGAGTGGCCGGGCCAATGAAGCCATTGATTTTTATACCTCGGTATTCCCTAACAGCAAAACAGAATTGATTGCCCGTTATGAAAATGGGGAGCCGGATGTGGAAGGCTATATCAAACATGCCCGCTTCTCACTGGACGGCGTAACATTTGCCATCATGGACAGTTCAGGCCCGCACAACTTTACATTCAGTGAAGGTTTGTCTTTTGTGGTAGATTGCAAAGACCAGGAAGAAGTAGACTACTACTGGAATAAATTAACTGCAGATGGCGGACAGGAAAGTATGTGTGCCTGGTTGAAAGATAAATTTGGTGTAAGCTGGCAGATCGTTCCGGCAAAACTGGGCGAATTGATTGGAAGCCCTGATAAGGAAAAAGCAGACCGGGCCATGCAAGCCATGCTGAAGATGAAAAAAATAATCATTACTGATCTGCAGAAAGCGTATGACGGGAACTAAAAGAACTTGCAGCAAAGGACATGTTTATGTTAAAGGCAGCGACTGCCCCACTTGTCCTGTTTGCGAACAACTTAAAAAACAAAAAGACGGGTGGATGGCCAGTTTATCTGCACCGGCAAGAAGAGCTTTGACAAATAAACACATTACATCATTGAAGCAGTTGTCCTCTTTCAGTGAAAGAGAGATCCTACAACTGCATGGAATAGGACCTGCTTCCATACCCCTGCTCCGGGCGGCTTTACAAGAAGAACAACTGACATTTAAAAAATAAAACTAACCAGCATGAATACAAAAACCATTACCATTCTTTACTGGGTATTTACCCTGCTGTTTGCAGGGCTGATGATCTTTTCGGCTATACCGAATATCATGTCAAACCAGCAATCAATAGACGTATTTCATGGTTTTCTCGGTTATCCAAAATATTTTATTCCATTTATCGGCTGGGCCAAACTGATCGGTTCCGTTACTATTTTAATCCCCGGACTAAATAAACTGAAAGAGTGGGCCTATGCCGGTTTGTTTTTTGATTTATTCGGCGCCACCTATTCTGCCATTGCGGCCTCTCAGGGAAACATTGATCCCCGTATGGCTGGTATGCTGATGTGGATCGCACCGGGAGTGCTGTCTTATATTTTCTGGACAAAAAAAATGAAAGCAGAATCGGTAAAATAAAAAACCTCTTTTCAATTATTATCACCTTTTCAAAAAAGTTTTTTAAAACTTATCTTTACTGCACATTTCAACTCTTTATTTACTGTGCAGCGAACGATCAGGTATTACCGGCTGATGTGGTCCAGGCATGATCTGCCTGCGGGACTGTCTGTTTTTTTGGTGGCTCTCCCCCTTTGCCTGGGTATTGCTCTTGCTTCAGGTGCTCCTGTTTATGCCGGCCTGCTTTCCGGTATCATTGGTGGGTTGGTCGTATCATTGATCAGTGGTTCACATTTGAGCGTCTCTGGTCCAGCAGCAGGGCTTACCACTCTTGTTGCTGCATCTATCATTTCCCTTGGCGGTTATAGTGTTTTCCTGCTGGCAGTAGTAGTAGCAGGTTTTTTCCAATTACTACTTGGTCTTTTAAAAGCAGGAGTGATCTCCAATTACTTCCCTTCTTCCGTAATAAAAGGAATGCTGGCGGCTATCGGCATATTGCTGATCTCTAAACAGATCCCCCTGGCTCTCGGTTATGATCAGCCTGATTTCTGGGCCAGCGGGTTTCCGCAATTATTCTCATCAACAAAGATCACCAGTAACTTTCAAAGCCTGAATCAGCATATCACCAAAGGTGCTATTATCATCGCATTTGTTTCCTTGTTCATTCTTTTCTTATGGCAACAACCGGCAGCAAAAAAATTAAAGATACTGCCCGCTCCTCTTGTGGTTGTATTGGTTGGCATCTTATTGAACATCGTGTTTACAAAATGGATACCTGGCCTTTCTTTGAAGCCAAACCAGTTAGTGAATATTCCTGACAATGTATTCGGCAATATCAGGTTCCCGGATTTTTCGCAACTTTTTTCAAACATAGAAATATGGAAGGCCGGTGTGCTAATCGGCTTATTAGCCAGTCTCGAAACCTTGCTCTGCGTAGAAGCTGTTGATAAATTAGATAAACATAACCGCATCACACCGGTGAACCGTGAACTGCTGGCACAAGGAGTTGGTAATATTGTCTGTGGCCTGTTAGGTGCTATCCCCATGACAGCAGTAGTAGTAAGAGGCGCTGCCAATGCAGATGCCGGAGCCAGGACAAAGCTGTCTGCTTTTACGCATGGAGTTTTCATCCTGCTGGCTGTTCTGCTGATCCCGTTTGCACTTAATCTCATACCATTGGCTTCGCTGGCAGCTATACTGATAATGACCGGTTATAATCTGACCAAACCCAAACTTTACCGGAATATGTGGAGCCTGGGGTTGAAACAATTGCTGCCATTTATCATTACTATCGTTGTTATTCTGTCCACCGATTTGTTGATTGGCGTAAGCATCGGTTTGCTGATATCTATTTACTTTATTGTACAGAACAATTTTAAAGATGAGTTTAAGATCGCTCATCACAAACAACACGAAACCGATATTTATATTATCACCCTGCACAGCAATGTCACTTTTCTAAACAAGGTTAAACTAAGAAACACTCTTGATAAGATCCCCGAGTACAGTGTACTAACTGTCGATGGCCGTGATTGCAACTTTATCGACTACGATATTCTGGAGATCATCAGCGAATATGCCAATAAAGCTCATGACCGTCATATTGAGCTCCACCTGCAGGGAATAGAAAAAGTGAATGTAACGGCAGTACATTAAGATATATTATATCCTGTTCCCGAATCGTTTTAGTATCAGTATAATAAATAATAGTTGAGCTGCTATCTTTAACATTTTTACAGCAGATAAAAAAGATTATGCAGTACCTTTAAGCCAATGAGATCATTACTTTATTTATCTGCATTTATCATTATTTTTTCCTCTTGCGGCAGCAATAAAAAAGAAGAGCCCGAAATTCCTGTTGCAGAAACTTACCTGTGGGAAGCCGACCTGAATGACAGTACCGGTCTCCTGCAAATGAAAAAAATAATAAATCCTGCTGTTGATTCTTTGTCGATATTATCAGTTATAGATTATATAAACGGAGAAGGCAGTAATATTAAGCTTGAGTTTGTAAAAAAATCAGGGGATACTATTTTTCTAAAGATCCCCGATGCAGAATACCTTACACAAAGGATGGGTTCTTCAGGACCGACCGTATACCTGGCCGGTGTGGTTTATAATTTTACTGAGATTCCGGGCATTAACTATGTAAACTTTGATTTTGAGGAAGGCGATCATGCCCAGCCCGGAACTTACAGCCGGGAAAGTTTTTCGAACAATTAAAAATCCGGCAGCCTATTTTAGAATACACTGCCGGATAAATATTTAACTATACTATTTCTACTTCGGATACTTTTCTACTTTGTTGTTAATAGGTTTTACTGTACGCAGGTATGCATAAATAGCTCTCAGGTCCTCTTCTTTCATTTTACCATACATGGCCCATGGCATGATGCTGTTTTCTTTACCCGGATCCCTGTTCACATTTGCATCAGAAGAGTTAGTATGAAATTTCTGCAGAAACATTTCCTCCGTCCAGGAGCCAATACCGGTGGCACTGTCTGGAGTTATATTAGCCACCGCTACTTTAAACAACGGTGTATTGAATACAAACCCTCCGGCAAAGACTTTGCTAAAATCAGGTCCCTGCGGCCCCATAGGTGTGTGGCATTCAGAACAGGCTGCAAACACGGTCATATACTCACCATACTTTACTTTATCAGAAGGGTCAGGTCGTATATTGCTTTCCAAAGTAGCTGCCGGTAATGGTCCGAACATGGATGCAGGAATATTTAATTTACGAGGCGGTGTAAGACTGTCAATAGGTTTTAATGTTCGTATGTAAGCTACAATAGCTTTAATATCATCCTTTGCCATTTTACTGTAATGATGATATGGCATAAGAGGAAAAAGGGTGTCTCCTTTTTTATTTATTCCCTGTGTCATCGCTCTTATTATTTCATCATCCGTCCAGTCTTTTAATGCAGTGGGTGTGATGTTGGGCGCCCATACCATGCCCGGCACTCCTTCTGTTTCGCTAAAGGGAAAACCAGCCCCGCCACCTTCTGTGCCCGGAACTACAGGCAAAGAGAATTTTGTCATGTCCCGCTTACTGTGGCAGTCAATACAAACAGCCACATGATTAGCAAGATAGTCTCCTCTCTCCACTACTTTTTTAAGAGAATCGGCGCTGTTGGTCGCAGCGGGTTGGTCAGCATTGTTGTTACAGGATGAAAAATAGAAGGCAGCAATAATGCAAACTGCTGCAAAAGCAATCAGCTTTTTCATAATCGTTGGTTGGTTGTTTAGGTCGATAATGAGGTTAATGTCCTCCAAAAGGTATAAAAAAACCAGTTACCAGGTCATTAATTATTTACGGAAAACCGAGATTGCTTCCATTTCATTGTCAAGCACAGTAATTGTTGCCCGGTAACCTGGCAGTATCATTCCTAACTGCATATCCAATCCAATCAGCTTTGCAGGATATAAGCTGCACATTCTTAATGCTTCTCCAGGTGAAATATGGGAATGCCGGATCAAATTTTTTACTGCCTTACTCATCGTTAATGCTGAGCCGCTAAGAATGCCAGCGGCCTCATATTTATCCCCGGCTTGTTCGTGTTTATAATAACCCTCCGTTGTGTCTGTCACCGCATCGGTGATTACAAACAACCTTTCTTTCATTACCTGTTTGGCAATGCGGATAGCTGCATAGTCCACATGGTGACCGTCGGGAATAATGCTCGCCATAACGGTATCATCATCCATAGCAGCTCCAACCAGCCCGGGTGCCCGGTGTTGCAGCGGACTCATAGCATTATATAAATGAGTGACCGCAGTAATGCCATGAATAAAACTTTGCTTCCCTTCTGCATAACTGGCATTGCTGTGGCCTGCAGAAATAATCATACCATACGAAAGAATAAGGTCAACTACTTGCTTGCTGCAAACTTCAGGTGCCAGTGTTATTATCCTAATTACCCCTTTTCCATATTCTAATAATTCTTTCGCCTCTTGCAGGGTGGGTGCATGAATCAGGGATTCAATATGAGCTCCTCTTTTAGCCGGGTTGATCCATGGTCCTTCAATATGCAAACCCATGACACCTTCTCCTCCCCTATTCCAATACTCTTTTACCGCATCAATGCATTTATAAAAAACATCGTAAGTATTAGTGGCCACAGTGGGCAAGCAATAAGCAGCTCCTCCTTTTTCACAATAGTCTTTCAGTTTGAATAATGAATCTGCTTCAGGATAAACAGCGAATAATTTTCCGTAAGCACCATATATCTGCAGGTCAATAAAAGCCGGAGCAATAATACAGTTAGTGAATTGTTCAATGTGTTGTGAAGATGATAAAGATGCAACAGGAAGTAACTCTTTTATTACCCCGTCTTCAGCAACAATTGCATAATTCTCCAGCCAGCTTTCACCGGTGAAGAGGCGGTCAGCAGTATATATTCTTTTGCCCGGCATATTAATTCCGGTAAAAATACAATTGAAATGAATTGGCTATGCAATTTTATACCACAACAAACCGGTAGCCCACACCTTTGATCGTGATGATCTCCAAAGAAGGATCCTCTTTCAGGTAACTACGGAGTTTGGTAATGTAGACATCCAGGTTGCGGCTGTTAAAGAAAGAATCATTGCCCCACAAAAGATTCAATATATCCCGGCGGTCAATGATCTTATCCCTGTTCTCATATAATAGTTTCAGGAGTTCGCTTTCCCGGAACGATAATTTTCTTTCTTCTTTACCAATAGTAAGCAATTGGCGGTTTAGCTGAAAGCTGAATTTTCCCATCGTGGCAATGCCGCCATTAATTTTTTGCGGGGCTTCTGTTTTGTTTCTAAGCAGGTTCTGTATCCTTACAATCAGCTCTTCCATACTGAAAGGCTTGCGGATATAATCATTGCCTCCTGATGTAAACCCTTTTACGACATCCTCCGTTTGAGTTTTGGCTGTCAAGAAAATTATAGGCACTTCTTCATCCAGTTCTCTTATTTCATCCGCAATGGTAAACCCGTCTTTGTTAGGCAGCATTACATCCAGCACACAGATATCAGGTTTTATTTTTTTGAACAGTTCTGTTACTTTGGCTCCATCACCTTCCATTATCACTTCAAAGCCCCGGCTTTCCAGGCTTTCCCTTACTATTTTACCAAGAAATAGTTCATCTTCCACATATAAAACTTTTATCGGGTTCATATGCTGCTTTTTGGTAGTGTAATAAAAAATGTAGTTCCTTGCCCTTCTTCCGATTTCATTTCAATAGTTCCCTTATGCTTTTTGATCACCTGCGCCACATAGCTTAATCCTAATCCATATCCTTTTGCATTATGAGTATCGCCATGCGGCACCCGGAAGAATTTATCAAATACCTTTTCTTTATACTCTGGTGCAATGCCAATGCCATTGTCTGTAACAGTCAGTTGAACAGTTTTATCATCGCCTTTCATAGTAATACTGATGACCGGGTTTTCTTTACTGTATTTAACAGCATTGTCCAGCAGGTTAAACACCACACTCAGCAAATGAAGTCGATCACCCTGTAATTCCAGGTTACCATCATGTACTACATGTATAACAGCCCGGTTTTTTTCCAATTGCAGTTTTAGCGATTCCACCACTTCCGTCACAATGCCACGCAGATTCACTGTTTCATATTTCAGTTCAATCTCCTGTTTTTCAAACATGGAAAGTTTCAACACCTTATCCACCAGCAGGCTTAGTCGCTGCAATTCATTTTGAGAAATATCCAGGTATTCTTTGGTTCGTTGCGGGTTGTCGATGGCATTGAAGTTCTTCAATGCTTCGATAGCTACACCTACGGTTGCAATGGGTGTTTTTAACTCATGGGTGATATTGCTGATAAACTCATTCTTTAATTCACCTAGTTTTCGTTGCCTCAGGAGGTTTTTATACAACAGCACAAATGCCAGGATCGTTATCCCCAATAAAAGAATGGAGAATAAGATGGGCTGGGTAATTCTTTTTAGCAAGTAAGGAAAAGTATTTTTTAATTCCAGCCGGTAAGTAACAGGGTGTGCAAGTCCAATGGTAACTGAATTGAATTCAGGGTCCTCCCATTTGCTTGCGCTGTCTTTTTTTATGATAAACGATACACCCAGTTTTTGTTTTTGTAATGCCAGCGTATAGGCCGAATCAATTTCTGCCTGATGCAAAGTGTCCTGGAGTGAATCGACTCCATAGAGAAAATTAAAAAACCGGTTGCCCGGGCCGTGATGCGGTGCCGGTACATCCATATCAAATTTCAGTGAATCATTTTCTGCCGTAAAAGCTGAGGATGTCTGCATGGAGATCACCATGCCTTTTTTTGCTTTGTCAGTATCTCTTCTGAGCGAATCTGCCAGTTTATCCCTGATCACATTGATGGTGGAAACAACTTCTTCTCTTGGCCGAAACCGAATTGCCCCCCTTTTATCATCCCCGATAAAGATCTTCATTTCTCCTTTTCCTGTACTATCGATCAGCACCCCATCCAGTTTCAGTTTGGACACCTGTAGCTTCATCATTGTTTCCCTGAACAGCATTTCTGTTTTTATTGCCAGCGTCTTTTCCTCCCTTACATAGTTCTGCTTCAACCAGTACACCTGGAACGCCGCAATACCCAGAATGGATAGCAGCATTAAAATGGGACCAGGTATTAGTTTTCTCTGCTTCATGGAAAAGCAAATTTAGTTATTCGCCACTCGCATTGTAAATGACTTTAACCTTTATTAACCTTAATGAAAGGTGGGTTAACTTATTTCCGGTCAGGCCTTTTATAGTTTTGAACTAAACAAATAAAACCATGAAAAGATTTTTGCTCACTGCTTGTAGTGTATGGCTGGCTGCGATTGCTGTTCAGGCCCAACAAAAGGAAGGAAAAGTGATTTATGAACGTACTGTAAAACTTCAATTCAGTTTTGCCGGTATGCCGGGTGGAATGGAACAACAAATGCCCAGCAGCCGCACCGATAAATTTGAACTGACTTTTGGCAATAATCAATCTCTCTGGAAACAGGCTGAGGCCGAAAATGCCGATGACGATGCCCCGACATTTGGCGGAGAAGGCATGCAGATCCGGATGGTGGTAGCCGGCAGTAATGATGTGCTCTATAATAATTTTGAGAACGGCCGCCGGGTGGAAAAAAGAGAGATGTTTGACAAAACCTTTATTATCGACGACAGCATCAGTAAACTGAAATGGAAAATGACGGGTGAAACAAAAACCATCCTGAACCACAGTTGTATGAAAGCAGTGGCTGTAAGAACCAGCAAGCGAATGGTGATGAATATGGATAATGGGGTAATGGAAAGAAAAGAAGTAGATGATACGGCCAATATTGTGGCATGGTTTGCTACCGATATCCCCGTTTCTGCCGGGCCCTCCGAATTCCAGGGACAACTACCGGGGCTAATACTGGAACTGGACGTAAGAGACGGAGACCAGGTATATAAAGCCACTAATATAACAGAGAAAGCAGATCTTGCTATAATTAAGGAACCCACCGGCAAGAAAAGATATACACAAGCTGAATTCAGAATTGAAAGAGATAAGATGATGGAGGAAATGAATCGTAATAACCAGGGTGGCCAACGGATCATCCGGATGAATTAATCATTAACACATTCGCCACGAAAAAACCTCTTGCAAAAACAAGAGGTTTTTCTTTTATATTTTGGTGCCTATTCTATCTCTTCTGCTGCGGAATATAAGTATCCATGTATCGTTTTACTGCGTTATTCCAGCCGTCAAGGCTGGTGGAACGTTTCTTGTTTAATTCGTTATTGGTATTATTATAAGTGTTAACGCCGGCATTGATATCATTCACTGCTTTGTTGAACTCATCCACATCCTGCTGGGTGCGGCTGGCAGCGGGTTTGGTATCAAACTTCTTTTTGATCTTAGTGAAATTTTCTTCTTTCAGAAAAAAATCACTCATGGCTGAGCTCTTCTTTGCTTCTTCTTTATAAAAGTTGAGCATATTGCGGCAGGCACTGAGCAGGGAACCATCACCAGCATACGGTTTTATTTTTTTTAATTTCTCCAGTCCTTCGTCTGCAAAGCCCTGTAGCGAGTTGATGTTCTGTTCAATACCGTTTATATTCTTTTTGGCAACAGCTTCCATCAGGTAGGCTTCCTGTTTGTAGCTTTTAAAAAAGATCAGGTACACTTCATTATAATGATGCATTACTTCTGAAGCCGTTTTCATTTTGGCTTCCAGCTCCGAAGTATTCTGCAGCAATTTAATATTATGCTTGTCAGCAAACTGTTTTTGCATCAGGTTTTGCTTTTCTGATGCCTGTTGTAATTTTTCATTGGCTTTTTCCTGTGCCATCATATAGGCTTCCATCGCATCATAGCTTTGCTCCGCAATCTCTTCCATGTTTACGATCTTGCCATAGTCTTCATTAAATACACTGTTCAGCATTTTTAAATATGCCACCGTGGTATCCCGTAAAGTTTTATCTCCTTTATAAGGCGGCATGCCTTGTATATCATATCGTGTATTATTAATAGCATCCAATACTTCCATTCTTCTTTTCTCTACTTTTCTTGCACTTTTGCCATGCGACATGCTGCTCAGGTACACCATGTACTTCAGCGTAAGCTGTTCATTGGCTTTGCCTATATAATCCATATACTCCACGGGAGTTTCAAATGACTGCGCCCCGGTAAAAGAAGGTCGCAGTAAAAAAGTCAGCAGCAGGACAACAGATAGTTTTGCAAAAATTTTCATAGTAAGTTTATTTTGTGTGGTTAACGCAATTTAATTAAATCACAGAGAATAAGAAATGCTTCCTGTATGTAAATGTCTTCACTGATATTCTCCAGCCAACCCTTGTTAATTTCTTTGGCATATTCATTATTGGTCAGAAGGGCTTTATCAAGACCATGATTAGCCACAGTGAACTTATCGCCTGCCGCTATACCATCTCCTTTCAATGCTTCCAGCTCTTTTGTATTTAGCCGGGCCCATTTTTCAAACTCATCCCATTTCAGTGAAATGGTTTCTGACTTCTCCCTTCTTGCAATCATCAGGTTGATGATCTGCTGTATATCGCGGAAATTAACATCACTTTTTATCCGCAAGGCGCTTTTAGCAGCCAGTTCGTTTACCGGTAAAGCCGGCAGGGGCTTATAATAATTATTTTTTGTCACCGGTTCTCCCACCAGTGCATTGGGCGAAAATTTTTCCCGGTATTCAATACCATCAAAAGCATCCGGCAACAATACATCAGGTATAACACCGTTTCGCTGCGCCGATTCACCGGTAAGGCGATACAGTTTCCCATCCGTGATCTTTACCATATCCCTGTCAGTATTCATTGCAGCTGCCTTTTTAGAAAAAGTATCCAGCGAAAACATCTGCTGCATAGTAGCTTTGCCAAACGTAGGGCTGCCAACAATAACAGCCCGGTTATAATCCTGCAAAGCAGCGGCCAGCATTTCAGAGGCAGAAGCACTTTGCCCGTTTACCATCAGTACCATCGGCCCACTATAAATGGTACCCCGGTTGGGATCTTTTAAAAAAACTACTTTCGGCTCTTTGCTTTTGATGCCCACCACCGGACCCTCATCAATGAAGATGCCGGTCATTTCAAGGGCTTCTCCTAATGAGCCGCCACCATTATAGCGAACATCGAGTATCAGCCCATCAATATTTTCTCTTTTCAGCTTTACAATCTCCTTGGCCACATCATTAGCACAACTGGAACCACTTTCATTTTCCCACTCTGTATAAAAACCCGGTAACAAGATATAGCCAATCTTTTTTTCTCCCTGCAGTACAAATCCTTTTACAATGTTTTCTTCATTCTCCAGTTCTTCTTTTTTCAGCATTACTGTTTTCTCTGTACCATCTGCTTTTTTAAATTTCAGTATCAGTTTGTCTTTGGATGATTTTTCCAGCTCCTCATACGCTTCTTCTACAGTCGCCCCGGTCATGTCCGTTACTTCCTTGCCTTCCCATAACATACTCATCAATACATCCCCTTTATTCAGATCACCGGATTTCCATGCTGGCCCACCCGGGGTCATCATATCCACTACAACCTGGCCTTTCTCATTTTCATCCAGTTCGAGACCAAAAGACAACGCTTCTGTACTTAATGATTCCCGGAATTCCTGTTTACCCTGTGGTGAAAAATAATTGGTGTGCGGATCAAAGACCGAAGCAAGTCCATTTAAATAAAGCTCTGTGATATAGCCATCAATACCTCCCGGATGACCGGCTATTCTTTTCAGATTTTTTATCTCTGTCTTCTTCAGCTGTTCTCTCACTTTTGTCTCAGCTATGCCAATCACTGTTTTCAGCGATGTTTTACCAGTGCTGTCTTCCGCTGCCATATCAAACAACTGGTCCAGTGCTAAATATTTTAAATACCGAAGCCAGCGGGATGATAATGAAGAAATATCTGTTGCAAAGTTGAATTCATCCTTCCGGTTGTTCGTTACTGTCTCATTACTATTAAAATCAAATGGTTTCTGTGTTAGTTTACCAATGATAGAGTCGGCCCTTGTCAATGCTTTTTTGTATGCTTGTGAAAACAGATCATAAAAGCCCCACTCCTTTTTATTTAGCTCATCATCTAATTTATTACTGTAAGCCTGCAGTGATTTGAATTCAGTATCAGTAAAAAGTAGTCTTCTTCTGTCCGCCTGGTTGATGATGGCTTTAAACATGGCTGCAGAAAAACTATCGTCAACGGGTTTGGGTAGCAGGTGGTTCAGTTCGATCATCCTTTTTAACACAACTGCCTTTTGCTGCATAGAAGACTGGCCGTACATAATATGGCCTTGCACAAATACTATTAAAAGGAATGACAGTATAATTTTCTTCATATATGAAAGCTATGGTACAACATCTAAGTAAATAAAAAGCCGGCAAAAAGTCCAGTTTTTTTACCTTCAATCATTATTATTTAATTAATGATACAACAGGATTTTGCATACCGGGTTGCGGAGATTGTACAAAGAGACGAGACAGTCCTCGGGTTGGCTGCAGGAGGATCCTGGACCAGCGGGGAAATGGATGAATACTCCGATCTTGATCTTATTTTAATCACTAAAGAGAAAGTGGCGGGTAATAAGGAACAAATGCTTCAATATGCCAAAAGCTTTGGTGACCTTATTTCCGGCTTTACCGGCGAACATGTAGGCGAACCAAGGGTGCTGATCTGCTTATACGACAA
>JAEUVO010000014.1 GCA_016786885.1 Chitinophagaceae bacterium | reverse complement strand
AACAAGAATAATTGTTTCAAATTTTGTTGACCTTCAGGGAAATTCTACCGAACTCGGAAAATATATTGCAGAATCCTTTAGCGTTGAACTTTCAAATAAAGCTGATTTAACGGTAATTGATCGAACTCGATTTAATACGTTGCTTGAGGAATTGAACCTGACTGACAAAAAACTAACAAAACCAGAAAACGCTCTTAAACTAGGCGAAATGGCTGGAGTCGAATTTATTATTACTGGAACAATTGTCCCCTTAGATAATACTATTGATATCTCAATAAAAGCGCTTGATATTCAAAAGGGCGTTTCAATTGCTGGCCAAAGAGGCGCTGTCCCCAGAACGGATGCTATTAATAATCTACTACGAAGTAGCCTTAATGATGGTGCAACGACTGCTGCAAACGTCAACATGGCAAAAAAAATTGATGCTTCAAATAAGAGTGCAACAGATGATATTTTTGAGATTAGCATATCTGATTTGAGAAAGAGTGAATGCGAAGCACAAGCTGATTTTGGAGGGATGGATTACTTTGGTCAGGCATGTTTTGAGAACAGGACAGAGTACGATTTGGTAATTATTGTTAATGCCTATATCAAAATAATACTTCCGAAAGGGGGAAGAAATTGTTGCCCAAAGACTAAAGTTAATTTGGGTGGAGATAGAGAGAGAACAACGTATGATTATACATATTCTTTTGAAACAACAAACACTTCTCCTAGTAAAAAGGGAACGTTTGTTATAACACTTGAAAAGTGTAAAATTAAGTCTGTTGTACTTACAAAATCTAATCTTTATTTAAGTGCAAATTGAGAGTTATTCTTCCGCAAAAAACCCCTTTTGGCTGCTGTAGCGTCCAATAGACTATGGCATAAACACAAACTCACACATAATTCATTCATTTTATTCCATTTCCTCTTGGACTTGATCTTAGCTTTCAATACTTTTTTAGGGGAAATCCGTATGTTTTTTTTACATTTACTTACTTTAAGTTTAAATAATTTGTTGTAATGCCACTTGAACCAAACCAAGAGAATCGTACCCAAAAATCGCATTCCAAAGAGGTTTACCACTATTACAACTCTGAAGGAAAACCCATATTCAAAACGAAGGAAATAGCCAGAGATAAGATTATTTTTTATCCTTATACAGTTAACCGTGCATTAGATATCGCAAAACCTAAGCGGATTAAAACCGTTGAATTCAGAGGCTGGAAAACAATCGGCGCAATACCAAAAATATTCAGGAAGAAGCCGGGTTACGGTTTTAAGTTCGAATCATCAACTCAGTTTTGGAACTTGCTTTATAAAAAGTTTTCAAACCTTGAGAAGGTAATTGTAACAACAACTGGGCCTACTCGTTTTTCAAATAAGACAATAACTTTTAATTGGAACGATCTGTCTAAAATAGTTAGAGTACTTAAGAAAGAAAGCGAACTTTATAAACTAAGTCGCAAACATTTGGTTCATGAAATTCTTTCGGAACAAAACAAAAAAGTAAAGAAGCTTGAGCGAATTTTGAAAGCAGGAGAATTGGAAGACTATCTTTCTAAGTTTACTTCTTATGAAAAGATGTCCGTTAATGATATTGATTCACTTACCCAGATTCTTTCTGATCTTCCAACGGCGAAAATCACGGCGACTGCACATATAATAAAAACAAAAGAGAAGTTGGATACTATCTATCTTGAAGATATTATTGAAGAGTTTGATCAGTTAATGAAAACAAAGCCGGCAGACGAAGAAGCTTGGCAGAAGTTTTTTGAACAACATACCTGGACGCTCACGCATTTATTCCCTTATGAGGTAATTCTTCGCAAAGGGAAAGCATATGTTGGTGGTAAAACACTCGAAAACGAAGAAGGAAGAGTTGTCGATTTTTTATTTGAAAATGGGTTCAAGGATAATTTCGCTCTATTAGAAATAAAACCACCAAGCAAGGCTCTACTTAAAAATCATGCTTATCGTGAACCCGATGTTTATCCGGTTTCAGATGAGTTATCCGGTGGTGTTAACCAATGTTTGGATCAAAAAGATAGTTTCTTGCGGCAATATGGGCTTAAATATCAATCACTGGACCCTAAGGCGATACTGGTAATTGGTCGGAAGACGGGTTTGAATACAAACCAATCAAAATGTTTTGAACTGTATAGGGCTAATCAGAAGAATGTTGATGTAGTAACTTATGATGAATTGAGAGCAAAGTTGAAAGGATTGCATGATGTGATCACGGGGAAAGTAAAAAAATAAAAAAACCACAACCCATTTTTTTCCCTTTGTGTATAGCTGTAAGAACAAATAGAATTTACATTATCTAACCCATTGTACAAAATTAGATTTTCTTCACCCAGCGCAAGGCAAAGATATTGGCTCAACATACGGAAGTCAAGGCCTGCGCTCCGCTTCACTTCGCTTGCCACGGTTTGCAGATAAAAAATCTCCACCCATTTTAATACGAGTTTTCACTTATTCGGGGTAGTATTTTTTATCGCAAAGCCTTGACTTCCTTCCACGCTTCTATTTAGGGTTGCCTAAGCTGGCTGAACTGCGGCGGTGAGCCGAAAAGGTCAGTATTATTTTTTAACCCTAAAATCCACAAGTATGGTACTTATCGGACGCATCACTAAAGATGCCACAGTCAAGAAACTCAAAGATGACAGGGAGGTTGTAAACTTCTCACTTGCCATCAATGACTATTACAAACCCAAAGGAGCCGCTGAAGGTGTCAGCCTGACCACCTTCTACAACTGCTCATACTGGATTTCTCCCAAGATAGCCCTCTGGCTAACCAAGGGAAGTTTAGTTGAGCTAAGTGGTCGCATTTACATCAATGCTTATATCGGACTTGATGGCGAAGCCAAAGCCTCCTTAAACTGCCACGTTAACAGCATTACTGTCCACCAGCACATTAAAGGCAAAGAAGCTAATACAACCGCCAAAGAGGAGGTATCAGATGATTTGCCCTTTTAAGGGCAAATGCTTAGGAAGCTGCCACCGTATGTACGGCGGCAGCTTGATTCGGGGCAAGAAATTGAACTTGAAACATAAAAAATACCATAAAACTAGTATTGACTCTTTTCTCAAATGACCATACTTTTCATTAACTAAACTTCTCTGCTATGAAAATCATTCTTCTGCAATATGATTATTATCGGCGTAGTGGACTAAGCACATTAGATTTAATTCTAATTGGGGTCTTAGCTCTTATCATTATTGCTGCCCTACGGCAAAAATCCCCAATCAAAAAAGTATTATCCCACTGGCATCACCGATTCACTAGTACACCTTTCTCGCCACAAGAATTTTATGATAAGGTAGAGGCCAATTTAAAAGCAAAAGAATTGGATAAGCTTTCAGTCTACAGGCTCACTTATTCCGAAGGTGGCTTTCTTTCACCTCAAAGAATCTATCTCCGGATTCAATATAAAGAATTGATTTATGATGTTTGTGCTGCTCCTTATGCCAAGGAATTTTTTGTTTCCTGGTGGCTGGGTGAGGCCGATAATCCAACCTATAATTTCCTAATTGCCATTCCATTCATTGGAAAGCTGTTTGAAAAAAGGGCTAAGACTTTCTTTGAAATGGATACGGAAGTGATGTTTAAAGAAGCAGTCACTCTTTGTGTCAAAGAAACGATTAATCAATTAACTGAAACAAAGGGTGCCAGGAAGTTAACAGAGGATGATTGGAAAGAATATCAGCGGTCATATTAATTTAGTTTTATATGGTCTCCGCTAAAGTTGAAGCCCTCACTGCCCAATTCTATGAATGGGAGATTCTTGGCCGGGGCTGGCTATTTGCCAATGAGCCGGTTGACCTGGAACCACCATACACACCCTTTTTTGGACACTTCATCAGGCGGGGGCCGATTGTCGATGATGGAATGCGCCATACCTTGTTCAGCAGCCTGGCTTCAGTCTTTAAGAGTACACCTCAACAAAAAGTTATTGAACAAACGCCTGAAGTCTCTTATGAACTCTTTCCGGGCCCGGAAGTTTCGCAATTAGTCTGTCTCGAACTGAGGCTTGCAAAACACTCAAAAGCAAGTGCCACCGAAATAGAGCAATTGCTCATTATGCTTTCATATTGCAAAGGCCCAATTAGTTTTGAAATCATTGGTACTAATAGACAAATCAGAATTCAATTTGTTTCTAGGGTAGAAGATGCACAGTATATTAAAAGTCAGCTTGCGACCTTGCTTAAAAATGTTTCTGTTATTGAAACTGAAATTGATGAAAATACCCTTATTCAAAATGAGGTGCCTTTTGCCACCGTTGACTTTGGGCTGAAGGAAGAATTTATGCGACCCCTCAATCAACTGAAGGGAAGTGCCATGGATCCTTTGACCGGATTGTTTTCCATACTGGAGTATATTGGCGAAGGGGAGCAGGTAATATTTCAGATTCTTTTTAATGGTGTAGTCAATCACTGGCAGTCAAGCATTATTAAATCAGTTTCAGATGCCAAAGGCGGAGCTTTTTTTGAGGACGCTCCGGAAATGCTGCCGCTGGCTAAAGAAAAAGTCAGTGCACCATTATATTGCGCCACTGTTCGAATACTAACTCAGGCAAAGGAACTTGAAGAATCCCTTTCCCTCCTTCGGAAGGTGGCTTTTGCTCTTGTGACTAATACCCGCTCCCAGGGGAATGCCCTCCTGCCACTAAATGATGAAGAATATACTGCGGTTAAACGTGCCACCGATATAGCCTTTCGGGAATCACACCGCTCTGGTATGATACTCAATGTTAAAGAACTGGCAACATTCATTCATTTACCGGATAGCTCTCTAATTTCAAGGAAAGTTTCAGGGGAGACAAAGAAAACTAAGGCACTTCCACCAATAGCACAGGGACATACATTTAAGCTGGGGCAGAGTATTCATAATGGAATAGAAAATACTGCCACTCTCAGCGGTGAACAAAGACTAAAGCATACTCATATTATTGGCGCCACCGGTACCGGCAAGTCAACTTTATTGCTTAGCATGATTAACCAGGACATTGAAAGCGGGCAAGGGGTGGCCGTATTAGACCCACATGGTGATTTAATTGATACTATTTTAACCTGCATTCCCAAATCAAGGCTGAATGACGTTCTGATAATTGACCCGGCTGATAGCGACTTTCCAATTGGTTTTAATATTTTAAAGGCGCACTCAGATATAGAAAAGGAAGTGCTTTCCTCTGACTTAGTGGCGGCATTTCGAAAACTCTCAACCAGTTGGGGAGATCAGATGAATTCAGTCTTTGCTAATGCAATACTGGCATTTCTGGAAAGTTCAAAGGGAGGAACACTAATTGATTTGCGGCGATTCCTGATAGAAAGGCCATACCGGGAGACCTTTCTTAAAACTGTATCCGATCCGAGCATTTCATACTATTGGCAAAAGGAATATCCGCTTCTTAAAACCAATTCTATTGGTCCCATCTTAACCCGACTTGATTCCTTCTTACGACCCCGCCTTATCAGAAATATGCTAGCCCAACCACAGGGAATAGATTTTGAGCAGATACTTAATTCCAGAAAAATTCTGTTAGTTAAACTCTCACAAGGTTTAATTGGTTCGGAGAATAGTTATCTCTTAGGAACTTTTGTGGTGTCGAAGATTCACCAGGCAGCTTTAGCCCGGCAAGCACAGGAGAAGCGCAATGATTTCTTTTTATACATCGATGAATTTCAGCATTTCGTCACTCCCTCAATGGCTCATATTCTCTCCGGAGCCAGAAAATATCATCTGGGCTTGATTCTGGCACATCAGGACATCCAACAAGTTCAGAAAAATGATAGTGAACTCTTGAATACTTTAATTGCCAATGCCAGCACCAGAATTTGTTTTCGTCTTGGGGACTCAGATGCTAAAAAATTAGCCGAAGGATTTTCTTTCTTCGAAGCCAGTGATCTTCAAAATCTCGGTACCGGTGAAGCCATTGTTCGCATTGAAAGACCCGAGTATGACTTCAACCTTTCAACTATAGTATTTGAGAGAAATAATGAATATGCTGAAAGAGAGTTTGTGATTGAACAATCCCGCCAACGCTATAGTATGCCTAAGGCAGAAGTTGAAGCTATGTTAATAGACAGTATGGGTACACAAGAAATACTGCAAGCGGATGTTAAAGAGGAGAGCATAACAGCCAAACCAATTATCACTAAAAGGCAAACAGAACCAAAGATTCCTGTTTCTGAGGAATTAACACCAGAGAACATAAAGTCAAACCCTGAGAATGAGAAGCAGGTTGTTCAAAAAAAGACTGATACTCAACATAGCTATTTACAATCTCTTATTAAAAAAATAGCGGAATCCAAGGGTTACAAAGCCACAATTGAAATGCCAACTCCCGATGGCAAAGGATTGATTGATGTGGTATTGGAAAAAGAAGAAGATAGAATTGCCGTTGAAGTATCTGTCACTACCGACTCAGCCTGGGAACTTCACAATGTTGAGAAATGCGTCTCCGCTGGCTTTAAGAAAATATTTGTATGCAGTTATGATGAGAAGATGAAAAAGCAATTATCGAAACAAGTATCTGAGAAGCTTCCAGAGTCAGACAACAATAAAATTTACATCGGAGAACCTGAGGAGCTATTTGATCTTTTAAGCTCCAAGGAGAATATCGACTTCTCCACCGAAACTAATGTTAAAGGCTACCGGGTTAAAGTTGAGTATGAAAATATGACTAATACGGATATGCAAAAGAAACGGGAATCTATTTCCAGAATTATTAATGAATCAATACGAAAGATGAAGAAATGATCAAATTCTTTTAACAAAAGTTGTAATATGAAATATTATGTTTTTGGTATTATTATTTTAATTATATCGGTTTTTGTTAGTGTAGTGCTGCACTTAAAGGGGCTTAGACAGATTTTGCGAAGGCCGGCATTTCAGAAATATGAGATATTCGGCATGAAGGTAAAGAAGCTTTTGGCATATACCGGAATAGCCATTCTTATATTATCAGGTTTAAGTATTCTGACGTTATGGACAATTCAAAAATTTGGAGACGATAACCAGAGAAATTTTACTGAAGTTAAAAATCAAAATAGATTGATTTATGACTCTTTGCTTTCAGTCTCCGCTGCTATTAGGAAAGGGGTTGTTAATGATTCTTTTTCTTACAGTATAAATAAAGCATTAAAAAGTATTGATAGCTTAAATGGCAATCAGACAGATACAATAAAGAGCTTTCTTTTAAATGTTTTGGGAAAAGAGAAGAAGGAGTGGGCGATTAATACCCGTCGTAGGAGCTGGATCATTTTCTTGGTTTTGTTTTTTTCTTCACTGTGGCTTTTTTGGAAGTATAAGAAAACAAAGAAACCAAAGTATCTTATATATTCTGCTATAACTTCCCTGCTTTCTTTTGGGTATGAGTCTATAGTGAAATTCAGCCCAAAAGTCGGATTTGATATAAATATTGAAAAGGCAACCTGCATTTGTGATAGCTCCAAAATTGTTTCTTTCACAAAGGAGATATCGGTTGGTCCGTTTAACGATGGATTTGATTCAATTCCCAATAGTCTCTTGAAAAATGGAATCGACAGTATTCAAAAAGAATTCAGCGATAAAAAAATAATTACTATTTACATTACCGGTGGTGTTGATAAACGCCCGCTTAGAGGGGAGTCCAAAAAAAAGTATGGCGATAATTTTATGCTGGCACAGTCCAGGGCTAATGCTATTAAAAGAGCCCTATCTGAAACAAGCCAGTTTAATCTTTCTAATGTAGATTTTAGAGTAAATGTATCTGCTGCAAACAATTTCAAGGATTCAATAAGTAAAAGTGAGCTAGCCCAAGATCGGGTTGTTAGGGTTAGTGCAACGTATCTATCTGGTTCTGACTGGTAACATTGAATACTTTAAAACTAAATTATTCGAGAGCTTAGTTAAGATGTTGGCACGGAGTAATAAGATTGTTTCCAAGAAATTCTTACCTTCGTACTTCTCGGGGAACACTTATTATTTCTGCACTATTTCCGAAATATCTTAACCCCTCTCTTTAAAATTTATTGCATAACGAACACACTAATGTAATTGTGTGTCTAAAACTTTTTTGTATGGAACCAAAGAAGAGAGTGGGTATCTGGGTTAGGGTGTCTGCCGACCGGCAGGTTGAAGATGAAAGCCCGGAACATCATGAAATGCGAGGTCGTTATTATGCACAGTCCAAGGGTTGGGAAGTAGTTGAAGTATACCGCTTGGATGCACTTAGTGGCAAATCAATTGTTGATTATCCGCAAACTAAACAGATGGTTAGGGATATTGAAAGCGGGCGGATAGATGCTTTGATCTTTTCTCGGCTGGCACGTTTAGCCAGAAATACCAAGGAACTTCTTGAGTTTGCAGAGTTCTTTAAAAAACAGGACGCTGACCTCATCTCACTATCTGAAAACATTGATACCAGCACACCTGCTGGCCGCCTCTTCTATACAATGATCGCTGCTATGGCCACTTGGGAAAGGGAGGAGATTGCTGAGAGGGTAGCGGCCTCAGTGCCAATCAGGGCTAAAATGGGCAAACCACTGGGTGGTGCCGCATCCTTTGGCTATAAATGGGAGGGCAGGGAGTTAGTGATTGATGAAAAGGAAGCACCGGTTAGAAAGCTCCTCTATGAAATATTTCGCTCAGTTAAGCGCAAAAAGGCCACTGCCACAGAACTCAATAATCGGGGGTATCGAACCCGTGGCGGAGCAAAATTCACCGATACAACTGTTGAGCGACTAATAAAGGATTCAACAGCTAAGGGGGTACGGAGGGCTAACTACACTAGAAGCACCGGAGAAGGCAAGAAATGGGTCATAAAGGATCAAAAAGACTGGATATTGATTCCGTGCCCGGCCATAGTTTCTGCTGAATTATGGGACGAATGCAATGCAATACTGGAAGCACAACACAAAAAGCGGACAAAGCCAGGACCCCGTACCGTGTACCTTTTAGCTGGCTACGTTACCTGCGATTGTGGCCAGAAAATGTATGTCTATCACAGCAACCCTACCTATCGCTGCAAAAAGTGCAATACCCGGATTATGGCCTCAGATATTGATGAGATTTATCATACTCAGCTAAAGTCATTCCTTTTAACTGAAACTGACCTTTCCAGCTACATGCGGCAATCTGACAGTCTAATAGAAGAAAAAGAATTGCTTTTGGGAAGTGTACGAAACGAAGTGGTTGGGCTTCGCAAAAAGATTAATGAGTATGTTGAACTCCGGGTCAACAAGGAACTTACACCCGAGAGATTTAAAGAGGTCTATGACCCGCTGGAAGAAAGACTGGCTCAGGTTGAGAAACAACTGCCGGAATTAGAAGCAGAAATTGACTTTCTTAAAATTCAGCACCTTTCTTCCGATACTGTTTTAAGGGAAGCCAAAGATCTTTATGAACGTTGGCCGGAATTACCCTTTGAAGAAAAGAGAACCATAGTTGAACTCATTACAGACCAAATCCTTATTGGAAAACAAGACATTACAATCAAGCTTTCTTATCTCCCCCACACCCCCTCTTTACAAAATGCTGGAAAAGGGCAACGAAACTTCAGGGGTTCATTGATGCCATCAGCATGAAGGAGGCCGGGAAATCAACAGCTACTTTTGCCCTGGAAATGGTCACTCTTCTTTCTTCCATAGGCTGCCTCATTACTTCCAGTACTGTTCTTTTAAATTCTGGCAATTCATCCAGGAATAGGACTCCATTATGCGCCAACGATATTTCACCCGGCTGTGGTATCCCCCCGCCGCCTACCAGCGCTACATCGGAAATAGTATGATGTGGTGAACGGAAAGGACGTTTGGAAACCAGGGTGGCGTTCTCCGGCAATTTACCCGCTACTGAGTGGATCTTGGTTGTTTCCAGGGCCTCCTGTAAACTGAGGGGCGGTAATATAGTAGGCAATCGCTTCGCCAGCATCGTCTTTCCTGCACCTGGCGGACCTATAAGAATTGCATTGTGTCCGCCTGCTGCTGCGATCTCCAGTGCTCTTTTTATATTTTCCTGTCCTTTAACATCAGCAAAATCAATTTCAAAATCGTACTGAGAATTAAAAAATTCTTCCCTGGTGTTAATAATAACCTGCTCAAGCCCCTTTTCTCCGTTCTCAAAAAAATCAATTACTTCATTGATGTGGGAAACGCCGTATACATTCAGGTTGTTCACCATGCCGGCTTCTTTCGCATTTGCTTTTGGAACGATCAATCCTTTAAAGCCTTCTTTTCGTGCCTGTATTGCAATCGGTAAAGCTCCTTTAATGGGGCGTATCTCTCCATCCAATGAAAGTTCTCCCATAATTACATACGTAGAAATTACTTCACAGTTTTTGATCTGCTCCGTAGCGCCAAGTATGCCCAGGGCAATTGGAAGATCGAAAGGAGTACCGCTTTTTTTTATATCAGCCGGGGCCATATTCACGACTACTTTGGTGCGGGGAACATCATAGTCATTTGTTTTAAAAGTACTTTCTATACGCTGAAGGCTTTCTTTCACGGCATTGTCCGGCAGTCCAACGATCATCATATCCTTGCCG
>JAEUVO010000047.1 GCA_016786885.1 Chitinophagaceae bacterium | reverse complement strand
GCATGAAAAGATAGATATATTATCGTCCATCACAGGGATAGCAAATGCAGATACCTTATCCGACATGCTGTCGCAGGATACACTGAAAACTATCAGGACAGTAAAAGAAATTCAGCAATACAATGGAACGGATGGCTGCAGTCGCTATATAATCAGTCAGTGTAACAGTGCATTGAATGCGATGGAAGTGTATGGACTTTTTCTATTAGCTGGATGGAAGAAAGAGGAGTTAAACATCGATATTGTCCCGCTTTTTGAAACTATTGATGATTTACTGCATGCGGCTAAAGTGATGCGTACTTTGTATACACATCCTGTTTACAGTGAACATTTAAAGCGAAGGAGCAATCAGCAGACCATTATGCTTGGTTTTTCGGATGGTACAAAGGATGGCGGCTACCTGATGGCTAACTGGAGTATTTACAAAGCAAAGGAGGAACTAACGAGAATATCCCGTGAGCATGGTGTGAATGTGGTATTCTTTGATGGCAGGGGTGGTCCTCCTTCCAGGGGTGGAGGCAAAACACATAAATTCTATGCTTCTATGGGCCATAATATCTCCAATAAAGAAATTCAATTGACGATACAAGGGCAAACTGTCAGCTCGAATTTTGGAACGGTGGATGCTGCCCAATTCAATATTGAGCAATTATTGAATGCTGGTATTTCCAATGATCTTTTCTCAAACCGGGATATAACGTTAAGTGAGAATGAGGAAAACCTCTTACAGGAACTGGCACAGGAAGGTTTCAATGCATACAGGTCATTGAAAGAACATCCCTATCTCGCTGATTATTTATTGCAGGTAAGCCCGCTGCGGTTTTACAGTGAAACAAATATTGGAAGTCGTCCGGCCAAGCGGGGTGCATCATCAGGATTGTCATTGAAAGATCTGCGGGCAATTCCTTTTGCCGGATCCTGGAGCCAGTTGAAGCAAAATGTTACCGGGTATTATGGGGTAGGCTCAGCCTTGAAGCAAATGGAGAAGCAGGGAAAATTATTGCAGTTGCAGAAACTGTATCATCAGTCATTGTTCTTCCGGACATTATTGGATAACTGTGAGATGGCCATGATGAAATCTTTTTTTCCACTGACAGCTTTCCTGGCAAAACACAAGCAGTTCGGAGAATTATGGCAAATGATCTATGATGAGTATGAACTGACAAAACAATACCTCTTCAAGATAACCGGGCATAATGAACTGATGGCTGATTATCCTGTGGAGCAATTATCTATCCAGATGAGGGAAAGAATAGTATTGCCGCTGGTAACAATCCAGCAGTATGCTTTAACGAAAATAAGAGAGCTGGATGAGCAGTTGGCACCGGCACATACGAAAGAGACCTATGAAAAGTTAGCCATGCGTTGTTCGTTTGGGATTATTAATGCCGGGAGAAATTCGGCATAAAGGATAAATTTCAAACAACTATTTTTGCTCCTCAAATAGTAACTATGAGTAAAGTGAAAATTGGGCTGGTACAAATGAGTTGTACCAACAAGAAAGAAGAAAACCTTATCAAAGCAATTGAAGGTGTAAAAAAAGCCGCTGCTGGTGGTGCACAGATCGTTTGCCTGCAGGAACTCTTCACCTCATTGTACTTCTGTGATGTGGAGGATTATGAGAACTTCAAACTGGCAGAGCCTGTTCCAGGCCCTTCTACAGATGCGTTGCAGAAAGTGGCAGGAGAGTTGGGGGTAGTTATCATTGCTTCTTTATTCGAGAAAAGAGCACAAGGATTGTATCATAATACCACAGCAGTGATTGATGCTGATGGAAGTTATTTAGGTAAGTACCGGAAGATGCATATCCCGGATGATCCGGCTTATTACGAAAAATTCTATTTCACTCCCGGTGATTTGGGTTATAAAGTATGGAAGACAAAGTTTGCTACCATTGGAGTACTGATCTGCTGGGATCAATGGTATCCTGAAGCAGCAAGAATTACAGCTTTGATGGGAGCGGAGATTTTGTTTTATCCTACAGCTATTGGCTGGGCCACTTCACAAGATGAGGCAACCAATAATGAACAGTACGGCGCATGGCAAACGATTCAAAGAAGTCATGCCGTTGCCAATGGTGTGCATGTGGTAAGTGTGAACAGGGTGGGACTTGAACAGAATGGTGCAATGAAATTCTGGGGAGGCTCTTTTGTTTCCAATCCCTTTGGGACTGTTTTATACAAAGCATCTCATGATGATGAGGAAGTGAAAGTGCTGGAAATTGATTTGTCAAAGACTGACCAATACAGAACTCACTGGCCTTTTATGCGGGACAGAAGAATTGATTCCTACCAACCAATTACCAAACGATTTATTGACGAAGACTAGTGAGAAGTCCAAAAGACCGAAAGACAGTAAGTCCGAAAGTTAGTTTTCCTTTTGATTGAAATTATACAATTAAATAGTTGACTATGGCTTTTAAATTTGAAAAACTGATTGTTTGGCAAAAGGCAGTTGATCTTTCGGATGTTGTCAATCAGGTTAAAAAGCAATTTCCAAAAGAGGAAGTTTATATATTGACTTCGCAAATCAAAAGAGCGGCCGATTCTGTTTCCCTGAATATTGCAGAAGGTTCAACAGGTCAATCAAACCCAGAGTTTAATCGATTTCTTGGTATTGCCCTGCGATCGGCTATTAAGGTTGTTGGTTGTATTTTCTTAGCAAAGAGGCGAGAGTATATTTCTGATGATGATTTTTATAAGATTTATAAGATGTGCGAAGAAATATTGGTGATGATTAATGCTTTGCGCAATTCGTTAAAATAAAACTGTAATAAGTTGAGTACACAAAAACTTTCCGTCTTTCCGTCTTCCGGACTTTTGGACTCTCCTAAAAATTTAGGTTACGTCTTTCCTGCTGAATTCGCTCCACATATTGCAACCTGGCTCAGCTGGCCACATAAGGAGGCTTCATGGCCGGGAAAGATCCATACCATATATCCGTCTTATGCAAAGTTCATTAAAGAATTAACAAAGGGGGAACTTGTCAGAATTAATGTATCGGATGAAGCTATGAGGTCATTTGCGATTGGACATTTACAAGTGGAAGGAGTCGATTTGTCTAAGATTGAATTTTTCTTTCATCCGACTAACGATGCCTGGTGCAGGGATCATGGACCTGCATTTTTAATTAATCCTGCAGCAGAAATAAAAAAAGTAATTGTTGACTGGGGTTACAATGCCTGGGGAAATAAGTATCCACCTTTTGATTTAGACGATGTAGTGCCAACATTGATTGGTAGGCATTTTAATATCCCGGTTTACCATCCGGGTATTGTAATGGAAGGTGGATCAGTAGAGTTTAATGGAAAGGGAACTGTAATGACTTCAACGGCCTGTTTATTGAATCCCAATCGCAATCCACATTTGATTCAGCAAGAAATTGAAGAATATCTCTGTAATTATTATGGGATGGAGCAGGTACTTTGGGTGGATGAAGGAATTGTAGGTGATGATACGGATGGTCATATTGATGATACAGTTCGATTTGTCAATGAGGACACAGTCATAACGGTTATTGAAGAAGATAAAAATGATGAGAACTATGAGTTGCTTCAACATAATCTCCGGCAATTGAAAGACATGCGTTTGATCAATGGCAAGCAACTTAATATTGTGGAATTACCCATGCCAGAGGAGCTGATATATGAAGATCAGCGGTTGCCTTGCTCTTATGCCAATTTTTATATTGCCAATAGGTCTGTTATAGTCCCAACATTCAGATCTGAAAGAGATGAGAAAGCCCTTCGAATAATTCAGGATTGCTTTCCATCAAGAGAAGTGGTGGGAATAGATTCTGCTGATATTATCTGGGGACTGGGTAGTTTCCATTGCCTTAGCCAACAGGAGCCATTGGTATGAAAAAGGCCCTCTGTAGAAACAGAAGGCCGCTAACGATTGCTTGCCACTTAGAGTCTTTATAGTATTTTATCAGAACGAATAGATCGCCGCAATTAAGAAGCTTGCTGCTGATTTAGTAAACGCTCCATCCTTATTAATAAACAATACATTCTTGTTGGCATTATCCAACCTGAACTCTGGAATGAAAATAAAACCACCTGTTTTGAAATTAGCGGAAAGAGTGGTTGCAAAAATATTTCCTCCTTCTGACGAAGAACTAAATGCTTTAAACTGGTTCTTATCACTGAATAATTCACCACGGAGTGTTAATCCAAACCATGCCTGCGGATCATAATTCAGATATAATGCGGAACCCCACCAAGCCTTGCTTTCAAGGTTTTTGGTGCCGTCCCATACCTGGGTGGAGTTAACTGTGCCATTAAATCCAATATTGAACTTGTCGCTGAATTTGGCGGTAACAACAGCATCAAATTGATTGGTTTTGGAAGTATCGGGATTCTGACCACCCACATAGTTCAGGTAAAATTTCAATTTGTCAGTTGGAGCAAAACTATACTGGGCCAGCAGGAACTTCTTATTGATTTGGCCATCAGGCGGTATTCTGTAATCTGTTGCATTAGCTACACCCAGCATCACACCATGTTTACCCTTTGTTACTTCTGCTTTCAAACCAGTGTGTGAGAAAGGGCCGTTGGTGAACATATAACTCATACTGTAGTTCCTGTTTAGCTGCGGGTCCAGTAATTCATATCCAACATGTGTTCCCCAGGTTCCCAACGTTAATTTTATCCAATCGGCGGGAGAATAGGAAACATATGCTTGTTTTACTGCTTGTGTAACTCCATCATCTGTATAAGCAAAATCCTTTGCCCTTGGGCCAAAACCCAGATCGGCAACAGCACTCACTTTTTTTCCTTTATGTTCAAACTTTATGCTGGCCATCCCCAATGCAAATGAGTTGTGCAGGGGAGTGAAGCTGGTATAATTGTTTGTTTTCACTTCGGCCAGGTCATTCCGGTAATAGGCATCTACCGAACCGGTGATCGTTAAGACGGGTTCTTTTTTATCTTCTGCGGGTGCAGCAGCAGTTGAATCTATTGAAACCGAAGCTGTCTGGGCTATTGTGAGGGTATATGACAGCAAACTGAAGGCTGCCACAAAAAGTTTTTGTAACATTGTAATACATTTTAGATGTTAAGAAAAGGGCACAGCAGGAATAAGCTTTTGCGAGAAGTTTATTCCACTTAATGCAGTGCCTTTTTCGATTTTATTTACTTAGTGCTTTCTACAGGTTTTTCTTCTATTGTACCATTGTTATGTACCAGCAAATGACCTTGTAAGTATTTTTCATCATGCTGGGTTGCATCAAGTCCTTCTTCTTCTTCACTTTCGCTAACTCTCATCGGAATAACGAAGTTGATGAACTTGAATATGCCGTATGAAACAATAAAGCTGTATGCAACAACAATAGCCATCGCCTTTAACTGGATAAAGAAGAAGCCTGGATTTCCATAAAACAAACCATTAGGCCCATCTTTGATACCATGTACCGCTGTGCTGGCAAATACCCCGGTGAGTAACATACCTACCATACCGCCTAATCCGTGGCAAGGGAATACATCAAGTGTATCGTCCAGCTTAGATTTCTGCTTTATACTTACTGCAATATTGGAAACCAGTGCTCCAACCAGGCCAATGATGATACTTTGTGGTATACCAACATAACCAGCTGCAGGTGTGATGGCAACGAGGCCTACCACAGCGCCAATGCAGAAACCAAGTACAGATGGTTTTTTGCCTTTAATGATATCAAAGAACATCCATGCCAGACCTGCAGAAGAAGCAGCGGTAGTAGTTGTACCGAAGGCATTCACTGCCAGTGGTGTGGCGCCAACTGCTGAACCAGCGTTGAAGCCGAACCAGCCAAACCAAAGCAAACCTGTTCCAATTAATACATAAGGAACATTAGCAGGTGGTATCTCTCTATTTTCAATGTGCGACTTTCTCCTTTTCAATACCATTGCTCCGGCAAGAGCAGCACAACCTGCAGTAATATGTACAACTGTACCGCCTGCAAAGTCCCAGGCGCCCATTTTTGCAAGGAAACCTTCCGGGTGCCAGCTCCAATGTGCGACTGGTGCATATACCAGCAAGGCAAAAAGTACAATGAATAGAACATAGGAAGTGAAGCGGATACGTTCTGCAACGGCACCTACTACCAGTCCGGGTGTTATGATAGCGAACATTAACTGGAAGAGAGAGAACAGCGATAATGGAATGGTGTTAGCTAATGGCCATGCAGCCCCGGATTTTACACCATCATAAAAAGCATAGGTGGAGGGATTTCCGATAAGTCCATTGATGGATTCTCCAAAAGCAAGACTGAACCCGCAAATCACCCATAACACACCAACAATACCGGCGGCAACTACGCTTTTAATCATTGTTGATATTACATTTTTGCGGTTTACCATCCCGCCATAAAAAAAGGCGAGGCCGGGTGTCATCAAAAATACCAGTGCTGTAGATACCAATACCCAGGCAATATCGGAAGAGCTATACTGGGGGTCAGCCTCTCCCGGAACATAATCGGCTGAAGGTTTAACAAACATGGCAATGATAGCTACCGCAACCAACAGTACAAATGGCAAGATCTGTTTTGCTTTTCTTTTACTCATGAGCTAGGTTTTTAGTTAAACATTAAAAAAATAAATCATTTGAAAAATTCTTCATAAAAATATTAAAATATGATATTAACATGTGTTAGTTTATTATATTATTTTAAATTATTATTAAAAAAGTTGATAAAATGTTTACAGTATTAAATATTAATAAAATATAATACTTTAGGAGAAAGTGTTAGCTAAGATCAGATAGTTTGAAACTGCAGGGTTCTTTCTTTTGATTCTAAGAGGCTTGGAGAATTATTATTCAGAAACTCATCTACTTTGCGGGCACATTCCCGCCCTTCGCTGATGGCCCATACCACCAGGCTTTGGCCCCGGCGCATATCGCCGGCCGTGAAGATCTTCGATATATTAGTACGATAGTCTTTTTCAGATGCATTTACATTCCCTCTTTCGTCGAGACCTATACCAAGGTCACTGATAAATCCAATATGTTGCGGATGTACAAAGCCCATGGCCAGTAAAGCCAGTTCAGAAGGTATCTCTCTTTCACTACCAGCCACTTCAACAAATTGTGCGGGTCTGCCATCTGCTATTTTCCATTCGAGGTCAACAATTTTCAGTGCTTTCAGATTACCATTTTCATCACCGATAAATTCTTTTGTAGCTACCGCCCATTGCCGGTTGGCACCTTCTTCATGTGAAGTAGTTGTTTTGAGCAACATCGGATAAGAAGGCCATGGCATGTAATCATTTCTTTCTTCAGGAGGTTTAGGCAATAATTCGAATTGTGTTACTGATTTAGCTCCGTGACGATTGGATGTACCTACACAATCACTGCCAGTATCACCACCGCCTATCACCACTACATTTTTTCCTGTAGCTTTAAGTTCTTCACTTAAAATATTGCTTTCTATTGCTGCGTTAGCAAGAGGATCCTTTCCGGCTACTCTTTTATTATTCTGTTTTAAAAAATCCATAGCGAAATGAACACCTTTGAGTTCTCTTCCGGGAATAAATAGATTTCTTGGTGTAGTACTGCCACCTGCAAGTACAATGGCACTGAACTCCCTTAGTATATCATTGATACTGACATTCACTCCCACATTTGCAAGGCATTTAAAAATAATGCCTTCTTCTTCCATCAGTTTTATTCTTCTGTCGATCACCCATTTCTCTAACTTAAAATCAGGGATGCCATAACGTAATAATCCTCCCGGAGCATCATC
The DNA here is from genome assembly GCA_016786885.1 of Chitinophagaceae bacterium. Taxonomy (GTDB): domain Bacteria; phylum Bacteroidota; class Bacteroidia; order Chitinophagales; family Chitinophagaceae; genus JJ008. The sequence goes on along the minus strand of JAEUVO010000047.1, from coordinate 560 downwards.
TCTTTCAAACACAATAACTGTATGCCCTGCATAGTTTAATTGTGCAGCTGCGGCAAGACCTGCAGGACCGGAACCAATCACCGCTACTTTCTTGCCTGAACGAAGGTTGGGCTTGCGGGGTTTTACAAACCCTTTATCAAAAGCTATCTCAATTATATGTTTCTCTATTTCCTCGATAGTAATAGCTGGTTGGTTAATTCCTAGTACACAAGCCGTCTCACAAGGTGCCGGGCAGATACGTCCGGTGAATTCCGGAAAGTTGTTGGTTGATGAAAGAATATCAAATGCCTCTTTCCAGTCTTTTTTATATACTGCATCATTGAATTCAGGAATCACATTTCCTAAAGGGCAGCCATGATGACAAAAAGGGACGCCGCAGTTCATACAACGGGCCGCCTGCTGATTTAATTTTTCTTCAGTATAGCGGTATACAAATTCATTGTAGTGCTGTAATCTTTCCTGCACCGGTTGTTTACCGGGAAGTTCTCTGCCAAATTCCTTAAATCCTGTTGGTTTGCCCATTTTCAGATTATGTTTTGTTGTTTTGCCTTTACGTTATG
>JAEUVO010000026.1 GCA_016786885.1 Chitinophagaceae bacterium | reverse complement strand
ATGGTCAAAAGCAGACAACTGCAACCCGATACTCTTGTATTTTTTCTCCGGGAATACATAACCTGCCTTACCATACACTTCATAACGGTTTGTTTTTATACCTAATCCATAGCTGCGGGTAGTGAATTTATCTCTATCCGGGTCAAAGCTTGTCTGACCACCGGTAAAGTCATCGATTAGTATCTTGAATCCCAACTGTGATTCAAATCCTTTTGTTCCATTGTAATTCCAGCGATTAACGGCTGTAAATAAGTTACCAGTCGTCATATCCCTGAAACCGTCTTTATTATAATCCACTTTACTCCTTGTCTGAAAATTATCATGTAACAACAACGCTGTACTCCACTTATCACCAAATTTTTCAGTCATTACAAGATTCAGATCGGTCTTGGTCATATCATTGATATATGCATTGAGATATAACTTCTCCGCGGTTTGCGGTTTCTTCAATTCGATATTGATCTGACCTGCTATACTTTCATACCCATTCACCACAGAACCCACCCCTTTATTCAATTGAATGGATTCAACAAAGGGGCCGGGAATAAAATTCAAGCCAAAAGGAGTAGCAAGCCCTCTGGGTCCGGGTAAACTTTCTACCGTAAGTTGGGTGTAGTTACCACTTAATCCCAACAACTGAATTTGTTTGGAACCGGTAACAGCATCGTTGTATGAAACATCAACAGATGGATTTGTTTCAAAACTTTCACTCAGGTTACAACAGGCCGCCTTGAATAATTCCCTTTCTGTCATTACCTGTGTTCTGATCGGGTTAAGTGATGAAATATAATTCGCCTTTTGTTTTGATGATACTATCACTTCATCAAGTTTTCTACCAGAAGCAAGGATAATCTTAAACTCCCTGGCATCATTGACTGTTAATGTATCGGCGGCATAACCAGTGTAGCTGATTACAAGCCTGCCAGACAAACCTTCTTGTTTGATAATAAACACACCGGCTGTATCAGTAACTACTCCTTTACTGGTGCCCAGCCATACAACTGACGCACCTACGAGGGGAACAAATGATCCTTGCTTGTTTTCTTCCAGAACAACTCCTTTTACAACCTGCTCTGTAACCACACCAGGATAACTAATACCCGGATTCTGCTCATCCGGCTTTGCTACACGGTTGTTTAACTCCCTGTAACGACAACAAGCTGGTAATTTCTCGTATACTTTATCTCTTGCTTTTTCAAAATCATTATCATGACCTGCATCAGCAATGCTGCATTGAATTTTTTCAATAGCTATAACTGATGGATTATATACGACTATCAGTTTTTGTGAATTCACATTCCATTCAGCAGTCCGAACACCCTTCTTGCCCTTTACGACTGTTTCAATACGTTCTTTACACATTTCACAAGATCCGGCTACATGAATAACAACAGCAGTATCTTTTGAAATTTGTTCTGACTGCTGCGCAGAGATGTTGTTACTTAGCGATACAAGCAGAACAAAAAAAATCAATCCATTATTTTTTCTTAGATAAATCATTATATTCTTTTTGCACCTATTTAGTCAGCTCCTCTCTTTTTGTTAAAGGCATTCAGGAAAGTCCTTTCAATACTAAAAAGCCAGCTGCTTGCAGCCATACGCTGCATATCGCTGACCAATTGAAACCGGTAGCCAATATTAAGCCTGGTATTACTGCCAAAGATCAGCTGAATGGCTGGTGCCAGGTCCAGATAGTATGCAGGGTTCTCAAAAGTCCGTTGTCCGAATAATTCAATATAGAGGTTCAAATTTGTCTGCCTGTAATCCGTGTATTCTTTCGGCAATAACAGGTAACCACCTGACAGGGAAAAGTTCACTGACTGATAATTCCTTTCGGGAATATAAATTACTTTATCATTTCTTGATTTATGCAATACCTGTGTATGGCTCAATGTTCCCGATAAGGCTAACCTATGCCACAATTGTGTAGCGATAATACCTGCTTCGATCCCACCTTTGTCACCCATTAATGTAATCTCATCGTAGTGAAAAGGGGTATTCGTTTTTGATGCTTCGGCAAAAACGGCCATACGGAAATGCCTATGCACATCATCTTTCGACAAAAACCTGTACTTGGCATATAAACTAAATGATTCAAAACGGGTATCTGCCGTATGCATATTGGCTACAGAGAAGCTACCCCTTACCATCAGCTTTTTACTCATCCCAAACATTACCTGGGGCATCAACCTGTTTGAAAATCGGCTATAAATATTATCATCAGTAACAAAATGATCTTTCAACTTAATACTTAGTGAATGAGCTGGTATGTTAGATGCCGGCTCACTGAATACATACAATTCCTGCCCATGGGCATTTGATGCAGACAATAATAAAAGAAATGTGAAAACCCGTAACATAACTGAATTTTAGTTACTAAAAATATCCTTGAGCGCTTTTTCCAGGTTTTTCCCTTCCAGGTCCATGGCAATCAACTTACCATTTCTGTCAATCAGGTAGGATGTTGGAATTGCTACAAGCCCCCATCGCATGACAGTAGGAGATCGCCAGCCACCCGGGTCATTTACCTGTAACCAGCTTACTTTATCCTGCTTTATCGCCTTTGTCCAGTCAGTTTTGTCCTCATCCAGTGAAACACCCAGAATTTCGAATCCCTTGTCTTTGAATTTTGAATACAACTTTCCTAGTCCTTTGTTAGAGGTCCGGCAAGGACCACACCAGGATGCCCAAAAGTCCAGCAATACTACTTTTCCTTTTAAAGAAGAAAGACGAATCGTATCTCCATTGACAGAAGGTAATGCCACCTCAGGAGCCATATTCCCAAATTTAATCTGTGATATAGCTTGTATTGAAAACAGAAAAGAGAAAAGAACAACAATATATTTTTTCTGGTAGATCATAGTGAAAATTTTAAAGCCCCCTCCCTGGTAATATATGGGAGGGGAACTTAAAATGAATTTGATTCAGATAGTAACATGGTAAACCCTGTCACCTTCCTCTATTCCATTACCTGCATGGGCTGCGTCCGCTTTGCCTGTTTGTAAACAGGGAGCTTTAGCAGTTGCATTTATCTTTTTGAATTCTTTTGCTGTCAGAAAAGATTTGTCCACTACTTTAAGTGTAATCTCTCCGCTTAAAACCTTAGTATCAGTATTCAGAAAATGAAAATTGGCATTTCCTATTTTTAAATACTTATCAGGATCGATCTTCACTTCACTAAAAGATCCGGTAAGATGGAGACTCCCCACAAAAAAACCGGCATCTTCCACTGCATCTTTGAGCATATCAATAATTACATCTGCATCTTTCTTAAACACAATATCGAATGCCGAGTTTTTTATATCAGATCTTACAGATTCGACAAAAGAAACTTTTTCCAATGCCTTATTTATCGCATTGCTGCACATGGCACAGGTCAGTCCTGTTGCCTGCAATCTTGCTTTTGAAAACTGGGCATCTGACTGCAAAGCAAAAAGAACAATAAAGACAATCATTGAGATCTTTCTCATACTGCTATCGGGTTTTAGGATTTTTTACAGCAATCTTTACCATCATGACCTTCTTTAGTGCATTTGCCATCCTTGCAACAATCCATCTTTTCACCAGCTTTCCCTTCCTGTGCATGCTTACTGCATTTTCCTTCTTTGCAGCAATCCATTTTTCCATCATCCTTTTTGCAACAATCTTTACCATCATGACCCTCTTTAGTGCATTTACCATCCTTGCAGCAATCCATCTTTCTGTCATCCTTTTTGCAACAATCTTTACCATCATGACCTTCTTTGGTGCATTTACCATCCTTGCAACAATCCATTTTATGATCTGCAGTGGCTTCCCTTTCATATTTGCAACAGCCATGAAGTTTATTGTAAGCTTCCGTTGTAGCTTTAAATCCTGCATTGTCATATCCAACCTCAGCTATTTTTTGCTGGATTTTTGCAGCGTTTGTAGAACTGTTCTTATATGTAACAGTAAGTTGTTTTGAATCAGCATCCCAGCTTGCTTCGCTGGCACCAGCTTCTTTTGCAGCTTTCTCAATCTTGGTTTTGCACATACCACAGTTACCTGAAACCTTAAATGTTTCTGTTTTTGTCTGTGCCAAAGAAATAGTAGTGCTTGCTATCAATAATGCAGCTACAAATAATAAACGTAGTGTTTTCATTTTATGTCAATTTAAAAATTTAAGAATAGATATATTTGAATATAAGATATCATCTGCTGCATGCAGCAGTAGTTAATGAATTCATACCATCTTAAATCCTGAAAACATTAATCTGCAGATAAGTGTCCTGTGCAGATAATAAAGGTGGGGAATGACTACTAAAGCATAGTTTGTCATCCGTAGTATAAAAAGAAGCCGAAATAAAGGTTGAAGGAGTGGAAAAAAGCCCGGTAACAGATGGGAGCGAATAATCAACCGCCGCTACTTTGTTCTGATCCTGCTCCAGTTTTATCACTTTCGCCTCATCATGACAGCATCCGTCCCACTGGTGTACCTCCATACCACACTGGCCGCATTTATCACTTGTATTACCAAAGAGATGTACTGAGGCCAGCTTGTCCATGCAGTAGTGGAAATTCACAACCACACCACAAGTAACGGTGAGATAACACAAAAATGATATGGCAAGGACCAGTCTTTTCATTATCAATGCAAAGATAACAGCATTCCCCGATAATGGAAACTGATTAATATCAGCCATATAGTTTTGAGAATCAATTAACAAACCGCCAGAATATCCCGATTCTAATTTGCAAACCAGGTAATGCATAATAAGGTGCCACCAGGTTATTGCGGGTAAAACTTAAGCCATCCAGGTTACGGGCCGTATTCAGGTTTTCTGCACGGACAAATGCAGTGAAAGGCCTGATCCGAAAATGGACATATGCAGCAATATCAGGCAGCGGGTTCCTGATGGTCATTGTATCCTGGTAAAAAAACTGTCCTAAAGCCGGGGAATAATGATCCGCTTTATAGGCCGCCCTGTACCTGATTTCCAGCCCTGCTGCAAGATCAAGGTTCTTAAATCCCAGGTTGCCTTCATATGCAATACGATTACGGGTATAGATAGCAGGCATGTTTACCGGTGCATCCCCGATCGGCTGCTGAAAATATACTTCTGTGTGCCAGTTCCATCTTTTACCAAGCCTGATCGTTTTCTCCAAAGCAATCTGCAACACATTAAATAAAGTGCTTTCCTGTTGTGGTTCATAGTAACTGGAAAAATATGTATAGTTGGTTGCCAGGTAATAATGACCAGTAAGCCGGAACCTGAAAGAAGGCAGATAGTAAGAAGCGAATAAATGGGTGTTATTTTCTTTCTTAAAATCTTTTAATGTCTTCAATAAATAAAAACTGCTGCGGTTATCAAAAATAAAAGAAGGGGTACGGCTGATATTTTCAAAACCCAACCGCAGGTAACCAAGTTTTTTCCCTAATAAGCGTTGCAAACTTATATGTGCTTCATAATCGCCTGCATTGAACCCGGTAAAATACAATTTGCCATTTGCTTCAATATCCCATTGCTGGTTGCGGGTTCTGTTCCTGTACTCTGCATGGCCTGCAGTATTAAAGAAATTCTCTTTCCCCGAAGATAATTCACCGCTTATATTCTGCAATAACACTCCGAGCCTGATAAACTGGTGCAGGTTCTTTGCATCAGGGAACTGGTAAATGGAAAAATTGTTGGTCAGCACCTGCCATCTTTCCCGAAAGATCAGCGTATCTTTTAGTTTCGCCAGACTCGTATCGTAATATGATTTGTAGTACAAAGAGTCTGCAACATAATCCTGGAAGATGTATTTATTCTGATCCAGTTGCAATGTATGCTCAAACCGGAGCCGGGGAAAAAATAAAGGTATCACGGTTGAATCGGTAACAATAGAATCCTTCTTTCCGATATCATACTGTTGCCTGAGCAGTACTGTAAATTCGCTATACTTATTACCTGTGCTGATCTTATTGCTGAAAAAATTGGAAGAGTATGAACTTATCCCGCCGATCCTGGATCGTATGGTAAACCGGTCTTTAAAATCAGGATCATTTAAAATATCCGTTGTATCTATTATGCCTCCATTCTCTGTGGATTGCAGTTTATTACCCAGTAAAACAAAATAATTGTTGTACCGGAGATTTTTCGACTGGTATTTTGAAGTAAGTAAGTAGTTATTATGATTGGTTTTCTGATTCTGAAAGAATCCGGGGGAATTTATTAACCGGTATTGAAAAAGAAAATTCCAGTTAGGCTTTATATTTTGTGTATGCAGCAATCCTATCATCTGTTCCACCCTGCTGCCCAGCATATAATTGATCTCTGAGTATGGCCTTGTAGTATTAAAAAATCTGACATCATTTAATTTCCATTTGTACACATCAAAAGCATGGAAACCGGGGTCAAATCCCGCATTGAGCTGGGGAGAAAACAAAAGCGATTTAGCTGCATTACCAATATTTCCCAGGTTGATGTAAGTGCCCGGAAGCGGAAACCTGCGGGTGAAATCACTGACCGAAGAATCGAGTTTGTAACTCCTGGTTGAGTCAAGATACCTGAAACTGATGGTGATGGAATCTTCCTGTTTGTTCCGGTGCTGTAAGCTATCCGTTCCACCGCTGCCTCCTGTACGCATACTGCCACCAGCCTGCCTGACCCTGTTTCCCATCCGCTGGATCACCTCCTGCGAATAGGAAATACCGGAGAAAATCAGCAGCATAAAAAAGAGATATGTAAACTTCTTTGTCAGTCAGCTACAGGTTTTTGGTGAAAGGATATAAAAAAACCTTTGCAAAATAGCACAGCAAAGGCATATATCGGTATTAAAACTGTTAATAAACCAATCAATGATTCATTAAAATAATCAACGCTGCAAACGTACAAAAAATAAAATGCTTAATAACTATACCGGTAGAAATCGCAAACCTCTTCATCACATAAAAGTTTTTGTAAAAGCGGATCTTTCAAAACACTTATATAATCCATCCATTTACCATTTACTTTTATATTTCTGTACACCAATCGTATTCCTTGGCTATAATCCACCCACCAATTGATATGCCCTGTGTATAAAGGCTGAATGGGTATCCCGCCGGGTTTATGCCAGCCATAAATGGCAACACGATCAGGCTTTTTATCCCTCGAAATTTTTCCGCTGATTACCACATCCTTTTTAATTCCTGCAATCAGCCCTTTTTTACCTTTTCGTTGCCCTTCGATGATAAGGTGGTGCTGCCACATAGTAGGTGTACTGTCACGAAAAGCATACATCGGCACTGGTTCCAGTTTCACCTTTGCTGCTTTATAAATATCATCTGCCATTTTTCGGGTGGGTAAAAAGCAATGAAAGCTGTCAGCGATCTTTTGCGCTGCCTGGGGGGTAATATTTATTCTGGCCCAGTCATTATCTGTACCTATGCTTAAATAATCCGGCGATACATAATATGTTGCCCTGATAGTTTTGCCGCTGGCAGAATCAGTAATTGAAACATAAACAGGTACAAATTTTTTAAAAAAAGCAGGTATATTTCCTTTAAGTATTTCTTTCACTGCAAATGAATCCCTGGCTTGCCATTTCATAGCAGCAACTTCCAGGTAAAAGGCTGTTCCGGCAAGGTCCGAAACTCTCCCGGGCCAGTGCATTTTTCTAACTGGCTGACAGGATACCAGTACTAACATTAATAAGAATAACCGGCCCATAGCTGCAAGGTAAAAAAACTATTGTCCATTAATCATTCACTATTGACTATACATTATCTTCGCCGCAAATTTTCCGATATGAATCTCCACGAATACCAGGCTAAAGAATTATTAAAAAAATACAATGTACCCGTACAGGAAGGTTTTGCCTGTACTACAGTGCAGGAAGCTGAAGACGCTTACCGGCAGATAAAGACACAGACGGGAAGCAAGTTTGCCGTTGTAAAAGCACAAATACATGCCGGTGGCCGTGGCAAGGGGGCTATCAAAGAAAATGGTATCAATGGTGTAAAAGTGGCCAAATCACTGGAAGATGTACAGGAATTTGCAGAAAAGATACTCGGAGGTACGCTGGTAACAGTGCAAACCGGACCTGCCGGCAAAGTGGTACACAAAATTTATGTTGCAGCAGATATGTATTATGACGGCCCCAGCGAAAGAAAAGAATTCTACCTCTCGGTGCTGCTCGATCGTACAAAGGGTCAGAATGTTATTATGTATAGTACCGAAGGCGGTATGAATATTGAAGATGTGGCACATAATACACCAGAAAAAATATTCAAAGAGTGGGTTCATCCATGCGGCGGTCTGCAGGGTTTCCAGGCAAGAAAGATTGCTTTTAACCTGGGTCTCAGCGGAGAAGCATTTAAGAACTGTGTGAAGTTTGTAACCAATTTATACAATGCCTATGTAGGGCTGGATTGTTCTATGCTTGAAATTAATCCTCTCTTCAAAGCATCCGATGATAAGATCATCGCCGTGGACTGTAAAATGGGATTGGATGAAAATTCATTGATGCGTCACCCTGATCTCGCTTCTTTGAGAGATATTACAGAAGAAGACCCGACAGAAGTGGAAGCAGGCAAGCATAACCTCAATTTTGTAAAGCTGGATGGCAATGTGGGTTGTATGGTGAATGGTGCTGGTTTAGCAATGGCTACAATGGACATGATCAAACTGAGTGGTGGCGAACCGGCCAACTTCCTTGATGTAGGCGGCACCGCCAATGCACAAACAGTGGAAGCCGGTTTCAAGATCATTTTAAAAGACCCCGCTGTAAAAGCTATTCTTATCAACATCTTTGGAGGTATCGTTCGTTGTGACAGGGTAGCGCAGGGAGTGATTGATGCGTATAAGAATTTAGGCAATATTAATATCCCGATTATAGTCCGCCTGCAGGGTACCAATGCAGTAGAAGCAAAAAAACTGATCGATGAGAGTGGTTTGAAAGTGCAGTCTGCTATTTTATTGAGTGAAGCGGCCGACCTGGTGAAGAAAGCGGTGGCATAAGCAGATAATAGTGAGTAAAGAATAGATAATAGTATTATCCCGGTCTGATAGCCGGGATTTTTTTTGTGCAATCCCTTAACATTTTGCATCCTGTCTTCAAAACCACTAATTATGAGACAGTTTGCCACACTTATCGGGCTCCTGGTATGTATCTACAGTACCGCACAAACAAAGAAAAACATTGACAGCAAAATCGAAAAAGTAACCGTATTTCTTGAAGGTGCACAAACGCAACGAAGTGCCAAAGCAAATCTCACAACAGGGAAATACGAGTTAGTATTCACTAACATCTCTCCATCTATCGACAAACAAAGCATACAAGTCAAAGCAGACGGCAATGTCACTGTTCTATCAGTTATCCATCAACAGAACTTTCTGAAAGAACAGCAAAAGCAGGAAGAAATAAAAGAGATCGAGACACAGAAAGAAACTCAATTGGAAAAAATTGCCTTACAAAGAAATATTATGGGAGTGTACAAACAGGAAGAAGCCCTGCTTATAAAAAATCAGCAAATAGGAGGAGCCAATAACGGCCTGAAAGCGATTGACCTGAAAGATGCTGCCGATTTTCAGCGGAACAGGCTGACTGAAGTATATCAAAAACAAATGGAAACAGACAGGACTATTAAAAAGATGGAGATCGAATTGGGAAAGATGAACAAACAACTGGCTGAGTTGAACCAGAAAGCAGAAACATCCACCAGTGAGATACATGTAACCGTGGTGACGAAAGAAACTGTTACGAGCAATTTCACTATTACATACTTAGTAAAACAAGCCGGCTGGTTTCCCACCTATGATATACGGGTAAAAGATATCAGCAGCCCTATCAACCTGCAGTATAAAGCGAATGTATTTCAAAGCAGCGGTGAAGACTGGAAAGACATAAAACTGTTTCTCTCAACCGGCAACCCGAATGAAAGTGGTACAAAACCCGTAATCAGTCCCTGGTATCTTAAATATGTGTATGCATACCAGCCGGTAACCAATACCATTCAGGGCACCTATACTCCCGGAACAGTAAAAGGCAGGATTACAGATGAAAAAGGAAATCCCGTCGCTGGTGCCAGTGTACTCGTAAAAGGTACAAGAACCGGAACAACCACCGATAATAACGGATTTTATACGATCAATGTTCCTGCAGGTAACACTAGTATTGTATTTAGTAGTATTGGAATGGAAACTGTCGAAGTACCGGCAGCGGTCAGCGGCTACTCAAATATTACAATGAAGGAAAATATAGCATCCATGAGTGAAGTGGTAGTGACGGCCTATGGTTTGCACGGGAGAGTAGCAGGAGTACAGATTGATGATGAAGATGGTCCCGGGCAGCAATTAAAAGTCCGGGGTATTTCGTCAATTAAAAATAAAGATTTCAAAAGAGCAGAAAATAATTTCACCACCATCAGCTACCAGCCTACCACTACGGTTTATGAAATAAAAGAACCCTATACTATTTTAAATGATGGAAAAACATATATGGCTGAAATTGATGGCTATGAAGTAAAAGCCCAATATGAATATTATGCGGCTCCCAAGATTGAGGCCGATGCTTTTCTTACTGCCAAGGTAGTGGACTGGCAAGAACTCAATCTTTTGCCAGGTGAGGCCAACTTGTTCTTTGAAGGAACTTTCCTCGGCAAATCTTTACTGGATGTAAGTAATGCAGGTGACACATTAAATCTGTCATTAGGAAAAGACAAAGGTGTAACCGTAAAAAGAACTTTACTGAAAGACTATAGTTCCAAAAGATTTATTGGAAGCAATAAAACTGATACCCGGCAATATGAAATAATTGTAAGAAATAATAAACAACAACCGGTAAACATTATTATCGAAGATCAGTTCCCAATCTCAACGCAGAAAGAAATAGAAGTGCAGGATCGTAAGTATGAAGGAGCAAAACTGGATGATGACACGCAGCGGCTGACATGGCAACTATCAGTGGAACCAAAAAAGGAAAATAAACTCAATTTCAAATACGAAGTAAAATATCCGAAGGATAAAGTATTACAGCTGGATTAGGATTTGGTTTCATATTGATGGTTACCCCGCCTTTGGTGCAGGCGGGGTTTTTGTCATTATGAGTTTAACGAAGGATTATCTTTACAGCATGAATGTAACTATCCGCACCATTCAGCCATCAGACAACCCTGTTATTGCCAAGATAATAAGAGATACACTGAAAGAGTTCGGCGCTAACCATCCCGGCACGGTATATTATGACCCGACAACTGATTCTCTTTTTGAATTATTTCAAAAGGAAAAATCAGTTTACAATATTGCAGAAATAAACGGGAAGATTGTTGGCGGTGGGGGTATCTACCCTACCGAGGGTTTGCCGGAGGGTACATGTGAATTAGTAAAAATGTATTTATTACCGGAGGCCAGGGGTACGGGTCTTGGCTCAAAATTGATTACCATATGCCTTGAACAGGCGAAAGAAAATGGCTTCAATAAAGTGTACCTGGAAACAATGAATGAATTAAAAGCAGCGTTGAAAGTATATGCCAGGATGGGTTTCACATATCTCAATGGGCCCATGGGTAATAGCGGTCATTTTGGTTGCCCGCTGTGGATGATCAAAGAATTGTAATAAAAAAGGAAGGCTGAAAGCAGCCTCCCTTTTTATCAAACGATATGCTATTATTTCTTCCCTTTCACTTTATCAACCTGGTCCTTCAGCAGGTACACCTGGAAACCCACATTGAAAGCAAATCCACCACTGCCATCAAAATTTTTATACTTGGTACGATCATATCCCATTAATGCATCAATAGACACATTCTTACTGATGAACATAGCAGCTCCCCCGCCAATGAAGAAATTCGTACCAGTGTTAGTGGACGACACATTAATAATTTTTTGTTTGGTGCTCAGGTAATTGAAACTTCCATGAATGATGGGGCGAATAGACTGTGATTCTGTTGTAAAATAGTAGCGAACAAATGGCCCGATACCAAAACTGGTGTACTTGTTATTACCCGATTTTGAATATGACAAGGAGAAGTTTCCCCCAAAAGCAAGATTATCTACTAAAAACACACCGGCATTCGGCGTAAACGCAATTTGAGTATTGTTGTCTGATGTGTTCAGGCGAAAATTACCGCCTACCATCCAGTCATTCTGGTCTGTTTGAGCATTTGCTGCTGCAAAGCCCGCCAAAGCTGCAATTCCTAAAATAATTTTTTTCATATCCAATAATTTTTTATTGCCGCAAAGGTAGAGAATGAAAAATAACGGGAGAATGAATTTGATAGAAAAATAAATGGCTATCAGCCAGCTGGTAACAATTCAATCTCGTAAACCGGGCTAAAAAGGTACATTTTTCCGGTTTTAACTTCTGTGCACTTAAATCGTTTTCTCAACTGCTCTCCTTTTTTAAATATGCGTCCATCTTTTATACGGAACATTGTTCCCGGCGCAATTTCTTCCACTAAATGATAATTGCTTCTTTTAGCGTCATAGGTCCTTAGCACTCTTAATAATCCTTCTTCAGCACAACTGCTGGCCGCAGGATTTTTCAATGATTGTAATAATTCTTTCTCTATGTCGGCAGGAAAAACTTTGTTTGCAACAAACTGATGTAACAATTGTCCGAACACCGTTTTCCATTCTCTGCCATGAGCAGATATCCTGTTTCCGTATTGTTCAAAAGTGAGCAGATGGGCTATTTCATGCAACAAAGTAATAAGAAAGGCAAACGTATTCAGGTTACCATTTACACTGATGCTGTGATTGGTATGATGTGTACGATGCCGGTAATCTCCTAAAATACTTTTGCGCTCCTTAGCAATGGTCAGGTGAACTTTATACTGGTGCAGGTAACTGATCACAGCTTCCCCTGTACCAGGTGGAAGATAGTTTTGAAGATGATCAACAGGTACTTCTTTCTTAGGCATTCTTTTTTTGCTTCAGCAATTTCATCAAAGCCCTGGTTTCAATAGCCGTGTAAATAATATACAAAGCGCCGCAAATGATCAGGGCAGGTTTATTCACCTCTTTTTTAGCAATCATGATATATATAAAAGCAGCTACAGCGATCAGGAAGAATTTGATCATAAAACTGCCATACATAGCCCTTACAAAAGCTTGTGGATTGGCAGATTTTAATGCTTTGAATGTGATAAAGAATGCTGCAAGACTAACAATAAAAAGTAACAGGTTTCCTCCAATGAGTACAAGCTGATCAACACCATTTTTTTCCAGCCACGACTTTCCTGTAATGGAAAAAGCCATTATGAAGGTGAAAACAAATATCAGTGGTCGGATAAATGCCAGCGGTTTAATATTCATCTTTCTTTGGCCTGCTTGTTTCCCGGAATACTTTATAAAAAATTGCCGACAGGACGAGCAAAGGTAATACACAGGCCAGCAATGGAAATGTATGCAGCCATTTGTCAATTTTAATACCGGCAAACACTGCCAGCCCTATAGCCACCAGTATCTGGGTGCCGAGGCTGGCATAGCGAAGTAGATCACTATTATTGGACGGCCGCTGTTGTTTGTTGTTCATTATTGCTCATCTCCACTATATTGGCTCCCATATGGCATTGACCATTGAAGGTTGCTGAAGGTTCCACCTGCAATTTACCTGCATAAAGATTGCCGTTCACCATACATTCCCCGCGGAGTTGCAGCAATTCTTTGGCCCGGATATTTCCAGTCACTTTCCCGGTAATATCGGCCTGGTTACCTATAATATCACCCTCCACCACACCACTGCTGCCGATGATGATTTTTGAAGAACTTTTTACGTTTCCAACCACAGTGCCATCGATCCGCAGGTCGTTATTACTGCTGATGTCACCTTTGAGTATGGTGCCGGAGCTGATGAGGGTAGCTCCGCCATTGCCATTTGTTGCCGGTTGTTGCATGTCGGTTTTGTTTTTAGCGTTAAACATGGTTTTATTCATTAGTCATTAGAAATATCAATCTTGGGCAACACAATGGTGGTCGTATCCAGTGGTGCTGACCCGGTTCCTCCCAGTGCTTTTTTTATTCCAAGTATGTACTGGGTCTTATAGGCATCCTGTCTTTCAACTGAATCTACCCTGTACTGAAGCCTTTTCAGCTCCATAACTGATTTATAATCAGTATTGGTACCGGGAATATAATACTTCAGAGGTGTGAAAACGATGAGGGCTACAGTTAGACCAACCAATACTACAAATATTGTGCTCAACATGACGTAAACGCTGAGTCGTGACAGTTTAAAGGTCACCACCTCTTCATATGTATCATCATTCATCACCACGAGGCGGTATCGGTTTCTCAGCCGTTGCAGGGTTGAACCGGCTTCTAATTTGGCCATAAAAGGATTTTTGGATTTTAAAGATAAGAAATGCATCCGGGTTTTACCCCTTATCTGCGTGTAAATACAGGGCAAAAAAATTGCCTTACTTTTATACTAAATTATTTGAAATTCAGTTAATAAGACTTTAGATTGCGCCGGAAAATGCGACCCAACCGATATACCATTACTGCGGTTTTCTTCCTTATCCTTTTACAGGCCAGTCTCCCCGCCTTTAGCCAGCTGGGTTTCGATCTGAATATCAAAAAACCAAAGGAATACGAAGAGAGAGTGCTTCGGTCTGAAAAATCGGATCAAAAAAAATTTACAGTCCCCCGCCGCTTTGTTCAGAATACTGTTACCCATTACAACTATGCGTTCAATGCAAACAACAAACTGAATGAAGTGCTGGAAAGGGCGAAGTCTTCCTTTACCGATGATTTTTCCAAATTACTTCCGTTTTACAACTATTCTCTTGATGTAACGGCCGGCGATTCGATACAACTTGATTCTATCACTTACAAAGCCTCATCCGGTATTGCCCTGCATGACCTGCGAAATGATTGGGTTGATAACCTTTACCTGCTATGGGGCGCAGCCTATTATTTACAAAAGGACTTCGATTCTGCCTACCAGATGTTCCAGTTCATGAACTATGCCTTTGCTCCGAAAGAGAAAGACGGATATTACAAAACTATCGGCAGTGGCAGAGATGGTAATTCAGCATTAAGTATTGCCACAAAAGAAAAGAACAGCTTGCCGAGAAGAATGCTTTCGCAACCTCCCAGCAGAAATGATGCATTTATCTGGCAAATAAGAAATTTTTTGGCGCAAGACCAGTTTCCGGAAGCCGCAAGCCTTATCGTCACGTTGAGAAATGATCCCGTTTTCCCTAAAAGATTATACAATGACCTGCATGAAGTACAGGCTTATTGGTTCTATAAACAAAATATGTGGGACAGTGCTGCTGTTCATCTTGCCGATGCATTGAGTAATGCCACCAACCAGCAGGAAAGAGCCCGATGGGAATACCTTGCCGGACAATTATTTGAGCTGGCAGGTAATTACAAAGAAGCTGAAAAGAACTATAACAGGGCCATCAGCCGGACTACTGATCCTATTTTGGAAATCTATGCAAGACTCTCTACGATAAGAACCAATAAAGACGGCGGTGAAAAAAATATTGAAAAAAACGTAGCCGATTTGTTGAAGATGGCCAAACGGGATAAATATGCTGATTATCGTGATATCATCTATTACATGGCAGCACAAATGCAACTGGAAGGAAACAACGTAGAAAGTGCTATGGCATTGTTGCTGAAAAGCACACAAATGACAAGTAATAACCCTGGGCAACGAAACAAAGCTTTTCTGCAATTGGCTGAACTGTCTTTTTCCCGCAAAGAATACAGGCAGGCTTATAATTTTTACGACAGCTTACAAATTGACGACCCTGTTGTAAAAAATCCGGATGAGATAAGAAGCCGAAAAAACTCTCTGGGGATACTGGCTTCGAATCTCGAGATCATAGAAAGACAGGATAGCATGCAACGCATTGCGGCCATGCCGGAAGAGGAACGTCGTGATTTTGTAAAAAAGATGGTACGGCAGATACGCAGAGAACAGGGATTGAAGGATGAGCAACCGCTGACCACAGGCTTACCTCCTATCAATAACCCGGCGCCAACAAGTCTCTTTCCAACAGGTGACACCAAAGGGGAATGGTATTTTTATAACGCCTCCTCCAGAAGCAGGGGACAAACTGAATTTAAAGCTAAATGGGGCAACAGACCCAACATTGATAATTGGAGAAGAAGTGCAGCTTTGCTAAATAGCAAACTGACACAACAAACCGGGCAAACAACCGGTAATGATGGCAAAGGACAAAGCACAGAATCAACAACAGGCATCAACTTCGATGATCTGTATGGCCGTCTGCCTCTTACAGCTGAACAATTACAACAATCGAATGATTCGATACAAGCTGCCATGTTTGCATTAGGTAAAGCTTATATCCAGGGGATCGAGGATTGCCAGGCCGGTACTGAGACGCTTGAACAGCTGCGAAGCCGTTTCCCTGATTTTATACCAATGGATGAGTTGCTTTTCAATCTTTATTATTGCTATAATAAAAATGCTGAAGCTGACAAAGCTGCTGATATCAAAAAACTGATGAGTGAAAAGCATGCGGCCAGTAACCTTACCACAATTGTAACCACAGGAAAGAACCCTGCAGATGCAGCAGGTAATACAGAAGCGACAAAAACCTATGAAAAAGTATACGACCTGTTCATAGAAGGTAATTTTGAAGAGGCCATTGCTCAAAAGAAAAAAGCAGACAGTATTTACGGAAAGAATTTCTGGACACCACAGTTACTTTACATAGAAGCGGTGTATTACATTAAGCAAAGAGAAGACAGTACCGCCAAGAGAGTATTGAATTCTATCATCAATCAATTTGCCAATACTCCTTTGTCAGAGAAAGCTGATGGATTACTGGATGTATTAAACAGAAGAGCACAAATAGAAGAGGAACTGAGAAATCTTGTTGTAACCAGGAATGAAGATTCTGCATCTGTAAAGCCTGTGACTACAGTAGTAACACCCAAACCTGGACCAATACCTGATTCTGTTAAAACAAAACCTCCAACAGTTGTGGCCCCGCCAAAAACAGTGCCTGACACTATTAGTGTAAAAACTGCACCAAAAACAGTCACACCATATACCTATAAAGCCACAGACAAATATTATGTGGTATTAGTACTTAATAAAATAGACCCGGTTTTTTCCAACGAAGCAAAAAATGCCTTCTTCCGCTATAACAGGGAGACTTATTACAATAAAACCTATACAGTGGAATTATTTCAGCTGGATGATGACAACAGGCTCATGCTGACCTCGTCTTTTGCCGATGCACAGGATGCTGTGAACTATGTGGAAAAAGCCGGGCCCAAAACAGCTACTGAAATAATACCCTGGCTAAAAGGGGGCAAATATTCTTTTACAATCATTTCTGAAAGTAATCTGCAACTGCTCAAAACCAGCAAGGATATCGACGTCTATAAAAGCTTTCTTGAACAGTATTTACCAGGTAAGTTCTAGGCCTTTCTACCTGGTTAATAGTAAAAACAGCACATTATCACACTTTCGCAAAAATTTAAATACTGGTGTTACAGCACCGCAAAGGATTTTCTTATTTTCGGTATTCAATTGCTGAAAACCCGCAACACCTTTTAACCACAACCATTATTCAATAAATATGAAAAAAGCTGTCCGAATTTTCTGGCGTCTTTTCGCAGGCGGTTTGATCGCCTTCATCTTATTAATCATCCTGGCGAATTTTGGTGTATTTGGTAAAATGCCCTCATTGAATGAGCTGGAAAATCCTTCCATTCTCCAGGCTTCCGAAGTGTATGCTGAAGACGGGACATTGATGGGCAAATATTATACTGAAAGAGGCAACCGCAGCAATGTAAAATACCGTGATATTTCCCCACATGTGATTGACGCACTGGTAGCAACCGAGGATGAAAGATTCTACAGCCATAGTGGGATTGATTTCAGATCTACCATGCGGGCAATTTTCACATTAGGCTCACAGGGTGGTGGCAGTACCATCACACAACAGCTGGCTCTCAATCTTTTTAATGAAAGAGCTTCAAATAGAGCATTGCGGGTTATCCAAAAATTAAAAGAATGGATCATTGCGGTAAAGTTGGAAAGAAATTTTACAAAAGAAGAGATCATCACACTTTATCTGAATGCGGTTCCTTTTGGCAATAATATTTATGGTATCCGGAATGCTTCAAGGACATTCTTTCAAAAAGAACCAGACAGGCTAACCATTGAGGAAGCAGCTCTTCTGGTAGGAATGCTGAAAGGGAACAGTATTTATAACCCGGTAAGAAACCCGAAGGCTGCGCTTGATCGCAGGAATACTGTAATTGGTCAGATGGAAGTAAACGGGAAGATCACTGCAGCAGTAGCTGCAAAAGTAAAAGCATTACCAATCAAATTGAATTATAAAAAGCTGGATGAGAATACCGGCTATGCGCCCTATTTCCGAGAAGTGCTAAAAGATGAGATAAAGGAAGCATTGAAAGATGTAAAAAAATCAAATGGCGATTCATACAGCATATACAATGATGGTTTAAAAGTTTATACCACCATCAATATCCAGATGCAACAATATGCCGAAGAAGGAATGGCGCAACATATGACGATGCTGCAAAAAGGCATCAATGCCCGGTCTGATATGAAAACAGGCTCAATCTGGAAAGGACATGAGAAATTATTGGAAAAGTCCATCAGGGAATCTGACCGCTGGAAAAACCTGGAAGAAGACGGCCTGAGTGATAAAGAGATCCGGGCTTCTTTTAATGTAAAAGTGCCGATGAAAATATTTACCTGGAACAGCCGCAGAGAAAAAGACACCGTATTGACTCCGCTGGATTCGATCAAATACCTGTTGCAAATGGAACAAGCAGGCTTTATGGCCATGGATCCTGTAACCGGTGAAGTAAGAGCATGGGTTGGTGGTATTAGTTTCAAAACCTATAAAAATGACCACGTCAACCTCAGAACAAAAAGACAGGTTGGTTCTACTATCAAACCATTGCTATACACACAGGCCATGGAAGAAAGAGGTTTCACTCCTGATACAGAATGCGAGAATGTAGCACAATTCTTCCCGGGCAGTGGCTGGGTACCTGCAGGCAAACAATGCGGTGGAGGAAGTATGTCAATGGCTAATGCATTGGCGTTTTCAAAAAACTGTGCCACGGCTTATATTATGAAACAAGTGGGACCCAAACAATTTTCGGAGTTTTTAAGCCGTATCAATATACCTACACCAGTCAAGCCTTATCCGTCTATCGCATTAGGCACCTGCGACCTTTCAATTTATGAAATGCTATGGAGCTATACCATTTTTGCCGGTCGTGGTTTTTCTACCAAGCCCTACTCTATCAGTCGTATTGAAGACAGGAATGGTAACGTTATAAAAAGATTTGATTTCAGTGTGAACCGGAAGGAAGCCATCAGTGAAGTGACTGCCTATACGATGGCCCGTATGATGCAGGGTACTGTAGATAAAGGCACAGCAAGAGGTATGCGTTCAAGAGTTGGTGCAGCAGAGATGGGTGGCAAAACAGGTACAACAGATGATAATGCAGATGCCTGGTTTATTGGTTATACCCCCCAGCTACTGGCTGGCTCATGGGTAGGATTTGAATACACCTTCATGCGCAACCAGGGAGATGGTTCCAGGATAGCCCGGCCGATAACAGAATATTTCTTTCAAAAAGTGCTGGCTGATAAAAAACTTGGCATTGAGAAAGATGCAAAATTTATCAAACCAGCAGAATTGGAAAACGAGATCAACAGTGCAGATATCATTATCAGTGATTCAGATCCTGTTCCCGGGGCCGAAGGCCAGGACCAGGGAGTTGGTACAGAAGAAGATTACCAGATGGACAATAATGAGTACATCGGCCCGGAATCAAAACCTGTAAAGGAAGATGATAATAAACAACCACCAAAAAAAGATACAGTAACCAAAGCAGCCATCAGGAAAGATGAGGACAGCAAACCTATCGGGGCCCCCGCAGAAGATACTAAGAAAAAGAAAGGGTTGCTGAAACGGCTGTTCGACAGGAAAAAAGACTAGTTCAACATTATTCAACGGGGTTTACGCAATGTAAACCCCGTTTTCTTTTTATCTTCCCGGTAATCAATAACTACTTATGCAATATATAGCCATAGCACTAGCACCGGGTATTGCTATTTCACTCTTCATTTTTTATAAGGATGTATACAACAGGGAACCACGTTTCAACCTTATTATCAGCTTCCTGCTGGGTTGTATTGCTATAATACCGGCTATTATATTTGAGCAGGCTTTTCAGTATACTATTGATGGCACTATTACAGGAGTGGCTATTTTTTCTTATGCTGTTGTGGCATTCAGCGAAGAGTTCTCTAAATTCTTAGGCCTTCGTCTATATTCATACAACCGCAAAAGTTTTGATGAACCACTTGACGGGATAGTGTACAGTGTAATGGTGGGAATGGGGTTTGCTACGTTAGAAAACCTGATGTATGTTTTAAAATTCGCTGAAGTTGGCAGAGGCATGGAAGTGGGTATAAGCCGGATGTTCCTGAGTGTGCCTGCGCACGGTACTTTTGCCGTAGTGATGGGTTATTTTGTGGGCAAAGCAAAATTTAATAGCGGAAAGAGCCTGATGCTGATGATAACCGGTATCCTGGGAGCTGTATTCTTTCATGGCACTTTTGATTTCTTTCTCTTTATCAATAAGTATTCCTTTGCCGGCAAGGAACTCAGTGAAGCACTCCTCGCAGGCGGGGCTATTGCTTCATTCATCGTTTCGCTTATCCTGAGCCGTAAACTGATAAGAGAACACCGGAAATTATCTCAACAAATGTTTGACCCAGCAAAAAAGGACCATAATGCTTAATATCCGAAAGGCAACTGCTGAAGACATTCCGCTGATACAAAAGCTTACTTATAGTGTGTGGCCGCAAACCTATGCCACTATCCTGTCGCAGGAACAGATAGAGTATATGCTGGAGATGATGTATAGCCATACATCGCTTCAAAAGCAAATGGATGAAGGAGCTCAGTTCATTATAGTTAATGACAATAATGAACCAGTCGGATTTGCCTCCTTCCAGGAAACAGAACCGGCTATCTTCAAATTACATAAGATATATGTGCTTTCAAACCAACAAGGAAAAGGTACCGGCAAATATGTTATCAATCACATTATTGATGTTACCCGGCAACAAGGAGCCAGAGCGCTGCAACTACAGGTGAACAGGCATAATAAAGCTAAGGACTTCTATGAAAAACTGGGATTTATGGTAACAGAAGAAGCTGACTTTGATATTGGTAACGGTTATTTTATGAATGACTATGTAATGGAAAAAAGAATAAGTTAATCACGGTGCATACTCAGTTTCCTCGCCATTTCGGCACTCATTCCTTCGGCAGAAATACCGTAACCGCTTACCAGGATACCTTTTGTTCCTTTTATTGATTCAATGGCATATACAATGGCTTCGTCAGAAGGATCAGTATTTCCCTCAAAGCGGTGCAGCTCCACTATTTCAAAATCAGTGATGTCAAATTTATCTCCGTGACAGACAAGGCAATTTTCTTCAAGATTAAAATCAGTCACAAACCCTCTTTTTTTAAGTCCGTTCACGGCTTCTGATAAAGTATCGTAGGCGATCATTGGCTAAAGAATTAATAAAATAAAGTTATCCCTATTTGTTCAGATTCGCCTGTTATCGACTGCTTAAACGTTCAACATGACAGTCTTATGGCACTGACAGCAAAGAATAAAATGTGCAAAATATACCCGGTTCAAACCGGCTCTCATAGCGGTTATTAGGCAGATAAACATTACCTTTGCCGCCATAAATTAAAAGTAAAACAATGTCTACTGTAACAAAATCCATTGACTTTAGCCTTCCTTACAAAGTGGCTGATATTTCCCTCGCAGAATGGGGACGTAAAGAAATCCGTTTAGCCGAAGCAGAAATGCCCGGTTTGATGTCAATCCGTAAAGAATACGGACCTTCTCAACCGCTGAAAGGCGCAAGAGTAGCCGGTTGTTTGCATATGACCATCCAAACTGCTGTATTGATCGAAACATTAACTGCATTGGGTGCTGAAGTAAAATGGAGTTCCTGCAATATATTCTCTACACAGGATCATGCAGCGGCTGCAATAGCTGCTGCCGGTATTGGTGTGTTTGCCTGGAAAGGACAGACCCAGGAAGAAGCCGATTGGTGTATTGAACAAACGCTGTTCTTTGGCGGTAAAGACAAACCTCTGAACATGATCCTTGATGATGGTGGTGACCTGACCAATATGGTACTGGATACATATGCAGAACTGGTACAGCATGTAAAAGGTATATCTGAAGAAACTACTACCGGTGTTCACCGTTTATATGAAAGAGTGGCAAAAGGTACATTACCAATGCCTGCCATCAATGTAAATGACTCTGTTACAAAATCTAAATTCGATAATAAATACGGATGTAAAGAATCATTGGTGGATTCTATCCGTCGTGCTACTGATGTGATGCTGGCGGGTAAAGTTGCCGTGGTAGGTGGTTATGGTGATGTAGGTAAAGGTTCTGCTGCATCATTGGCTGGCGCCGGTTGCCGTGTTATCGTTACTGAGATCGATCCGATCTGTGCTTTACAGGCAGCGATGGATGGTTTTGAAGTAAAGAAAATGATCGATGCCGTCAAAGAAGCTGATATTGTTGTTACTGCTTCTGGTTGCCGTGACCTCATCACCGGTGCTCATTTTAAACTGATGAAGGATAAAGCAATTGTTTGTAACATCGGCCACTTTGATATTGAAATTGATATTGCATGGCTGAACACAAACTATGGCCATACTAAAGATACCATCAAACCACAGGTGGATATTTATAATGTAGACGGAAAAGATATTATCATCCTGGCAGAAGGCCGCCTGGTAAACCTGGGTTGTGCTACAGGCCACCCCTCTTTTGTAATGAGTAATTCTTTCTCTAACCAAACATTGGCCCAGATCGAACTCTGGAACAATCATAAGAATTATGATAACAAAGTATATGTGCTGCCAAAGCACCTGGATGAAAAAGTAGCCCGCCTGCACCTTGCCAAAATTGGAGTGCAATTAGATGAGTTAACCACTGCCCAGGCTGAATATTTAGGTATCACAAAAGAAGGCCCTTTCAAAGCAGAACATTACAGGTATTAATAACATCAATATTTTTTTTCAAAACCCACTTCCATGGAAGTGGGTTTTTTATTAACATGGATATTCAAAATTTCTTTCTACCTTAATAGTTCACTTTAGTTATTTAGAATAAGCTTCATCCACACCCTGGCAAATCATTCTCAATCCTGCCAATTGCTGAATATTTTTAATTATTCCTATAGAATTTTCGGATTAAACCTTTTGTTATGGAAAGAATGTTTTTAATGGTGATCGGATTTATGCTCTGCCTTAGCAACTCATACGGGCAGCTTTGGAAACAATATGTGGATAGCGCAAAAATATATACTGACAAAAAAGAACAAGGTAAAGCTTTTGATTTGTATGTAAAAATCAGAGAAGAATTGCAAAAGGATTCGGCTGGTACAAAGACCTACGCATTCTACACCAATTATCTAGGCAATTTACATCTTATAAAGACTCAATTCAGTGAGGCAGAATCTTTGTTCCTTGAAGCAAAGGCAATAAGGGAAAAAACTCTTTCCAATCGTCACCCTGATTATGCATTGACTTGTGAACTCCTCGGTAGACTGTATTTCAGAACAAACCGATTTGACAAAGCAGAAGAAACATACCTGGAAGTGAAGAAAATCAGGGAAGAAAATCCGGGAAAGCAAAGCACTGAATATGCCCGTATTTGCCAATCACTTGGTGTGCTATATGCTACGCAGCGACAGTTTGATAAAGCAGAGCCTTATTTCAGTGAAGAAAACAGGATACAGGGCATCATTAATAAAAAAAGTCTTGCCTATTTATATAGCAGTTTTAACCTTGGCAATTATTACCTAGATGTTCTTAAATATGAAAAAGCTGAGTCCTTTTTCTTAGAAACAAAAGAACTTACAGAAGAGCTATACACTACATCACATCCGATCTATGCAACAGCCTGTTCTAATTTGGGTATCGTTTATTATCATCTTGGGCAGTTTGAAAAATCTGAACAGCTTACTATCGAATCAAAAGAACTCAGAGCAACTCACCTCGGTAAACATAATGCCGACTATGCATCAAGCTGCAATAACCTGGCTGATCTGTATGTCGAAATGGGACAATATAGAAAAGCTGAGACTCTATTTTTAGAATCGATTGAAATACGGGAAAAAGTATTGACCCGAAAACACAAGGATTATGCACAGAGTTGTAATAACCTCTGGAGACTGTATTTCTATACCGGTGAATTTAAAAAAGCAGAGCAGTACTTGTTTGAAGCAATACAAATCCGGGAACAGGTTTTATCCAAAGAAGATCCTGATTACGCTAAAAGCTTTCATAACCTCGCTAATTTTTATGCGCACTTGGGGCAATATAGTAAAGCAGAAGAGTTCTGCCTGAAAGCGAAAGCTATTCGTGAAATAACTTTAAAAAAAGACCATCCAATGTATGCTCACACATGCAGCAATCTTGGCAGTATATATAAAATGCAAAGCCAGTATACAAAAGCAGAACCTCTCTTTTGGGAAGCGAAAAAAATATTAGAGAAAAATCCGGGGAAAGAGCATCCTGAATATGCACTCATATGCGGTAACCTCGGCCAGCTTTATCTGGAAATACAGCAATTCGATAAAGCAGAGTCTTTTTTAAAAGAAAGCTTGAGTATACTGGAAAGAGGTGCTGGCAAAAATCATCCCGAGTATATAACAAGTTTGAATAACCTGGGTCTATTGTATTTAAATACGGGCCAGTATGCAAAAGCAGAAAGTATGTTACTTGATGCCTATGAAAGAGAAACAAATTTATATGGCAAAGAATATTCCTTGCATACAACGATCTGCTTTAATCTTAGTAAGGTTTACTGGAATCTGAATAATTCAGAAAAAGCAAACTTCTTCATTTCAGAAGTGTTTTTATCCCAAAGTAATCAGACAAAAAAAATATTTCAGTTTACAAATGAATCAGAAAAGCAGTCCTACTTAAAAAACATCGCTTTCTATAAAAGTTATTTTTTTTCCTATGGAGTATATGCCGATGCCAGAATAAATCAGCAGAATTTATATGACGTTTCCCTTAACAACCGCAATATGACACTTTCATCTTCACAACAACTGCGTTTGGCTTTCTACAATACAAAAGACACAAGCATCAAGAATAAATACGATTTATGGATCGACACAAGAGAACAACTTGCATTTTGGTATACAAAACCAATAAATAAACGAAGTGTTCATGTAAAAGATCTTCAAAACAGAGCTGATAATCTGGAAAAAGAACTTACCCGAATTTCTTCAGATTTCCGGGAACAACATCAAAAACAGGAAATAATCTGGAAAAATATCCAGCAATCGTTAAAACCCGGTGAAGTTGCAATTGAGTTTGCAGACTTTCAATTCTATAATGGAAATCGCTGGACTGATAGTACCTATTATATTGCTTTAGTTGTAAAGAAAGATAAACAAGAACCGGAAATGGTTAAGCTATTTGAAAAAAGAGAATTGGATTCTGTTATCCGTCTTACTACAAGTCTGGATAAAGAAAAAACAATAAACCTGCGCTATGCCCAAAACAATTCGTTATATAAGGTTATCTGGCACCCTTTAGAGAAATACCTGCAAGGGATTACTAAAATATATTTTGCGCCTTCCGGAATGCTTCACAAAATTCCATTTGCTGCATTAGCAATAAATGATAAGGAAAGATTACTCGATAAACATAAATTAGTTCAGCTTAATTCAACAGCTACGGTTGTTATTCCATCAATAGAATCTATATCAGGTACCGATAAACTTTATTTATATGGCGGGATATTGTATGATGGCGATACTACTGCATTCAAACAGGCTGCTGTGCAACTCAATATAAAAGATATAGCCAGCCGGTCTCTCCCTGATGATCTGGATAGGGGCAATATCTGGGGGTATCTTGAAGAAAGTAAAAAAGAGGTAGAAAGTATTGAAAAATTAGCCCTTCAAAAAAATATTACCACGTCACTTTCCACAGGCTGGGATGCAACAGAAGAGTCAATAAAATCCCTTAATGGCAAAAACTCTCCTTCCGTTCTGCACATCGCTACGCATGGTTTCTTTTTAGCTGACCCAAAAGAAAAGCCAGATAATTCAATCGCATCAGAAGGAAAAGTCTTCAGGCAATCCGACAATCCTATGATGCGATCCGGCCTTACAATGGCCGGAGCTAATTATGCATGGGATAATAAGCCGGTTGAAGGGATTCAGGACGGCATCCTCACAGCTTATGAAGTATCTAATATGTATTTACCAAACACCAAACTGGCAGTTCTCTCCGCCTGTGAAACCGGACTTGGCGATATACAAGGAAATGAAGGTGTCTACGGTTTACAGCGGGCATTTAAAATTGCCGGAGTAAAAAATCTTATTATGAGTTTATGGAAGGTGCCTGACAAAGAGACAGCGGAATTCATGACTGAGTTTTATAAAAAACTCTTTGCAGGCGAATCAATCGAAGAGGCGTTCCACCACACACAAACCCATATGAAAAATAAATACCGTAATGAACCATACAAATGGGCTGCCTGGATATTGGTCAGGTAATTTAAAGAATGATCTTTCAGGCTACCAACTGGTGAGGAAAACTAAATGAAATAAGTGTTCTCTTTTTCCTTGCTCCTTCAATCGCAATATGACCCCCGATTTTAGCGGCATCAGGTTCTATGCAGCCAATGCTGAATGACAATGCAAATCCGTTATTGTTATTTCTTTCTTCAATCAACAGTATCAGTACATCGCTGTAACGTTCAGCGCTGATATGGATTTCACCGTTAGAGGAATTAAAGATTGTGGCAGCCAGAAGATCCCGGATCACAGTAATTACGATTTCATTATCCTTACCAAGAACAAAATCCCTGGCCACTTCGTTCACAATACGGGTCTTATTATGACAAGCTGTGGTCAGAGATCTGTCTACAAGGTTACTTACTAGTTGTTGCAATGATGTACCGGCGTCAAAGACGCCCAGAGCACTACCAGGTTGTTTTTCCATAGGGTTGAAATTTGAACTGCTTTTAAAGGATCGGATTTAAAACTTACAATAATAAATTTATTGAAGAAGCAGGTATGAAAAATCAACCAGAGATGGATTATTCCATCTTTAAACGTTTTCTTTATTTGAGCTAAGTGTTTTTCTGTGTGGTAAAAGACTTATTTGATCAGGCCCTTCGCCTCATTTACCAGGCAGGTGCCGTGAGCCACCAACACTTCCTGTTCAGCCGGAGAAAGGGTCACCGTGATCTCCTTTTTATCATTACCGGTAAAAACGATCTTGCTGATCTTTTGGGTGGTCAGCTTTTGCAGTTGCGATGTGGTGGTAACTGAATTTTTATAAATAAAATGAAAAAGGCCTTCACAATTCATTGTGCCCGCATTACGTAAGTTCATTTTTACTTTACTCCCCTCAAAGAAAATAACGGCTGTTGAGTTATTATCGAAACACCTGTTGGCTCCTTCTATAGAGAACAACATATCTACTTCCTTACTGTCTGCATCAATGGTTACAGATCCACCGGCTAAAAAGATAAAGCCTGTGGAAAGCCGGGTTTCTTTTGTGTAAGGGTCTGTTTCCTTATTCAGTTTGCAATCCTGTGCCAGGGTAAACAAGGGACAAATAAGAAGGGTTGCTAAAATGCGTTTCATAAGAGTAAAATTACCTTTAAAAATAAACATTTCCGGGTTTTGACCTCCAATAACTTATGTTAAACCAACCTGTAGCATTTACATACCTGAACAGGGCAACCGGGAGGTTGGGTCTACCGATTATATGCTTAACTTTAAAGAGGTAAGGTTCTCCAAAAAGGTTGTTTTATTTCTTTCTTTTAATGTGAGAAAACTTTTCATCATCTGGATATTTATTGCTGTCTTTTCTTTTACAGCCAGCAGCAGCCACATAACCGGCGGTGAGATGTTCTATACATATGTCGGAATGGTAAATGGGCAATACCGTTATAATGTAACACTAAAATTATTTCAACGCTGTGGCAGTGGCCGCCAGTTCCCTAATCCTACCATTATTTCCATCTTCGACAAAACAACTAACTTAAGAGTATCAGACCTCTCAGTGCCCATCGGCAACCAGGAAACGATCAGTATTACTAACCCTGATCCCTGCATCACCAACCCTCCTCCTGTTTGTTATGAAGTGGCGTACTATAATTTTCTTGTCACACTGCCGGCTTCTGCCGCAGGATATGTAATGGCCAGCCAGGTCAATTACCGCATAGCTGGTATCAACAATTTATCTCCCGGATACAACAATGTAGGCGCTACTTACACTGCAGAAATTCCAGGGACTAATACAGTTGCAACCGCTCCTGAAAATAATAGTGCCTTCTTTACCGGCAGCGACCTTGTTATTGTTTGTGCCAACAACGATTTTAGTTACAGCTTTGCGGCACAGGATACTGATGGCGATGTACTTCGTTATTCCTTTTGTGAAGCATATGCCAGTACTGCTTCAGGTGGCGGCGCCAGCGTACCTCCTAATCCCCCTCCTTTTCCACAGGTACCGTATTATACTCCGAATTTCAATGAATCTCAACCACTCGGCGGAAATGTTCAGATAAACCAAAACACAGGATTGATAACTGGTATTGCGCCGGATATTGGCGCCTATGTAGTAACCGTTTGTGTAGAGGAAGTACGGAATGGTGTAGTAATAGCCCGGCAGCGAAAAGATATACAGATCAATATTGCAGATTGCGATATTGCTGCTGCTTCGCTGCAACCGGAATATTTATTATGCAAGAACACACAGACTATCACTCTTGCCAATCAATCCAATAGCCCATTGATCATAAGTACGGATTGGGAATTCATGGATCAGTCTAATGCTATCATTCATGCATCCTCAAACCCTGTTGTCACCTACACATTTCCGGCCATAGGCATTTACACAGTAAAACTGGTTATCAACCGGAACCAACCCTGTTCAGATTCTGCTACAGCACTGATAAGAGTTTTCCCGGGATTTGTGCCGGGCTTTACTTCAGCAGGCATTTGTATAAGCAATCCTACTTTCTTTACCGATCAGACCACATCCGTATATGGCACTCCCAATTCGTGGAGCTGGGATTTTGGTGAACCGTCTGCTACCAATGATGTTTCTGTTTTGCAAAATCCTGTTTATACTTATCCCTTAATTGGCGCCAAACCTGCCAGGCTGATCGTAACAGATACAAGAGGATGCAGAGATACCATCACCCAAACGATCAATATCATTGATAAGCCTCCCCTTTCTCTTGCTTTCCGTGATACACTTATTTGTGTGAATGATGCGCTGATGCTGCAAGCCAGCGGACCGGGAATATTCAGTTGGACACCATTGGTAAATATCACTAATCCTACTACTGCCACTCCAACAGTATCACCGGTAGCGACAACCAAATACTATGTTGAGCTGAATGAAAGCGGTTGCCTCAACCGGGATTCTGTATTGGTAAGAGTAGTGAGTGTAGTGAGCCTGCAGGCAATGAATGACACCACCATCTGCCGCGGTGATACAATACAGCTCCATATCATTTCAGATGGATTGCAATATGTATGGACACCTGCGGGGCAAATCCTTGATCCTACGGTAAAAAATCCGTTGGTAATAACTAATACTCTCACCAATTACCAGGTTACTGCTATTATCGGCGGATGTTCCGCTACTGAAAATGTGGTAGTCACACCTGTTCCTTATCCCGTTGCTGATGCAGGCGAAGACCAGAGTATTTGTTATAATACTTCCACACAACTAAATGGAGTAACTGATGGCAGCTCCTGGTCTTGGAGGCCTGGTAGTTACCTGAGCAATGCCACATTGCTGAATCCGATTGCCTTTCCACCAAGAACCACTGATTTTATTTTTACTGTTGCTGATACCAGAGGATGTCCTAAACCCGTCAGTGATACTATCAGGATTATAGTATTACCCAAAATGAGAGTATCTGCAGGAAGAGATACAGCTGTGATAACCGGCCAGCCATTGCAACTGCTTGCCACTGGTGCTGCTTCCTATTTGTGGTCACCCGCTGATAACCTGTCTGCCAGTAATATTCCCGACCCGGTAGCTATATTCAATGATGAATCTGCCAGTATCCGGTACAAAGTGATCGGCTATAGTGAAGAAGGATGTGCCGATTCAGCCTTCATTACTATCAAAGTATTTAAAACATTGCCTACCGTATTTGTGCCAACTGGTTTCACTCCCAATAATGATGGCAGAAATGACTTTCTGTTACCGATTGCTGTTGGTATGAAAAGTATAGAATACTTCAATGTATATAACCGCTGGGGACAATTGCTTTTCTCCACCCAACAAAACGGGCAGGGATGGGATGGAAGAATAAACGGCCGGTTGCAGGCAACCGGCACATTTGTATGGGTTGTTAAGGCAGTTGACTATACAGGTAAAGCCTATTTCCAGAAAGGAACTTCCACCCTTATCAGGTAGTACATACAATACAGCTTTATAATCTTACCGCTGTTCCCGTTGCGATTACCATCAGCATGCTGCCGCCACCGCCGATGGTCTCAAAATCAAGATCCACACCAAGTATACCATTCGCACCCAATGCCTGTGCTTTCTCAGCCAGTTCTCTTAATGCATCTTCCTTTGCCTGCTCCAATACTCTTTCATAGGTTTTACTTCTGCCGCCAAATACATCACGGAGGCCTGCAAAAATGTCTTTGAAGATATTAGCTCCGATAATACTTTGCGCATTGATAACGCCAAGATACTCTTGTACTGGTCTGCCATCTACGGCACTGGTGGTTGTAATAAGCATTTGTTTATTGTTTTAATTTTTCAAAAATAGTTTTTAGCCGCTGGTCTTCTTCTATCACAGCCGACTTTGATGCTTCTCTTATATAGGCTATCCTTTTATCAATATCAGGATGACTGCCTAAAAATTCCGGTAAAGATGAAGAAGGAGCTGCCTGCTGTAAATGACGAAACAGATCTTCAAACCCTTTTGCATCGATCTTTCGCTGCATCAGCAATTCCAATCCCTCCATATCAGCTTCTTTCTCAAGTTTGCGGGAATAAGTAAGTGATTTTATATCATCGGCATGATTTATCAATACGGAAGTAACAGAACCAAAGCGGCCAAATAACAAACCAATAAAAACTTTGGAGCCAAGCCTCCTGAAAATTGATTTGGTGGAGTGCTTTTTATTGACATGAGTAAATTCATGGCTTAATAAAGCTGCCAGTTCCGGGTAGGATTGAATTTGTTTTAATAAAGCACTGTATACGACAATGCGGCCCCCGGGCATGGCAAAAGCATTCACCACATTATCATTCACCACCGTTATCCGGACACTATAATCACTGAGCACTTCCATGGCAGCAAAAAATTCATTCAATACAAAACTTGCAGCCGTATCTTCTGATCCGGATAAACCCATCGCATCGTATACCGCATCGCCTAACTGTCTTTCCGTATTGACAGACACATTGGAAGCCATTTTCTCAGCGAGCCAGGGAACAATTAAAAAATATAAGAGAACTAATCCCCCAAGTAATGCCAGCAACAGCACCAGGCTCCTTGTCCAGTCTTTCGAACCTTTTTTCTTATGCCACGGTTTTTTTATTTCTTCCTGCATCTCAGCGATAAAAGCTGCCGCATCTTTTCCTTCAATGAATAATTCGGCTCCCTGGTATCTCACCCTTGTTTTCTGCAAAGACAATTCATAGGATGCCTGTACTTCCTGCAAAGGCCAGTGAACAGTATGATTGGTCCCGTCAGCTGTGCGATAGCCAATGCTCATTTTCTTATCGAATACTAACACACTGCATTCGGCAGGCTCTGCACCGGTTGATATATGATAAACGCCAAAATAACTTTTCATCACTTATTATTATCGGAGAATAAAGATAAATGAATCAGGCTTTTCCTGATGTTGTCATTTATGTTAAGAATCAGGCATAACCCCAAACTTTTCCGTCCGAATTTTGTAATTATGCACATTCTATGGTACAGGCATATAATTTTCTGGCTTCCTGGCAACTGTTCCCCGAAAAAGGAACTTACGAATATGGTGAAAGACCCAAAAGTGGTATTTACAAGATCGAAGCCGTTCCGGATAAAAAAGAACTCATCATTCATCATAACTGGGTAACATTGGAGAACCAGGCCTTTGCTTCCAGTTATAAAATTAATGCTGACGGGGACCTGAACGATTTTGATAATCATGAGCTGGCGGATAAAGTGCAGGCTCTTATCCCCGATGGTATCACATTCGAGATACATTTCTACAAAAAAGGAGAGATCGCATTACATGTGGTGCATGAGATAATGCCCAACGGTTATCTCCGCATCACACAGCAGGGTACAAAGGAAGATGGTATGCCATACACCAATATGGAAATGTATCATAAGCAACTGAGTGTGCTTCCCTACTCTGCTTCGGTATCCGGCGCCGTGATAAAAGCCAATGAAGAAGGCATTATCAAACACAAGGCGCTGACGGCAATGGAAGAGCAGACCAATATGCAGCTCGAACAGATCCGCAAGCAAATAGAACTGCTGGCCCTGCAGGCACATGAGATACAAAAGCGGAAAGAGCTTTCACTCATGATCTATGGCGCCAGGCTTTCATTCAAACCTAATATCGGTCAAACATATTACCTCTACGAAAAACAGGATGATAGTTTCATACTGTCACTGATTGCACCAAAAGAATGGGGCAAATCCGGGCCGTTTAAAAGATTTGTAGCTGCCGTTCAGCTATTGGCAGATCATACCTGGAAAGAATTATAGTTCAAGGCTGATTCATCTTCTGTCAGACTGAGCTTGTCGAAGGCTGACATAGTTGATATGTTGAGTTTGTCATGTTTCGACAAGCTCAACACGACAAATTCAACATGACAAGCACCACCAGCTAATTAATCATCCCGTTTGTATTTCTCCTTCATCATTTCAAAATACAGGAAGCCAAAACGCTGGTACCAGTCACGCATACCAAATTTTGCTTCACAGGCACTGATGCCATTCAGGGCTACCTGCATAGATTCCATTAAGGCTTTGTATTTATTATCGTAGGTCCTTTCAAAATCTCTTAACGACTGCTCAATACCACGTCTTTCATTTTGCCAGGCAATCCCCATCACTCCATGAATGCCGGATACATTATCGCCAAAAGAAATAGCGGCATCAGTAAATTTTTTGGTATTGGTATAGATGCAGCGCATACGGGCCAGGCTTTTGCGAACAGTGTTCAGCCTGCCGATAGATTCCCTGTAGCAACCGGCACAGCCTTCATTTCCGGCACAGCCGGTTGGCATCATCGCTTCAGCCGGAGTAGAAAAATCAGGCACACATTCGTTATTGTCCAGCGCCTGCATAGAATTATAAAATTCCAGCCCGTCTCTTACTATTCCCATTCCATTGCGAAAAGCTTCAAAAGCCGGCGCCACTCCTTCTTCAAAACCTTCCATATTTCCCAGCAGTTGTTCCAGTATCTGCAGGGTTTGTTCGGTGGCCTGGTCAATTTCATCCACACCCGGTTGTGCTTTTACAGCACCAGCCGTTACAAAAAGAAAAAGAACAGGCAATATGATCTGTCGGATATATTTCATGACTTACTGTTTTTGCGTTTTAAAAATAAAAATGCTACAACCACCACCAGTACGGCGATGATGATATACAAAATAGTTGACTGCGACATACCGCCGCCACTTTTTCCTGATGTACTACCCTCTCCTTTGTTCTCATCTATCACTGGCGGCAGTTCAATCTTGGCCTCATCCCCTACCCACACCAGCAAGGTATATTTTGCCGGTTTGCTTTGCGGTATCACCATGATGCCAAAATCATTCTCGGTTTTAAATTTTTCACTCCATTGTCCTTTCTCATCAGTACTGCCGCTGCGGCTGGCATTCTTCCAGTTCATCTTATGCAGCCGTACATTTATTTTATTGGCAGGATCAAGAGAAGTAACACCTACATACACCGGCGAATAGATGCTGGCACCCTGTACAAAATAATAGAGGGTGTCTTTTACCTGTGTGACACGGGTAATGTTCATCTTTCCTTTCTCCAGTTCTCTTGCCTTGTCTTTGGGATTAAAAGGAAGCAGTTTCAGCTCAACCGGGTTGATCGCCGAGTCCAGGTTAAATGGTTGCCCGTAGGCAAGTGCAACGAGGAAAGCGAATACCAGGAGCAGAATGGTTTTTTTCATTATGGGATAATTTTCTATAAAAATAGAAAGATGATCCGGATATACAAATCACCCGTTTGTGTAAGAAGGACAGGCAGTTTACTATCTTTGAAAGATGACAAAGCTTTCGGTGAATATCAACAAATTTGCCACCCTGCGCAATTCAAGAGGCGGCAATAATCCTGATGTGGTAAAAGCCGCCATCGATGCACAACGTTTCGGGGCAGATGGGGTAACCGTACATCCCCGGCCTGATGAACGGCATATACGCTATGAGGATGTGCGGCAGATAAAAAAGATCATCCCGATAGCTATCGGGACTGAGTTCAATATTGAAGGCAATTGTACGGAACAAAAATTTGTTGACCTGGTACTGGAAACAAAACCCGACCAGGTAACACTGGTGCCGGATGCACTTGGCCAGCTTACCAGCGACCATGGCTGGGACACTATAAAGAACAAAGATTACCTGCAAAACATAATAGCTGTGTTTAAAAAAGCCGGTATCCGTGTCAGCATATTTGTGGACCCGGATATTAAAATGGTGGAAGGCGCTGCCGCCACCGGTACCGACAGGATAGAACTATACACCGAAGGCTATGCGAAACAATTTGCTGCGGGCAACAAACAACAGGCCGTGGCGCCTTATGTGGCTGCTGCGCAAAAAGCAAAGGAGCTGGGACTTGGTTTAAATGCAGGCCATGACCTTGACCTGCAAAACCTCCAATACTTTAAACAACAAATACCCTGGCTGGATGAAGTAAGTATTGGCCATGCCCTTATCTGTGATGCGCTGTACCTGGGATTTGAAAATGCAGTGCAGTTGTACAAAAGACAACTGCAATAAATACTTGTACAAATTCTTGATGATTACCAATGGAAAAATGTATAAGAAGTTGAGTAAATTACAGAGTTGTGTGCTACTTTGACACAGCTCTAAACTCATAGAAAATTTCAAAAAATGAAAACATATTTCGTTGACTCTTTTACAAGAGAAAAATTTAAAGGAAACCCGGCAGCAGTTTGTCTTCCCGATACAGTATTAGAAGTTGACACAATGCAAAAAATTGCAACCGAAATTGGCTTTTCTGAAACTGCCTTTATAAAACAAATCAGCGACAACACTTATAGCATAAGATTTTTTACTCCAAAGATTGAAATTCCTTTGTGTGGACACGCCACATTAGCTTCATCAAAAATTCTTTTCGAAACGACTTCATTTGACAGCATAAAATTTATCAACTGTAACAATGTCGAGCTATTTGTTGAGAAAATAGAGAACAAAATAAAAATGCAATTTCCTGTTTATGACACAGAAGAAATTGAAATGCCTCAACAAATGTTAGACGCTCTTGGAATTTCTGAAATTGTAAATAAAAGATACAGCCCTAAAAATAAAATAATTTTACTTGAAATAAAAAGTGCGTCTGAGTTGGCAAATTTGAAACCCAATTTTACAGCATTGATAAATTCAT
Source organism: Chitinophagaceae bacterium (assembly GCA_016786885.1). Taxonomy (GTDB): domain Bacteria; phylum Bacteroidota; class Bacteroidia; order Chitinophagales; family Chitinophagaceae; genus JJ008. The sequence continues at coordinate 17,854 of JAEUVO010000026.1, read as the reverse complement.
ACTCTGGAATAAACGGTGTTTTAGTTACGGCTATTTCAGACAGCGAAAGTTTTGATTTTCATTACAGGTATTTTTGGCCTTGGGCTGGAACTAATGAAGATCCTGTGACAGGAGGCATTCAAACGTTCTTGACAAAGTATTGGGCAACAAAATTGAACAAAAGAAAATTGAATGCTTATCAATCTTCATTAAGAACAGGAACAATGAGTACAGAATTTTTACAAGACAACGTTTGTATTTTAGGCGAGGCAGTAATAGTTTTAGAAGGACAATTTATTTTATAACTATGTTGAAAGAAACCTTAAAAATATTGTTTAACAGAGATTTAAAGCGATTAAGAAATGAAATTGAACAATATATTAACGAAGATGATCTTTGGAAAATTAAGGGACAAATAAATAATTCAGCAGGTAATCTTTGTTTGCATTTAGTTGGTAATTTAAGCACCTACATTGGCAAAGAGTTAGGCAAGACAGAATATATAAGAAATCGGGAGTTAGAATTTTCTTTAAAAAATGTCCCAAGACAAGAACTAATTCAAAAGATTGAAAATACAATTGAAATCATTAATGAAACATTGGACAATTTCGATGAAAATCTTTTGGAAACCGAATACCCAATTTTGGTGTTTGACTATAAAACTTCAACAGGATATTTGTTAGTACATTTGACTACACACTTAACATATCATTTAGGACAAATAAATTATCATAGACGCCTGATTGAAAACGACGAGTAAAAACAGCACACAACATGAACTGTGTAATATCCAACGGAAAACTATCTTCTCCCCAGGCGAGTCTCCTTCCGAATAAGACCAGATATAACTATAACTTGGCAGAGGGACTCGTCGAAAAAAACAATATAACGTCCTTATTAATTAAACCTATCCAAATGAACCCACAAAATCTCTTCAATCTGTTTGGTTATTCAGAATTAAGCCCGGAGATAAAACAGTTATTCAAAGAGCTGCATATCCCTTCACGGAAAGAAAAAATGCTGGTGTGCTGGCGCACTTATGAATCAGCAAAATTGAGATTGTCGCTTGTCTTCAGGGCAAAGAACAATTTCTTTTGTGATTACGGGCCGCATCAAAAAGCCTATTCTAAAAGCTATGAAGAAGCCTTTTTGGAAGAAGTATACTTTGGTGAGAAAAAGGATGCTGTCAAACAACCTTATACACTGCCATGGAACCTTGTCTATGGCGACAAACCTGAAACGGTAAAAGAAAAATTGAATATCCGGCCTTCAGATTCCAGTACAGGAGGCTATGGGCCTTACCTGGGTTTCTACTCAGATCTTTATTACATTTTTACAGCGTTTGATAAAACCGACAAACTGATCTGGATGAGGGTGAAGCCACTTGAGCTCAGTTATAAAAGAAGAAAACAGCTGGCTAAATCCTTAAAGGAACAAAATAAGAATATACATGCAATCGATCCAAAGCAGTTAGCAAAACTGAATACCCAACTCCCTACTAAAAAATGGAAAAAGAGAAAGGCAGAAGGTGATGATATGTTTACAGCTCAGAATATTAAAGACACGGAAACCTTGCTTGCTGGATTTACCGCTAACCTTGCTACGGCAGCAGAACAACTAAAGGCCAATGCCGTGTATGCAACTATCAAAAAAGTGGTAAATAATATCAATAAACTGAACGATAAGCATGAAAGTTTTATTGAAACACTGGAAAGGGAGGAGTTAGTGGATTATATTCACCGGGCTGTACGGTTAACCGGTTTTAGTATTACTGATAATACCGACCTGACAGAAGAATGGAGAGAGTGGTAACCATGATTATGATTTATTCATTTCGGCCAAGATTCATTTCTCCATGAATTTGTTACATCCAGTCTTATAAACATAAAAAATATTAATTTGACGACATGAAAGTCATCAATACTTTATTGCTTTTTATTGCGGCTATTTCATTTGGCCTAAACATTTATGCTGCAGAAAACCAACACTCAAAAGGCTTACACACAAATCATGATAGTATTCTGAATGTAAAATCATGGAAACTACTAAAGGGCGCCGGAGACGAGTTTAGTTCCAAAAGCCTGGATACTGCAAAATGGCAAATGGGCCTGTGGTATGATGTTTCCGGGGACTTTGCATTTAAAAATGAAAACATCACGGTAAGCAACGGTAATTTGCACCTGACAGCAAAAAGCGAAAAATTTAAAGACAAAGAATTTACTATTGGCGCAGTTGAATCAAAATTTGAGCTACCGGCTGAACCAAGCCTGATAAGGGTCAGGGCTAAATTATTAGCTGATACGGCAAATGTTTGCAGCGCCATCTGGCTTCAGTCATGGCCTGAAGTTGTAAGAAATCCCAACCCGGAAATAGACATAATTGAGTATTTCCAGAAAAATGAAATGCACATGAATTTATTTACTTGGGATAAGGATAGTACCGGAAATTACAAACATGTTGATTTTAACGGAAACATATTTGACTATAAAAAAGATATGAGTTCAGACTATCATATATATGGACTAGCCAGGATAAATGGTCAGCTCAGATTTTATTTTGACGATCGGTTGGTTTGCACCTGGAATTGTCCCAATACTAGTTTCTCTACGATGCCAAGACATGTAATACTGAGCCTGGAAGGACACAGGTATCAACCTAAAACTTCAATGCTTCCGGCTTCATTTGACATAGACTGGGTGCGGATCTATAAAAATTAATGTGTGGTAAACTGAATTTATTAAAATTGAATAAAATGGTATGCTTGACACGATAGGGCAAATTTTTTGGTATGCAATTTTTGTAACTCCATTTATAACTGTTCCGCTTACCTGGAAGTATGGAAAGTCAAAAAAAATTTATAGAATACTAACCGGGCTTTTACTTGCCTTGTTCTTATCAGTTATCTTTTATGCAATCAGTATGTCAATCTTATTAAGGGATGGCCTGGGCCCAACATAGAAAAGCTACAGGTAGCATCATTATACGAAAACTCTTATATTCTACTCTCTATCCATTCAATCATCTCCCCCACCTGCTGTTGGGTAAACCATTGAATGGCGGCATCTTTCCTGAACCAGGTCAGTTGCCGCTTGGCATACTGGCGGGTATTGGTCTTTATTTGTTCAATGGTTTTTTCCAGAGATATTTTTCCATCAAAGTATTCAAACAGCTCAGCATAGCCCACCGTTTGCAAAGCATTCAGCTGCCGGTAAGGCATTAATGATCTTACTTCATCAACTAATCCTGCGGCGATCATCTTATCCACCCGGGTATGTATGTGCTGGTGCAGTTGTTCCTTTGGTATATCCAGTCCTGCTTTCAGGATATTGAAATCCCTCTGCACCTTTTCTTTTTTCCGAAAAGAAAAAATACTTTGCCCCGTAGCTTCTGCCACTTCCAGTGCCCGCATCATCCGCTGCGGGTTTTGCATTTCTCCCTTTTCATGGAATAAAGGATCTTTCTGCCGCAATTGTTCCTGCAGCCAGGATAATCCCTTTTCTTCAAAACCCTTTATCACCTGTTGTCTTATGGCCGGGTCAATGGCGGGTATGGCATCCAGTCCTTCACAAAATGCTTTGATGTACAAACCGGTTCCGCCCACCATTACCACCACATCATGCTGCTGAAACAATTCATTTACTTTTTTCAAGGCATATTCTTCAAATGTGGCCGCTGTTACTTCCTCCTGTATGCTGTGGGAAGCAATGAAATGATGTTTTACCTGTTGCAGTTCTTCAACTAAAGGTCTTGCCACACCGATATTCAATTCTTTAAAACACTGGCGGCTGTCAGCAGAAATAATTTCGGTCTTATAATGCAGTGCCAGCTGTATGGCCACAGCTGTTTTGCCAACTGCAGTCGGGCCTGCAACGATGATAACTGTTTTATTGTTTGATACCGGCATCCTGTCAATTAAAACCCCGGCATGAAGCCAGGGTAGTTATTTTCTTATCACAAAAAAAATTATACAATCACACTTCTTCTTCCCCGGCCACTCCTTCTTCGCCGAGGCTAACATCTTCTCCTTCATCATCCTTCACACCAAAACCATCACCGGCCTGTGTGAGGTCATATTTTTCTTCAATATCAGCAAATTTTTCTCCCAGCAATCCTTTGGTACCATACTGGCTTGGGGCAATGCCTTCTGTTCTTGATACGGACGGGTAACTGATCTTCGGGTTCTCTTCTTTGGATACATTGATCAGCTCCAGCAGGAAATTCCAGTTGCGGTTAAAATCATAGAGATAAACAAACCGCTGGTTAGGGATCTTTATTTCTGAACTGATAACCGTATCGGCCATGATCAGTGGCGCCACTTTATATTCCTGGTCATATTTTTCCAGCGATATCTCCCGGCCACGCTGCCAGTGATCATTACTGCGGAAGAATGTTGCCTGGTGCTTGCTGTCAAATTCGTACGACTTCAGAATTGCTTCATGCAGGTTTTTGAATGTTTGTGAATGACGTATCACCACATCCCGGTATACACTTTCATCTTCTTCGAAATAGACCCTGAATTTTAAAATTGCCATACCACAAATTTAAGGCTTATTGACCATTGCCATAGCAGAGATATTTATAGTATATGATTTTTGAAGACAGGCCAAAGAGAAATACCAAAATCTCTGTGCACCTCCTTTTCTCAGTGGCTCTCTGCGGCCATTATTCTATTGTAATCTGATACACTACTTTTTTACCGGCTGTAAACCCAGTTCTTTCGCTTTCTCCAGCATAAAAGCATAAGCAGCTTCGTAGGTGTTGGGGATAATACCATCCAGCATAGCATCTTTTAATGCATCTTTTATGATACCCACGGGTCTTGAAGGTGACAAGCTGAATGTTTCCATGATCAGTTCACCGCTAATAGGCGGCTGCCAGTTGCGTACATGATCTTTTTCCTCCACTTCCTTACATCTTTTCTTTACTAACTGAAAGTTTTCGAGAAAACGTTTTACTTTCTGTTTATTCTTAGAAGTGATATCTGCATTGCAAAGCAACATCAGCGAATCAAAATCGTCACCGGCATCAAATAACAAACGGCGGATGGCTGAATCCGTTATATTTTCTTTGGTAAGACTGATAGGGCGCAGATGCAGTTCCACCATCTTTTTTACAAACCGCATTTTTTCATTCAGCGGCAGTTTCAGTTTGGTAAAAATTTTCGGCACCATTCTCCCTCCCACCACTTCATGCCCGTGAAAGGTCCAGCCATGCCCTTCTTCAAAACGTTTGGTAGCAGGTTTGGCAATATCATGCAAAATAGCAGCCCAGCGCAACCAGAGATCGTTTGAATTGGCAGAAAGGTTGTCCAATACCTGTAAGGTATGATAGAAATTATCCTTATGCCCCAACCCGTCTTTGTACTCAGCACCGGCCAGGTCCACCATTTGAGGAAAAATGAATTGCAGCAAACCACTTTTATATAATAGATCAAACCCAACAGATGGTTTGGGAGCAGCCACTATCTTATTCAGCTCATCGGTGATACGTTCCTGTGAAATTATTTTTATTCGGTGAGCATTATCGATGATACCCCGCCATGTTCTTTCTTCAATAGTAAAACCCAATTGTGTGGCAAAGCGGATTCCCCGCATCATCCGCAGCGGATCATCACTGAAAGTTTGAGCAGGCGCTAATGGTGTACGGATGATCTTATCTTCCAGGTCCTTTACCCCATTAAATGGATCGATCAGCTGACCATAGTTTTCTTTGTTCAGACTAATTGCCAGCGCATTTATAGTAAAGTCCCTCCGGTTCTGGTCATCTTCAATTGTTCCGGGTTCCACTTCCGGTTTGCGGGAATCGATATGATAACTTTCCTTTCTGGCACCGACAAATTCGATATCGAAATCACCGTCTACCTTACAATGTGCAGTACCAAAATTTTTAAAATAATCAACCTGCGGCACGGGGGTAAATTGTTTTGCCGTTTCTTTTGCCAGTTCAATCGCATCACCCACACAAACAAAATCCGCATCCTTAGTTTCCCTGTCCAGCAGCTTATCCCGCACAAAGCCGCCTATGAGGTAGGTTTCCACCCCTAGTTTTTCTGCAGCTTTGGCTACTTTGCCTAGCAGCAACAGTTCTGTTTTTGTGCAGCGTATATCCATAAAGCGCCAAAGTTATGGCTTGCGGGTAAAACAATTGTTTTTGTACTTTCAATTAAAATACCAGCATCATGTTCAATAAATGCCGTTATATGCTCCTAGCCTTCCTGCTCATTCCTTTTGTTTTTTACGGCCAGGCACCTTTTCCCTCTTACCCGGAAATACTGAAAAAATTCTTCCATCAATACAGTTTTGAGCCGGAAGATTATATAGAATGGATCCTGTTTGCTAAAAGAAAAGACGGGTGGTATGTTGATATTGTTGACAGGGCGAAGAACGACAGTATAAAAAGTGAACAATTGTTCTGGTCGGCTACAGATAATAAATACAGGCCACTTACACACATGCATGAGGCTAATGAAGAAACGGCACAAGGGAAGATAGATGAATATCTTGGCGCTAATGTCTCGTTCAATAACTATGGTTATGAAAGATGCCGGTATTTCGGTTATAATGCATGGGCTGCGGATATGATCCGTGATTTTGGAACATATACCGGTACTGCCGATACATTACTGGAAGGGCTGGCCCGGGCTTACTCTTCGTATTCCACCAAATATTTATGGTACCAGCAGGGAGGAGCAGATGATGGTAATGATTCATTACAACGACCCCTGGGAGGTCTGGAAATACCTTCACCGGCAAGAATTGCCATGGTAAAAAAATACCTTGACAAATCGATCGCCACTTTTAAACGGCTGCAGGCTGTTGATCCCGCATATATAACACTTGTTGGGAATTCAGGCATGAAAGTTTTCAACGAGACCATGCATGGTTATATGCAAATGCTGATGTGCCGGAACAACCAATTAGCTAACGAATACCTTGACCAGATACCGCAGGATGAAACGATAATGGCATTGGCCAAAAACTATCTTTCCGGCTGTGAACCCAATGCAATCCTTTTTACTTTTGGCGATAACGATACGTACCCGCTGTGGTACGCACAACGAAAACAGCACTACCGGGAAGATGTGATCGTCATTAACCTGAGCCTGATAGGTTTTGTTCCCTGGTTACATCTTTTTAAAACAGAAAATAAACTGCCCTTTTCCACAACAACTAAAACATTTGCCAATAAATTATTTGAGTATTCCTCTTTCCGGGCAAAAACCGGTGAAGAAGAAATTGAGACAATGTCAATGGGTGATTTCATCAAAATAATACAGGAAAATAAATACCCCAGTGACAATGATGTATCTTTCAATGCTACCTATCCCTGCAAAAAGATCATTTTGCAAACAGACCCGGCCCGGTTCAGCAAAATGAGTAATCAGCCCGGCCTGGGCAATACGATCCAATGTAACCTGGAAGATTATGTACTCACCAATGATATCATCATGCTTGATATTATCAATACTAATATCTATACAAGACCCATATATTTCACGGCAAAACAGGATCTGTTTACGGCAAGCTTACAACAGGAAGGGCTGCTATACCGTTTACTGCCACTGACGGAGAACACAACAGTGCCTTCTGATATATCCGTGCAAAAGACTGAAGAATTCCTCGACAAAAATCTTGTACCCACTTTCTCTTTCTACAAATCAACTATTACGGCAGCCAATAATTTTGATGCAGCCATCATGGACCTCTATGCAACTGTTGCTGACCATTATCTTGCGAAAGGGATGAAAGAAACGGCAGGAAAATGGGCAATGAAGGCGGTGAGCTTTTTTGACAATCCCGGCACTCTGCTCCCATTTGCCACACTCAATATCAGCACAGTACTTCTCAAAACAGGCCAGAAAGATAAAGCCTTATCATTGCTGGAAAGCATGGCGGCACAACTTTATGAACAATACAAAAAACCATCTGCTGTAAATTTTTCCCTTAATAAAGAATCAGCCAGCTATTTCATAAAAGAAATAGAAAAGATATTAGAAGATAATGGGGTGAAAAGTGAAAAGACAGGACTGTTATTAAGCCGGCTGGCTGATGATGAATAAAAAATATGGCTATAGCAGTTAATCCCTTACTACAATGATCTTCCCGTTCTCCCATTTGATCACAGCAGAAGGTTCGGCAAGCTTTGTATCATCCTGCCGGTATTGAACGATATAGTCAACAGCTTTTTTTATTTCTTCACTGATCGCTGAAAATATTTTTGCAGTCGGTTCCCCGGAGATATTGGCCGACGTGGACACAATAGGTTTCCTGAAACGTTTGATCAGGTGTTTGCAAAAAGGTTCTTCACATATCCGGATGGCAATGCTTCCGTCCTCACCGATAAGGTTATCAGCAAGGCCGATAGCTCCCTCATAGATAACAGTTGTTGGTTTTTTTGCCTCCTGCAGGTAATCAAATACACTGAGATCGGCAGCGGCCACATGCTGCAGTACTTCTCTTTCATCCGCTGCCAAAACGATCATTGCTTTTTCATCGGAACGTTTTTTTAACCGGTACACTTTCTCCACTGCTTTTTCATTGGTAGCATCACAGCCTATTCCCCATACTGTGTCAGTAGGATACAGGATCAAGCCACCGTTTTTCAGTACCTGCAAACATTGCTCAATATCTTTTTCAAAATCTATCATATACTTTTATAAACATCCATTACTGCGTCTGCACATTTTCGCTGAGTAAACATTTGCGCATGCTGCCAGCCTTTTTCTATCATGGAAGCTGCCAATACTTTGTCAGCATATATTTTTTTCATTCCCTCTGCTATTTCTTCTGCACTTGCCGGGTTTACATAATAAGCTCCCTCCCCTCCTGCTTCCGGCAGACAGGAAACATTGGATGTGATAACCGGCAATCGGCTCCATAAAGCTTCCAGTACGGGTATACCAAATCCTTCAAAGAAAGAAGGATAGACCATGGCGATGGCCGATTGGTAAATGGCCGGGAATACGGTGGCAGAGCGAAAAGCCTGTGATAATCTTGCTTTTTCATTTTCAGATAAAAAGATCACTTTACTTTCCAGGTCATTCTGCATTACAAAATCTTTGACCTGCTGTTTATACTTTCCTCCGTCACCAATCACCACTAACGGAATGTCCAGTTCATGGCGCAACAGGAACATGGCTTTACAAATATTAAGCAGGTTCTTCCTCTCGATGACAGAACCTACATAAAGAAAGAATTGATCCGGCAGTGAATAATATATTCTCACTGCAGCCTTTTCCTCTTCACTTACTTTGTTACCAAAAGCTGGATTACAACTTTGGTAACAAACTGTGATCTTTTCTTTCGGTGTGTTGTAAAATTCTATTATATCTCTCCTGGTTTGTTCGCTTATGGCGATCACTTTGTCAGCATGTTCACAGGCATACCGGAATTTTTTACTGTAAATTTTTACATCGATGGCATTGTATTGCTCCGGGTATCGTTCATGAATAAGGTCATGAATAGTAACCACTGACCTGATTCCTGTTTTATGGATGCCCACCGGTATCTCATGACTTAATCCGTGATACAGATCAATCTTCAGTCGTTGCAGGTCTCTTTTTACCCAACTGCTTCTCCAGGCAGAACGAAATAGTGTATTCAATAACCCGGCAGGCAAAATTTCATGCAGGTTATCCCCTTTCAGTTCAAAATCAGCAGATGGCTTAGGATTGAAGAGGTAGTATTGGTGTTCCGGGTAATACTCAGATAAAGACCGGATAAGAGTACGGCTGTAATGTCCGAGGCCGGTACCATTGTGAAAAGCTCTTTTTGCATCAAACCCGATATTCATATTCCAATTTGAAAATGTGAAAATAACTCAATTTGAAAATGAAACCTTTTATATTAAATACTTCCCGGAAACTGAGTCATTTTCACATTGAGTCATTCATTTATCTTCGCAGCAAAATCTGAGAAATGAAAGAACTGATACTGGAAGCATGGGGTAACCGTGAATTGCTAAAGGACAATAAATACAGTGATGCGGTAAGGGCGGTTATAGAAGAGGTGGATAAAGGCCGCTTAAGAACAGCAGCCCCGACTGATGCCGGCTGGCAGGTAAATGAATGGGTAAAACAAGCCATATTGATGTATTTCGGTATCCAGCAGATGCAGACATGGGATCTGGCGCCATTTGAATTTTACGATAAAATGCTGCTGAAGAAAAATTATAAAGAGCTTGGCGTAAGGGCCGTTCCTCATGCAGTGGCCAGGTATGGTGCATACCTGGCAAAAAATGTGGTACTGATGCCCTCCTATGTTAATATCGGCGCATATGTGGATGAAGGAACGATGGTAGATACATGGGCTACGGTGGGTAGTTGTGCACAAATCGGAAAAGGAGTTCACCTGAGTGGTGGTGTGGGTATTGGCGGTGTGCTGGAACCATTGCAGGCCAGCCCGGTTATTATTGAAGATGGTTGTTTTATCGGCAGCCGCTGTATTGTGGTGGAAGGTGTTATTGTAGAAAAAGAAGCTGTGCTTGGCGCCAATGTTGTGCTTACCCAATCCACCAAGATCATTGATGTAAGCAGTGGCGAACCAATGGAAATGAAAGGAAGGGTTCCAGCCAGAAGTGTGGTGATCCCCGGTTCTTATACTAAAAAATTTCCGGCGGGTGAGTATGGGGTAGGATGTGCACTGATCATCGGTCAGCGTAAACCCAGCACTGACCTGAAGACAAGCCTGAATGATGCCTTGAGAGATTTTAATGTAAGTGTATAAGGTAAGCTTTTAATACAAAGGCCTTCCTGCCTGCAGGAAGGCCTTTGTTATTTAGCAAACAACCCTTCTATTGCTTAATAATTTTCATAGAAGTCTCTTTGCCATCATTCATCACTTTAACCAGGTACATACCTGATGGTAATGAAGAAAGGTCCAGTTGTGTGTTGGCCTGGCCGGTGCTTTTTTGCTGCACCAGTTTTCCGTAAATATCAAATACACGGATATCAGCCATTCCCTGTATATCAGGGATTGATACATTCATGGTCTTTATCACCGGGTTCGGGAAGACAATCACTGGTTTCGCCGTGATAAGGTCATCCCCTTTTGTAGCTGTACCGAGGGCCACCCTGAGTGTATAACAATTTGTTGCATTCCATTGATTACTATTACTGGGATAAACCCGTGCATAATATGTACCTGCAGTAACAGTCCTGTTAATTGTTTCGTTGGTAGTACCACTGTTACTTGATGTTTGCAATGTACTGCCGGAACTGTTCAATAACCGTAAATGATAATTGGCAGGTAATGTAGTTAAGGTCATCGTAATGGATCCACCAGTTGTAATAACAAATTTATAATAGTCATTATCTCCGGATGGGTTTACCAGGCCCTTAACATCAGTATTAAATGGAATTGTAGCAGCGCCGCTTATGCTTCCATTAGTTGAAACGTCATAAACACTTGAACAACTGGTTACCACAGTAGCTGTAGCAGTAATAGTGTAACAAGTAGAACTATTGGCGCCATTATAACCAAACACCCTGATATAATAGGTACCTGCAGCCTGACTATTCAATGTTACTGTTTCTGTTGCTGAACTTGATGTGCTAGAACCGATTTGAGTGCCAGCACTATTGTAAATAGACAAATCGAAATCAACACCGCCCGGGCCAACCAAACTGAATACATTATTGGTTGTACTGGTAGTAACAATCCTGAAATAATCATTATCAGTTGTTGTGGTGATGGCCGCTGAATTAGCAACACCGGTAGAGATAGTGGCTGCAGCAGCCAGTGATTCGTTCGGTTCAAAAGCGGTTGCACAAGTACTAACTGTTCCTGTAGTAAACTGAGCCTGGCTGTAACCACTGCTGCCGTTGGCACCGCAATTGGCCCTTACTCTCCAGTCATACAAAGATGAAGCAGTAAGACCACTCAGATTTACAGATGTCCCTGTTGTTCCAGTTGCAGCATTAGTCCATGTGCCTGATGAATTGAGCTTGTAATCGACATCGTACGATGCAGCTCCACTTACAGCGGTCCAGCTTACTGTAGCTGATGATGCAGTAATAGCAGATGAAGTCAATCCGGTTGGTGTATTACAAGGAGCAGTTGTTGTAAACTGAGCCTGTACATAGTTACCGCTTCCTCCGCTGCAGGTAGCTCTCACCCTCCAATCATAGGCAGTTCCTTGTGTTAAACCTGCTAATGCTACAGAAGTAGAAGTAGTAGCTGTCGCAGCATTGATCCATGTACCGGATGATGTTGCTTTATAGTCAACATCATAAGACAATGCACTGGCAACAGCAGTCCAGCTTACTGTGGCCGATGTATTTGTAATTGCAGATGAAGTTAACCCAGTCGGGTCACCACAAACTGCTGGTGCACTGATGGTGAAATTAGTATTAGAAATATCAAAGAAGATATTACCAACCGCTTCTATTTTCACTCTTGCAGTAGTAGTCTGAGTACCTGGAATAGTTACCGCTTCACTGCCATCATTAGCAGTACTGGCAACCAGTGTGCTGAAAGAATTTCCTCCATCAGTAGAAATCGAAATTTTTACATTGGCACAACTAACAGGCGCAGCAGTCGTATTGGCTACTGACCATGTTATTGTTTGTGATGAACCGCCGGCCCATGTTACTGCTGTATTAGGCGAAGTAACAGCAAAGGGACCCGAGGTATTTGAAACAGTCACTACCATATCAGCAAATTGTGTTTGCCCCACAGAAACTGGTGCAGTAGAACTATATGGCGCATTATCCCTTACTGTCAACCTGAAGTTCAATGTTCTTGAAACGGAACTTAAAGCTTCTGTGTTAGCACCAGCATCACCGCCGGGGAGAGGACCGGAAACATTTGACCCCGCAAGTATTGTTGCTAATTTGGGAAAATACCTTGTTGGAGATGTAGTAGGGCTAAATGAAATCCAGTTTGGACCGGTTGTTTTTGTGGGTGATGCCACACTGTTTGCCCCGGTTGTTGTTGAATTATCATTTTGCTCCCAGCAATAAGTTAGTACATCACCGGCATCTGCATCTGTTGCTGAGCCTGTTAATGCAAAGGGTGTACTGATTGGGATAGTGTAATTGCTGCCGGCTGAAACAACAGGTGTTGAATTAACAATTGTAGTTGTAACCGGGCATGTCTTTGTATTCAGGTTTGACTGAATTTGTGCAATAGAGGCCTGGTGAAAAATGTCGATAGAATGGGGCGCCACATCCTGGCTGGTAATACCGGCATAACCCATAATGGTGATACCGGAACCTACTTCTTTATTGACACCAGTACCTTCACTACTCATAGAAAAAGTATGATTGGCACCTAATTGATGGCCCACTTCATGTGCCACATAGTCGATATCGAAATTATCCCCCTGTGGTATAGCATCAAATGGCGAAGTAATGCCACTTCCTTTTGAACCGTTCACACAAACACAACCAATACAACCAGCATTACCACCACCGCCGGATGCGCCAAACAGGTGACCAATATCATAATTAGCTTCCCCTATTACAGAAGTTAATGTTGATTGTAATTGGGAATTCCACTGACTCATTTGCGAAGCCGGAGAATAGGGGTCTGTGGATGGATTGTAATAAAAAACATCCGTTGTGTTGGCAACCAGGTTAAGGTGCAGGGCAAGATCTTTTTCATAAACACCATTACAGCGGGTTAGTGTGGCATTTACAGCTGCAAGCACCAATGAAACCTGGGCCGAGCTGGTGGCCCCGAAATAATTGGAGTATTCAGCAGTGATCGATTGGGCCAGCCTCATTGTTTTTAGATTCCCACCGGATCTGCCGGTAACAGCGACGTTGGTAACCTGTGCATCAATACCTGCGGCCAATCGTTGCTCAGGTGTAGAACAGGTCCATGGCAAATCTCCTTTTGCTCTCTGAGATCTGAATACCGCATATACAGTATGATCTTTTGAATAAGCTTCAATAAATTCATTTGCCTTTTCAGTTCTGAAAACCATTGTTTGTATGCCTTGCGTAGAAATGCTTAGTTTCAGCGTTGCAGATTTATCTGTGATTCCTCTGCCGGAAAAAGCTCTTATTTCCGGAAACCGGGCCTGCAGAGCCGGTTCAAAATTTGAAGCTTCAACCACTTCGAATTGCTCAATCTGACCGTCAGCATTCGGTAATGAAATGACAGTTGAATGCCTGGAAGCCTGGTTCCCTACAACTGAAAATAATTCCTGCCGTAATGGATCAGTATTCAGGTTGAATAATTTGAAATCTTTAGGAAAAGATAGTCTTGCCACAGCTTTGTCAGTAATGATTTTTCCTGCATCACTGTTCGAAGACCAGTAATTTCCTTCCTGTGCCATCACCGTATACGCCAGGGTAAACGAGAGCATAAACAGTACAAGTTTTTTCATAATGTCTTTGGTTTTGTGAAATAAAAATTTTCAAGTCGCCTAATATAAATTAATATTCCAAACAGCTGTTAGAATAAATACGATATATAATACAATGTGAATATTTTTTATATGTAATCGACGAAAAGTGTTCGTGTATTTGCTGCTATTTGCCGTTATCTGCGTTTTTTTAAAAAGAGAATACAAGTAAACACTTATTCCAAAATTTTAGCGGTTAATGAGATTATTAATCCCCAAACCAAAGTTTTTTTGATGATCATGATCCTTGTTATAACAATTAAATACAGTTAGTGGAAGTATGCGGCGTTTAACCTAATCTGATAAACAAAAAAGCCCTCAGCTATCACTGAGGGCTTTGTGCCCGGGACTGGATTCGAACCAGCACACCTCGCGGCGCCGCCACCTGAAGACGGTGCGTCTACCAATTTCGCCACCCGGGCAACTGCTTTTTCAGGCGGGCTGCAAATTTATCAGTTTCAGGCTAATCGGGAAAACTTTTTTACAATACCATCAGGCTGCAACCCCTCAGATCACTGCCATCCATCCTGCCCAATACTTCAAAACTGCCATCCCGGTACACTTTTCCTGCATCATCGGTGGCAATAAAACAACAGGAATCAATATTTGTCAGGTCAATAATATTAATGACACCAGCGCCGGTTTCCTTCACCACTAAAGGATCTTCCTCATCCCTTACCAATACCTTCATCCAGGGCGGAGCATTAAAAATACCTTCCCCTTTCGAGTAAGCTTGCGATAATAACTCTGTCATACCATACTCCGAATGAACAGCACTAATACCAAATCCTTTTTTGAGCAGGTCATGTACTTCTGCTCTTATCATTTCTTTCCGGCGGCCTTTCATTCCACCCGTTTCCATCACAACAGTATGTTGCAATGACAAATGAGATAGTTCAGCAAAATCAAGCAGGGCAAACGTAACTCCTATCAGCAAAGTTTTTTGCTTTCTTGCTTCTGCCTCTTTTAATACCGCTGATAATTTTTCAAACTCAGTTAAATAAAAACCGCTTCGGGGATCTGCACTTTCCCGTATCAGCTCATTCACCATATAAACAAGAGAAGAATTTTCCCTTTCCAGGTAAGAAGGCAACAGGCCGATGATACACCAGTCTGTCACTGGTCCATAAAAAAGCTCAAATCCTTTTGTAAAACTCTCTTTATATAGCAACAGGTCTTTCACGGGGTGACTGCTGTTGATACTACCCGTAGTACCACTACTTTCAAAAACGGTTTCAGCAACAAAGTCACCTGTTTTTACGGAATGAGTTTTAAAGAAAGTAACAGGCAGAAAAGGGATCCGGGAAACTGAATTTACAATAGCAGGATTTACACCAAGGGCTTTTACATAACTGTTGTAAACAGTATTGTTCCTGAACTGGTATTGAAATGCTTCCAGCGAAAGTTTATTAAAATCACACTCCTGAGCTTCAAAAATTTTATGATTCCATTGATCCGGCATACCCGTTTTATGTTCCTAAAAATTGTAAATTTGTTTAAATCTAAAATTTCGCCATGAAATACAGTCTTTTAGTGCTCATTGTCCTGGTAGTTATTGTGACTGCATGTAACAAAGATACATTTACAACAGAACCACAGGTAGAGGTAAAATCAATAAGCCCGGAAACAGTTTTTAATGGCGATGTTATCAACATGAAAGCCAAATACACCGACGATGAAGGTGATCTTGATTCTGCTTATATAGTTTACAAATGGTACAATAATACGATAGTGGTAAGAGCTGATACATTTCGCTACCCTTATTCCATCCTTAATCTTCCTTCTGACCTCAGGAGAGCTGATATAGAAGTGACTTTTGAATACAATACCAATAATTACCCTGACCTTGTACCGCTACCGGGTGTTTCCGTAAGGGATACCACCGCTACCTTTGGTTTAATATTGATTGACAAGGCCGGTCATCGCAGTAATTACAGCGAATCAAACCCTATCAGGTTAAAAAAACCATAAGCAAAGATTGAAACTGCTACGGGCCTGGGGATCCTTTTTTATCTATAGCAATCTTTTTATAGCCCTTTGCGCTATACTCATGACTCACCAGGTCTATTCGTTACTGCTTAATATCCCGGGTAATCTTCGCTATATTGGTTTTGTCTTTTTTTCTACTTTATGCAGTTATAGTTTTCATTGGTATTTTTCAGCTGAAACAATGCTGCCATCAGACAGAACAAACTGGTTACAAAAATTCCGGTATGTTCATGGCTTGCTTTTTTTCATTGGTCTTGCCGGAATAGCTTTTTATATCTCTTATTTATTGATCTATTGGCCCTGGTTACTGGCTGCAGCTATTGCCACCTTTCTGTATTCGGCCCCAAAAATCCCTAACAGATTCCTGCGTCAACTGCGAAAGGCCGCCCTGGGGAAGACCATCTTTCTTGCTGCCGTATGGACCTATGTCACCACCGTATTGCCATTAATTATCTCAGGCAGAGAATGGGACCCTTCATTTACGCTGTTTATCATCAGCCGGTATTTCCTTGTGTATGCTGTATGTATTTTATTCGACTACCGGGATAAGGATGATGATAAAGCTGCCGGTATACGAAGCCTGATAACCTTCCTGAGCGAAAGAAACATTAAATACCTTTTTATCCTATCCCTGGGAATTTTTATTGTTTCAACTCTTTTCCTGCTAACCTGTGATTTCAGCGTACTCAACATAGTGTTGCTGCTGATTCCCGGTATCATACTGGCACTTCTTTACCGTATAGCTACCTTTCATTTTACCGACATGTTGTACTATTTTGTACTGGATGGGCTGATGGCCTTTTCTGCCCTGCTGACTTTAATAGCCCGTATTTAATTAATTTTGACAATAATTATTTAATTCTGCAAGCATGGCAAAATCAGTGAAAGCAAAGAAATCGGTCATTACAGATAAATCATTTGAGTTCTTTCGTAATTATATCAATAATGCTTCGCCAGTAGGTTTTGAAACCTGGGGGCAGAAACTATGGATAGACTATCTGAAACCCTATGTCGATACTCACTATGTGGATCCTTATGGCACAGCCGTAGGTATCATCAACCCGGATAATAAATTCAAAGTGGTGATAGAAGCCCATGCTGATGAGATCAGCTGGTTTGTAAATTATATCACTGCCGATGGTTTGATCTACCTGAAAAGAAATGGCGGTGTAGACCACCAGACAGCGCCTGCTTCAAGGGTGATCATACATGGAAAGAAGGGGCCGGTAAAAGCTGTATTCGGATGGCCTGCCATTCATACCCGTATCGGCAACCCCGATCAGAAAGAACCCATCCCAAGAACTGATAATCTATGGCTTGATTGCGGGGCAAGAAATAAAAAAGAAGTGGAAGCTTTGGGTATTCATATCGGTGCGGTAGTCACTTACCAGGATGGATTTGACGAACTGGCTAATGGCAATTATATCGGCCGTGCATTTGACAATCGTATCGGTGGTTTTATGATAGCCGAAGTAACCAGGTTATTGAAAGAGAACAAAAAGAAACTTCCTTTCGGGCTTTATGTGGTAAATGC
>JAEUVO010000002.1 GCA_016786885.1 Chitinophagaceae bacterium | reverse complement strand
TTTTTTAAATTGATACCTGAATGTAAAAAAAATAAAAGTTGCCATGCCAAAATGATTGGCTGCATGATTGGATGTAAAACCATATCCTGACGGGCAAGCTACCAGTAATTTTAATTGACCAATAAGATCCGGATTATTGCAGGGGCGGGTACGCAGGAAACTGTATTTAAAAACATTAGTTCCTATCATATCCGTTAATGCAACAGTTACCAGGAAAAAAACAATCCACCACAACCCTTTTACTTTATAATTGAGCAATACAAACACAATCATAAACAGGTAAAGCGGTACCCAATATGTGGGTGTACGAAGAAATGGCATTATTACATCAAAGAGCGGATTTGTCCATTTGCTGTTGATAACAATGAACATATCCTTGTCGAGGTGTAGTAGTTTTTCCCAAAGGGTAGTTGCTAAAAAAAACATTATTGCAAAAATAGTGTAAGTCTTCTGAATACTGCAGATGGAAAGTTGTTAAATAAACCCGTTGCAATTGCTGAAACCGGTTTTATTCTATTCTTTTGTACTTTTTTTACCTTTGATTGAAGAGACCAACTTAATGCTGTCCCGATTCAAAATACCAAAAACGATTCTATGGGTTACCAACCTGCTGGTTATATTCCTTGTTATATTCAGCATTTTCCGGTTGGTTACTTTTATCTCTTTTAAACCACCGGGTATTTCGTTTGGCGGCGTAATACCTGCTTTTTTGATGGGTATTCAATATGATCTGCGCTGGATAGCATTGGTATTACTCCCAATAATTTTAATAAGTATGGTGCCGCGATTGTCACCGTTTTCTTCTGCCCGTAATAAGAAATGGTGGACATGGTACCTGGCGATTGTTACGTTTATCGTATTTGTCTTTTTTGCAGCCGATTTTGGTAGTTTTTCTTATAATGGTGTACGATTAGACGCCGGAGCTATGAATTTTGCTGAAGACCCGGGCATATCACTTAAGATGATGTGGCAAACTTACCCGATGGTATTGATGGTAACAGGATTGGTGGTGGCTGTCATATTGTTTCGCTGGATGTATCATCGCAGCCACTGGCAGGTAATTAATAGAACGGACGGGTTGAAAATACCTTACCGGAGAAAATATTTTATTATAGCAGCATTCATTCTCGGTTTTTTGATACACAGCTCTTTTTCCTTAGAACCATTGAGCCGGAATGATAGTTTTAAGTTTAAGCATAGTTTCAAATCATATTTAGCTATTAACCCCCTTCAGAATTTTTTTTCAACGCTGAAGCTGCGCAAACCAGTCTTCAACGAACAAAAAGCAAGAGAAGCTTTTCCGCTGATGGCAAGATGGATGCAATTACCGGATAGCAATAATTTTTCTTACCGAAGGGAGGTTGCGCCCCGCAGTAATTCATTGGAGAGCAGGCCGAACATTATCCTGGTGCAATGCGAATCGTTCAGCATGTATAAAAGCAGTATGAGTGGCAATCCTTTGAACACAACCCCGCATTTTAATGCACTTTGTAAGGATGGTATTTTTTTTGAAAGATGTTTTACACCGCATTTTTCTACAGCAAGAGGATTGTTTGCTATTTTATCCGGTATACCGGACGCACAATTATTCAAATTTTCCAGCCGTAATCCATTAGCCGTTCAGCAACATACAATCGTTGATAATTTTGAAGGCTATGGCAAGCATTATTTTTTAGGTGGCAGCCCGGAGTTCAACAATTTTGAAGGATTACTAAAAAATATTGATGGCTTGCAGATGCATACCGAGGGCAGCTTTAAGTCACCTAAAATAAATGTGTGGGGAATCAGTGACAAAGATCTATTCCTGGAAGCGAATGAAATCCTTGCAAAAGAAACCAAACCCTTCTTTGCTTTTATCCAAACATCGGGCAACCACCGGCCCTATATGGTACCGCTGCAGGATACAGCTGAATTTAAAAATGCATTTGTAACAGATGAAGAATTGCTTCGTTATGGTTTTGAATCGTTAGAAGAATTCAATGCGTTCCGGTATTTTGATTATTGTATAAAAAAATTCATAGAAGCTGCAAAGGCTGAAACTTATTTTCATAACACTATTTTTGTTTTTGTGGGAGACCATGGCCTGGCAGGTAATGCAAGTGCTGTTTATCCTGCGGCATGGACAGAACAACGACTGACAGATGAACATGTGCCATTATTATTTTATGCTCCGCAACTATTACCACCACAAAGAAGAAGCGAAATAGTTTCGCAGATAGATATATTGCCAACTATTGCAGGAATGCTGCATCAACCTTACACTAATACAACACTTGGCAGGGACTTATTAGATCCTGCTAAAAAAAATAATTATGCCTTTATTACCAACACAGCCGGTGGTATTGGTATGGTAACGGATGATTTTTATTTCTCCCGCAATATCAATTTTCCTGACGAACAACTGAATCCTGTTCGTTTGCAGGCATTGATGTACACCAAACAACAGCAGGATTCTATTAGAAGGGAGTTGTCCAATTTTACCAATGCTTTTTTTGAAACAGCAAAATATTTGATTATGAATAATAAGAATGATTAAGTCAATACATCGGTCCTTCTTCCATCGCTGTATAATCTTTTTTCTTTATCTTCTTTATACACTATTCCCTTTGATGCAATGATAATAAGGCGAGGTGTTGTTTTTACATCATAATCATTGAACTGGTAGTCTCCAAATACTTCCTGTACCTGCAGGCCCTGGTAGCTTAGCATGTCTGTAAAGTCGCCTAATGAGAATTTTGCAACTTTCTCGGTAAACTCCAGCGGAGATTTTAAAGAGTTGTCTGTAACTGTAATTTTTTTATAGAAATGGGTATCGTCATCCCAGCGATGTATACCATATTGAGTACCGCTGATTTCACGGGATTCATTATAGACAAGATGCTCTTCTGCAAAATGTGTATTCAAATAATCAATAACAAACATTCCATCCCGCTTCAGGCTTCTGGCAATTGTGCGGATCGCATCATCATGTTCTCTTCTTGTCTTAAAATAACCAAAACTGGTAAAGAAATTAAAGGCATAGTGAAAGTAGTTGCCCCAAAAAGGTAATCGCATATCATGTACATAAAAATCCAGGTTATCTTTTTCGAACTGTTTGGCATAAGCGATACTATCAGCAGAAATATCAATACCTGTGACCGCAAAACCAAGCGAAGCCAGTGTTTTGCTGTGACGTCCCTTCCCGCAGGCTACATCCAGCATCCGGCTCCCGGCAGCCGGATGCAAATAGCTGATCAGCCTTTTTATAAAGGCTTCAGCTTCTTTCTCATCTCTTTCGAAGTACAGTTTGTGATAAAAAGGGGAATTGAACCAGTTCTTATACCAGGAGGTCTCTGCCATATAACAAATGTAAGGATGCAGTTTAAAAACGTATTGAAAATGAAAAACGTATTTTTGCCTCCCTAAATGAAATAATAGTGGCTTTAATAAAAAGTATATCCGGGATCAGAGGTACGATTGGTGGTAAACCTGGTGAAAATCTTACCCCGGTAGATGTAGTAAAATTTGCAGCAGCATTTGGTACTATCATAGCAGAAGGAAAGCAAACAACGAAGATCGTTATTGGCCGTGATGGCCGCATCAGCGGAGCCATGGTACAGCAACTGGTGGTCAATACGCTGATGGGTTTGGGTATTGATGTGATTGACCTTGGTCTGTCTACCACACCTACGGTAGAAGTAGCTGTAAAAATGGAAAACGCAGATGGAGGTATCATTCTTACCGCCAGTCATAACCCCAGGGAATGGAATGCACTGAAACTGCTTAATGCTGAAGGAGAGTTTATTTCTGCTGAAACAGGAGCAAATGTACTTGAATTGGCAGCTAAAGAGGATTTCTCCTTTGCAGCTGTAGATAAGTTAGGAACGGTAACAACTGATGATAGTTATCTGCAAAAGCATATTGATACCATCCTAAAATATCCATTGGTAAATGCAAAAGCTATTGCCAAACAGCATTTCAAAGTGGTGGTGGATGCTATTAACTCAACCGGTGCTACTTATGTACCTGCATTATTAAAAGCATTGGGTGTGACAGATGTGATTGTATTGAATGGTGAAGTGAATGGAAAATTTGCACATAACCCGGAGCCATTGCCAGAGCATCTCTCACAGTTGTGTAATGAAGTGGTACAGCAGAAAGCCCACTTGGGTATTGCTGTTGATCCAGATGTTGACAGGCTTTGTTTTGTAAATGAAGACGGTACCCTGTTTGGAGAAGAATATACGCTGGTGGCTGTGGCTGATTATGTGTTGAGTAAGCGAAAAGGTAATACGGTGAGTAATATGAGCAGCACCAAGGCGCTGAAAGAAGTAACCCTGAAACATGGGGGAGAGTACTCACCATCGGCAGTAGGAGAGGTGAATGTGGTAAAGAAGATGAAAGAAGTAAATGCTGTGATAGGCGGAGAAGGTAATGGCGGTATCATCGTTCCCGATTTTCATTATGGCCGTGATGCACTGATTGGCATTGGTTTATTTTTAAGCCACCTGGCAAGTCATAAAAAAGGAATTAAATCATTGCGCAGTACTTACCCTGATTATTTTATTTCGAAGAATAAGATAGAGCTGCAAAATGGAGTGGAAGTAAAAGGGATTTTTGAAAAGATCAGGATAAAGTACAAGAGTAACCCCATCAATACAGAAGACGGGCTTAAGATTGAATTTGAGAATGACTGGGTACATTTGCGAACATCTAATACAGAGCCGATCATCCGCATTTATGCCGAAAGTGATTTTGAGACCAAGGCCAATAATATCGCCATGCAGCTGATGCGGGATATTAAAGAGTTTAGCTGATGAAAACATTCACCCCATGCCTATTACTTATCTTTGCCCGCATTAAAAAGCTTTTTCGGGAGACAGATATATGAACCGTATTTATCTTGATAACGCTGCTACTACTGCATTGGATAAAGAAGTGCTGAATGCCATGATGCCTTATATGACTTCATATTTCGGCAATCCTTCTTCTATATATTCATATGGAAGGGAAAGCCGACTGGCTATTGAAACGGCACGCAAAACGGTAGCGAGAATTCTCAATGCAAACCCAGGCGAAATATTTTTCACCAGTGGAGGAACAGAAAGTGATAATATGGCCGTTGCATCGGCTATTCATGACCTCGGCTGCCGCCATATCATCACTTCACCTATTGAGCATCATGCCGTATTGCATGCTGTGGAGCATTTTGATCATGAAGATGTGGTGACGAGCAGTTTTGTTAAGATACACCCGGATGGGCATGTGGATCTAAATGATCTTGAAGATCAGCTGGCAAATCATGAGGAACGCTGCCTCGTATCATTGATGCATGCCAATAATGAAATAGGCAACCTGCTGGATATTAATGCAACTGGTGAGATCTGTAAAAAATATAATGCCATTTTTCATTCAGACACAGTACAAACGGTAGGTCACTACAAGATCGATCTCCGCAGCAAACCGCTTCATTTTGCTACGGGAGCCGGTCATAAATTCCACGGGCCAAAAGGAATTGGTATATTATATATCAATGATAATATCAAAGTTAAACCGATGATCTATGGCGGGGGCCAGGAAAGAAATATGAGAGCGGGGACTGAGAATCTGTATGGAATTGTTGGTTTTGCAAAAGCACTGGAACTGGCCGATGCCAATATGGAGAAGGACAGTGCTTATATTCAGTCATTGAAGACATACATGATTGAGCAACTGCAGAAGCATATTAAAGGTGTGCAGTTTAATGGAGACTATAATGGTAAATGTTTGTACACCGTTCTTAATGCATCATTCCCCAAAACTGAAAAGTCAGAAATGATCCTCTTTAACCTGGATATGCAGGGTATATGTGTCTCAGGGGGCAGTGCCTGCAGTAGCGGGGCCGATGTGGGAAGTCATGTGATCAGGGCACTCAATAATAATCCAAACCTGGTGCCGGTCCGTTTTTCTTTCAGCAAACACAATACAAAAGAAGAAGTAGATGTGGTGGTAGCAAAATTGAAAGAACTGATTTGATGCAACGCTTTGTAAGCAGTGATTGTCAGCCAGGAAAAATAAGCAAATGAAAACTGTTTTATTAGCAACAATAGTAATGCTGCTTGTCTCCTGCAAAAAAGGAAAGGAAGATACTTGCACAACAGACCTTGCTTTTAACAAAATTACTATCTCCAACAACTCAAGCGTAGCAACCGGCATACAGTTCCAGGCCGAGGCATACGGGGCTAATCTTTGTTTTAGCTTCTCCCGTTATGATATTCAGAAAATGGGCGATAAGACCTACGATATTTATGCAGAAGCTTCCATTCCCTGTGGGCAACCTGTATGTGCACAGGCACTATACTTTACGAGTAATACCGGAAAGATAGAAGGATTAACAGCAGGCACCTACACACTCCGCTTTTATAATAACGATAACCTGTTTACTTCGCTATCTGTAACGATTAATTAAAAAAAAATTTGGAGTGCTACGAAATTTTCGTAGATTTACGAAAATTTCGTAGAAATGGAAAAACTTACTCATACAGAAGAAGAAACCATGCAGGCCGTTTGGCATACCGGCGAAGGCAATGTGAAAGCCTTTATGGAATACCTTGATGAAGCCATTCCTTACACAACCGTAGCATCTACTATAAAAAATTTAGAGAAGAAAGGATATCTCAGCAGTCGCCTGCTGGGTAATGCTTATTTGTACAAGCCTGCCGTTACAGAAGACGATTATAAAAATAAATTTATGAATGGGGTGGTAAAGGAGTATTTTGATAACTCATATAAAGAACTTGTAAACTTCTTTGTGGAACAGAAAAAATTATCTGCTAAAGAACTGAAGGAAATTATAAGTATGATTGAAAAAGGAAACAGTTAAACTTAAAAGTATTTGTATGCCTCTTATTATTATATATCTTATCAAGTTATCCATCAGCCTGGCGGTTGTATATTTATTCTATAGCCTTATTTTACGTAAGCTTACTTTTTATACCCATAACCGCTGGTACCTGCTCAGTTACACACTACTTTCTTTTTTTATCCCTTTTATAAACATTACCGGCTGGCTGGAAGATAATAACCTGGGCACTACAGAAGCCATTAATTGGGTACCTGTTATAACAAGAAGCACTTCTGTTAATTTATCTTCTCCCGATCCTTCTTTTTCATACTGGAATGTATTGCTCGTTATCCTTATTACGGGTATTTGTTGTATGCTTATAAGATTGGTATGGCAATTAATTTCTTTCCAACGGATGATAAAAAAAGCAATTCCCCTGGCTAAAGATGGATTGATCCTTTACCAGGTTAATGAAAATATTATTCCTTTTTCATTTGGTAATTCCATTTTTATCAATAAACAATTACATACAGCAGAAGAATTGGAAAAAATTATACGGCATGAGTTTGTACATGTAAAGCAACGCCACAGCCGGGATATTATTTGGGCGGAATTGCTCTGTATGCTTAACTGGTACAACCCTTTTGCATGGATGCTGAAAAAATCAATTCGCCAGAACCTTGAGTTTATTGCTGATAATAAAGTGCTTGAAAACGGCATCAGTAAAAAAGAATATCAATACCTGTTATTAAAAGTAATAGGTAATAACCAATATAGTATAGCAACCCAGTTTAATTTTTCTTCACTTAAAAAACGTATAGCCATGATGAACAAAATAAAAAGTACTAAAACACAATTGCTGCGGCTTTTGTTCCTATTGCCTGCCACAGCCATTCTTCTACTAGCTTTTCGCAACGGGTTTAATGATACAGCTTCTTCCTCACCAGTAAAAACAAAAAAGGGAAATGAGGTAGTTGTTGCGGGATTGGTGGTTGATGTCAATACATTGAAGCCAATATCAGGAGTTTCCATATTTTGTAAAAGGGCTAACACCACTGTTATTACTGATGAAAGGGGATATTATAAACTATATGTACCTTTTAGTAATGAAGAGCTTCGGTTTGATATGGTAGTTTCAAAAGATGGGTACAGTGGAATGCGCCAAACAGAACATTGGGGTAATTTTTATAATGAAGGAATCTATAAAGCATTCGGACATACTATAGAATTATTTGCACTGGATAAAAATGGCGGTGAATCTTTTTCAACTATTGCGGGTAATGTTTCTGATGAATCGGGCCTGAGTTATGAAAATGTAGCTAGGCGTTTACCGCAAATCAAAAACTACATGAATGGTATTTACCAACCCAATGATACAGTTCCTGAAGTAACTGTTCCAAACAGTAAAGGTTACATAATAAATGTAAAAGACCAGAAAGGGGAATGTCTGCTGGTAATTAAAGACAAAACCGGTAAAGAAGTAAAACGGTTATTACTCACCGAATGGAATGCCAATGCAGAAAAATTTGAGTCTACTTATGGTGAAATTCCACAGCCACCTGCACCACCAGTACTATCTGTAGATGCGGTTGATCCGGCTCCGCCAGCGCCACCTGCCCCAACGGCTCCGGTGAAACTTCCGGCACATGTGAGTACGGTAAATATCAATAATGAGATTGCCACCGTGATCTTAAAAGACGGAACAAAAGAAAGGTATGATTTATCCGTACCAGAACAGAAAAAAAGTTTTGAATCAAAGTATGGCAAACTACCTGCACCGCCCCCACCTCCTGCAGCTCCTGATAAAGAAGCGGTAATCAAAGTTCTTGGAGTTGAAATGACTCCCGATAATATAATTTATATCCTTGATGGCAAAGAAGTAAAAGCTTATGAGGTAACCATGTTACAGCCGGAGAAAATACTTACTGTTGATGTGCTGAAAGGAGAGTCTGCCACATCAGCCTATGGCGAAAAAGCAAAAAACGGGGCCATTATAGTGACAACAAAGCAAACCAATGTCAAGGAAGTAGCTAACCCAATATACATAATTGATGATGTCATTTCAACAAAAGAAGCTTCCGATAAATTAAAGCCAGCTGAAATTTTATCAGTGAATGTGCTGGGTGCAGAAAATGCAAAAGTATTATATGGCGAAAAAGGAAAGAACGGGGCTGTTATTATCAAAACAAAAAAGATAAGCCCGGCAAAACCAGTTAGGGTGCTTCCGTACTTATTTCCGGGGAATACAGTGAAAGCTGAAAAAGACAATTGCTGATTATTATTGTATGCTGATACTCAAATGCCGGTCAGCCGGCATTTTTTATTTTGGCCAGGTAGAAGTAATTATACCGGATGTTATAAATAATACCA
Source organism: Chitinophagaceae bacterium (assembly GCA_016786885.1). GTDB lineage: Bacteria > Bacteroidota > Bacteroidia > Chitinophagales > Chitinophagaceae > JJ008. The sequence continues at coordinate 651 of JAEUVO010000002.1, read as the reverse complement.
GGGATTCCTTTTGGCCGCAATCACATATTTCTTCACATTTCTGAAGAAGGCAAGTACCATATAGATGATGATAGGTGAGCCCATTGTAAGGATAGACGCATACATAAAGTATTGCCTGATCTTGCTTGTGGCAATACCCAGCCGGTTGCCGATAGCAGAACAAACGCCAAAGGCATTCCATTCAACAAAGTCTTTGAATCTGTTCATAGCTCTAAATTAGAAAATTTAAACAATTGAGGCAACCCGGAGTTATTCAGACAGCTGATTTTCGTACTTTTGCCACTCATTTTACTCATCTCTAAAGTTCATTCCCCATGGTATTTGACTTAGACCTCATCAAAAAAACATACGCTGAAATGCCTGCCAAAGTTGATGCTGCCCGTAAAGCCCTGGGCCGTCCGCTTACACTGGCTGAGAAAATCCTGTATTCCCACCTTTGGGAAGGAGTGGAGATCAAAGATTTTCCCCGCGGTAAATCCTATGTGGATTTTGCACCGGACAGGGTAGCCATGCAGGATGCTACGGCGCAAATGGCTTTACTGCAGTTTGATACCACAGGCCGTAAAAAAGTGGCTGTGCCATCCACAGTTCACTGCGACCACCTGATAGTAGCCAAAAATGAAGGGAAGAGTGATCTGACAAAAGCAGTTG
>JAEUVO010000089.1 GCA_016786885.1 Chitinophagaceae bacterium | reverse complement strand
TATCATTGAGCATACAGAAGCCCTGCATGTAATAGATGTAAACAGCGGTTATAAAAGTGTAAGTAATAACCAGGAACAAAACGCACTGGAAACAAACCTGGAAGCTGCCGAAGAGATTGCCCGCCAGCTTCGCCTGAGAGATCTGGGTGGTATTATCGTCGTAGACTTTATTGATATGAAGTTGCCCGACAATAAAAGAAAACTAATGGAAAGAATGGAAGAGTTCATGGCAGCTGACAGGGCCAAACATGCAGTGCTTCCTATTTCCAAATTTGGCCTGATGCAAATCACCCGCCAGCGGATGAAGCCAGAGATGAATATTAACACACAGGAAGTTTGCCCAAGTTGTAATGGTACCGGAAAAATCTCATCGACTTTGTTGCTGGAAGACGAAATAGAAAAGAACTTAAGTTATCTCATTACGCACAAGAATGGCAACCTTAAACTGGTTGTTCACCCTATTTTGTTCTCTTATCTTACAAAAGGCTGGCCATGGAGCACCAAGATGGCAAAATGGAAAAGAAAGTTCGGGCAAAAAACAAGGTTGGAGCAAGACAGTAACTATCATCTTACTGAATATAAATTCTTTGACCAGCATGATGAGGAAATAAAATTGTAAGGCGTTAATAAACTAACTCATTAAAAAACCCCGGATTAACCGGGGTTTTCTTTTTCTCACAAGCAAATATCTTTAGTATCCATCATTTTGAACAAGAGTGCCGGCAGAAGCATCTATTTCTCTCTGAGGTATAGGCAATACCATTTCGTTGGCATTATAAGCAAACCCATCTGCACTAAGCCTTAATCTTTTCAGATCATGCACAGCATGACCTTCATGAGCTAACTCCAATTTTCTTTCAGCAAGAATATTCGCAAGTGTTACAGCTCCAAGGGAAGTTAAACCTGCCCTGTTCCTGATCCTGTTTACATCATTAAGAGGGCTATCCCCAACAGTAGTACCCGCTCTGAAGTTAGCCTCAGCTCTTGTAAGATACATTTCTGCCAGACGTATTATTGGAAGGACTTTGTATTGTTGTTGCCATTTTCCACTTCTGGTATCACCAGCTCCAACATAGAACAATGCCAGCCTGGCATCGCCAGCACTGTATAAAGCCAGGTGGCTAGCTTGTATAGAAACATCGCCATCACGACCACCATAAGCAGGAATAGACCAATACAAATGCATATTGTTAGCCCCGTCTTGAGCACTAACCTGAATGGCAAACAAATATTCCACTGAATTTGCAGAATTGTTAAACGCTGCAGCGTAAGTACCAGCCAGGCTTTTCCCATTGGCTGTAGCAACAGTAATAGCCCTGTTGGCCGCATCCCTTGCATCTCCAAAACGTTCCATTTGCAGATATACTCTTGACAGCAAAGCTGCTGCAGCTGGTTTTGTTGCGTATACAGTATTGGTATTTGGCAATAAACCTTCCGCTTCATTCAGATCAGCTAATATCTGTGTATAGACTTGCTCTACTGTGCTTCTTGGTACAAATGATGACTGATCAATTCCCCTTGTAGGTGTCAAAACAAGTGGAACTCCGGGTGCTGTTGTAACTGAACCTGCACTATACGGTTTAGCATAAAATTTAACCAGTTCGAAATACATAGCTGCCCGGATGAATAAAGCTTCCCCTTTCACCCTGTTTTGATCAGCCGTATTTACTACATTAATGGCACTCAGAATATTGTTCGAGATATTAATGGTAGTATATGCATTTAACCATATATCTCTTACAAAACTATTAGTTGTAAGCATGGATTTTAACCATACTTCACGGGGTTGATTAAATGTTCCTTCCCAGCGTATTTCATCGTTAGCAGCTAATAATTCGGAAAAGAGAAAAACATTTCCGCCATATAAGTTACCACTGCTAATAGCATCATAAGCGCCGTTGAGTACTTTTTTAACATTGGCATCAGAACTAAGTGCTACTTCTTCCGCCACACTTTGCTGGGGAAGAAGATCCAGCTTTTTTGCACAGGAGGATACAAGCACTGCCAGTATCGTTACTATGGAAATATATTTTTTCATAATGATTTTCATTTTAGTTTTTTAGAACCCGAGGTTAATACCGAATGTTAATGACTTGATCTGTGGAGCAGCATAGAAATCGCTACCCTGGTTACGGTTGCCCGCACGATAGTCAGTATTTACTTCCGGATCCCATCCTGTATACTTTGTGAAGGTGGCAAGGTTAACGCCAGTTACATAAAACCTGGCTGAACGAATCTTCAATTTACTCAATACCTTACTATTGAGGTTATATGCCAAGGTAATATTCTTCAACCTTACATAAGAGCCATTTTCAATGTAGCGGCTGGAGGCACCAATTCCATTTCCATATCCTAAACGAAGTTGAGGAACATTAGTGATATCGCCAGGTTGCTGCCAACGGTCTAATTGGTCTCTGGTTTGATTATCGAACCAGTCAAAACTGGCAGACATAAAACCACCAGCACCATTCATAATCTGGTTACCAAATACTCCCTGGAATAATACTCCCAACTCAATACCCTTATAGCTGAAATTGTTATTCAATCCGGCGATCCAATCCGGGTTGGGGTCACCTACTACAAAGTCTCCTGCATCATTATAATCATTAGTGGTAGTTTTTCCATCAGAAAGATAATAAAGAGCATCTCCGTTTGCAGGGTCGGCTCCCGCAAACTTAGGACCATAGAAAACACCAATACCTTCTCCAACGATCAGTGAATTCAGGTAGCGGCCATCATTACCAGGTATGAGTGTCTGATCTCCATCAAGCTTGGTGATTTTATTCTTGTTCTTAGATACATTCAGACTAGAATTCCATTTAAAATCACGGCTATTCACATTTACAGAGTTCAGCACAATTTCAAATCCCTTATTCTGCATCGAACCAATATTCACTGTTTGTGTGGCAAATCCAGTAGTTCCAGGAACCGGAACATTATAGATCAGATCTCTGGTATTCCGAACATAGTAATCCAGTTCACCTGTCAGACGATTATTAAATAGACCGAAATCAATACCAATATCAGTCTGTGCTGATTTTTCCCACTTTAGTTCTGGATTGGCAAGCTGAGTAGGTACAAGGCCCGATACGTTATTGTATTTTGCAGCACCCCATAATCCTAGCTGAGCAAAATCTCCAAAACCGGCATCGTTACCTGTCAAGCCATAACTACCCCTTAACTTAAGAAAGCTAATCAGTTTTGAGTTGCGGAGGAAATCTTCTTCGCTTAATATCCATCCAGCTGAAGCTGCAGGGAAGAATCCATATTTATTTTCCTTACCAAATCTTGATGAACCATCTATACGACCACTTACTGAAAGCAGGTACTTGTTATTATACTTATAGTTGGCCCTTGCAAAGTAAGAGAGTATGGCGGATTCGCTTGTTGAAGTAGAACCGCCTGTAATACGTCCGGCACTGGCAAGTTTTTTCAATGCATCAACAGGAAAATCTTCTCCGGATACAAAAGATAAATCAGTAGTAAAGCTTTGAAAAGACATACCGGCTGTAGCATCCAGGTCATGCACGCCACCAAATATTTTTGTGTAATTCAGATAGTTGTTAGTATTATAGTTAAATCTCCTAAACCATGTGGCCTCACCATAACCGTTAGTTGATTGGCCAATAATAGTTCTGGCACCATAAAAACGGTCATCGCTTTGGTTTTGAATATCTACTCCAAACTCTGATTTAAATACAAGACCCTGTGTAATCTTATAATTAAAATAAAGCCCTCCGATATTGCGAAATACTGTTGAAGTATAGCGGGAATCTTCTAATTCAATCAGGGGGTTGTAATACGTTGTTGTAGGACGATCGTATAAAACACCAGCCTGGTTTCTGACAGGGGTGATAGGAGCAAGTGCTACGATCTGCATAGGAGTATAAAACTCATTATCATCAGCCACCCGATTAGCAATTGTTCTTGCAACACTTAGGTTAAATCCTAGCTTTACTTTGCTGCTTGCCTCATGATCAAGATTAAAACGGCCTGATATACGCTGAAAATTATTTCCGAATAATATACCATCCTGATCATTGAAACCACCGCTGACGAAAAAGCGGGTCTTATCGGTACCGCCAGAAGCGCTTACATCAATCAGCTTTGTTTTTGAATCTTCATTAAAAGCCAGTTTTTCCCAATTGGTATTTGTCTGAAGTGTTCTCCAATCTGAAAAGCCTGAGTACCGGGTCAGCCTGTTTTCAGCAAATTGTAACCAGGAACCGGGGTATTGTGCAGGATCCAACGGATCAACACCTTCAATATTGTCACTATTAATAGCAGCTTCCCGGAGAAGATCTACAAATTCTTTAGCATCTAAAAATCCACGATATCCAGTTGGCTTATTAGTGCCATATTGCATATTGACATTCAGCTGGGTTTTTCCTGCACGACCTTTTTTTGTAGTAATCAACACCACTCCATTAGCAGCCCTCGAACCATATATAGCGGCAGCAGAGGCATCTTTTAAGATGTCGAATGTTTCAATATCATTGAAATTAATATCAGCAAGAGAGTTACCAGAATTAGGGTCGCTGTTGATAGGCACACCATCCACTACATATAGCGGAGAGTTAGAAGCACTGATAGAACCGGCACCACGAATTCTTACTTTAATACCTTCTCCCACTTTACCATTTTGAGATTCAACAAAGACACCGGCTGCACGGCCTTGAAGAGCTTGTGTAAAATTGGCAACCGGAGTATTGGCAATTTCGGATCCCTTTACCCGGGCAATATTACCTGTGAGGTCTTTTTTGATTTTTGTACCATAACCAACCACGATCACTTCATCCATACTGCGGCTATCCCCTTCCTTAAGTGAAATGGAAAGAGAAGACCCTGTAATAGTAACTTCCTGTGTTTCGAAGCCAATGGCCGAAATAACCAATGTTTTTGCATTGTCTGGTACAGAAAGCGAAAATGTTCCATCTGCACCCGAAGCTGTACCACTCCGGGATCCTTTTACTGTAATCGATGCATTCGCCAGGGGGGCGCCGCTTGCATCAGTTACTTTTCCAACTACGGTTTTTGTTTGGGCCCATAAAAACTGGACGGAAAATAAGCTTACCGCCAGTAGCAGAGCTGCTGTTTTTCTCATATTCATGAATTTTAGTATGTGGCGAAAATATTTAACGAAAGGTTAAAGACAAAAAAAACCGTGCAATTTGCTGCAC
>JAEUVO010000082.1 GCA_016786885.1 Chitinophagaceae bacterium | reverse complement strand
AAAAAAACTGTAATTGTCTGACATGATTTCTTTTTTAAGTTTTAGCAATCGTTATAGCGAAAAGGGATACGGAGGCATAATAATAATAAACCATATCCCTGCAGTAAATCAGTTTTCCTTTTCCAGCCTGCTTATTTTTTTGTCCAACCGTACCATGTATAAAATAAGCCCGATGAGAATCGTAAGCACCACCGCCACCACCACATAAATGCGGCCGTTTTCTTTCATCATATCGGCCATCTCTGTTTTTTTATCCTGTGCAAAAGTGATAAAGGATAAAAAAAATGTTGCCAGCAAAGCGGTTATTTTTTTAGTACTATTCATGATAGCATCTTTTTTTCTTTCAGTAAAGTGAAACGGATCTTTAATGTAGCGATCCATACTCCCAGTAAGGTCCATCCGATAACGGCCGGGTAAAACACTATTCTCATAGATCCGCTGATATCATTTTTAACATCCAGCGCAGGGTTATCTTCATTGCCCGGGTGAAGGCTGGGTAAGATTCTCGGTAATATCCAGATGGAAGGAAATAAAATAGCGTAAGCAAAAATGTTATACACGGCACTTATCCTTGCTTTTTTATCAATATCCTGTATTGAATCCCGCAGTATGAGGTAAGCAAAGTATACCAGCAATGCGATGGCAGCACCTATAAGCTTTGGGTCTCTTGCTATAGTGCTGAAAGAATTATAAGCAGGTTTATTTGGGTCGGCCCAGGTATAGGAAGCCCAGATAGCCCCGGTTAAATAGCCAAGCAACCCAAAAACAATAGCTACAACCGCAAAATGCCGGGCATAAATATCATACTTCAGGTTGAAGGTCCGGAGATAACGAACAGCATTCACCACTGAGACGGTAAACAGGATCATCATGGCAAACCACATGCAGACATGGAAATACAGGTTCCGTATAGTTTCCTGCAATAGTGGCAGTCTTGGAACCTCTCCCAGGAAACCAGCCACAACAGTGTAACCAAGCAAGACAATACTTGCTATTTTCCACCAGGACTTGTGCATATAGTTTTTAGCGTCGGTCATCATTTTGGCCAGGAAGATATATGGCCGGGTAAAGTGTGGCAAAATTAAGGTGATGCCACTAAACGGGAATAAAAATTCTTTTTATATAGTATGTACTAAAAACACAAGACTGATCAGTCTTTCCACAAGAATGGGAAGAGAATAACGGCCAGTAATATGATCATGGCATCCAATGCAATCAATAATAATACCGTTGTCGTCGGAATAGTGAGTAGTGGTGCAAAAGCGGCATTGGAAAGCCGCATTAATAAAATAAGTTGCGGAATGATTATAGGAAAACCTAATACGGCCATGATGGCGGCATTCTGTTGTGCCTTTGCCGCAATGGCCGCAAGAAAACTAAAGACAAGGCTCAGGCTCCAACCGCCAAGTAATACGAGACCAATGAACTGTCCAGCCTTTTCCATAGGGTTGCCCAAAAAAAGAGTAAACAGCAGCAGGCTCAGCAGGCTCATCACCAGCATTAACAGAGAATTGAAAAGAAGTTTGGCTATAACAAATACCGTCGGGCTTACAATGGAATAAAAGTAAAGCATCCGGCCCCGGTTCTCCTGTAAAAAACTTTTTGCCACGGCGTTTATACAAATGAACAGCTGTATCACCCAAAAAAGCCCGTTCCAAACCTTGCTTTCTGGCTCCTCAATAGCCATGAATAATACGAAAATAGTGGCGCCAATATATAGTAGAATACCATAAAAACTGTATTGCTGTCTTATTTCAAGCAGCAGGTCTTTTTTGAGCAGCGTTAGTATATGGCGAAAGGAGCTTATAAAATTATTTGGGGGCAAAAATACTACTTACCGGTAGTTTCCGTCTTAGTTTATTGTTCTAATTTGCCAAAAAAAGTAAATGAAGAATATTAAATTTTTAATGATCGCTGTTGCCGTTGCGGGTTTCAGCGTTATTGCGGGTTTACAATCCTGCCAGTCTACCAAGTCTGCCACTACTTCCAAAATGCTGAAATTTAATTTTGAGAAGGGTAAAGGATATGATTATGAAATGGACATTAACCTGGACCAGGAAATAATGGGTACACCGACTAAAATCGGGATGACTACTTATTATTCTATGGATGTAAAAGAGGATGACGGCAACATAAAGACGGTGCAAACAAAATATGACCGCTTTAAAATGAAAATGGATATGATGGGGATGAAAATTGATGTGGATACAGATGAGCCGGTTGATATGAAAGGAGAGATAAAGGATCCTTTTGAAATGGTAAACCGCCTGTTCAGCGCTATCAAGGGGCAGCAATTTTCCATGAAGGTAAATGCAGAAGGAAAAGTGCTGGAAGTAAACGGATTTAAAGAAATGGCCGAGTCGATCATATCATCAATGGGACTGGATGCTGAAGAGAAAGCTGAAGCAAGAAAAAAAATGAAATCACAGTTTGATCAGCAGTTCAACGATAAAATAATAAGAGAGCAATTTGAAAGGGTATTGTATATTTTTCCCAATAAGGAAGTAAAAGTGGGGGATAGCTGGGAGAAAACAACGGCTGTTGGTAGCGGGTTGAACGGCAATTTTGCCTCGACCTACACCGTTACTGATATTGAAGGTGATATGGTAACACTGGAAGAAAAATCTGTGATTGTTACTACAGAAGAAGAGGTAAAATTAAAGGGTAATCAAAAAGGCACCCTTATTGTTGACAGTAAAACAGGACTGGTGGTAAATGCTGATATGGAAATGGATATTACAGCCGCCACCAACAGCATTGTCATTGATATGAAAGGAAAAACAAAGATCAAGGGGAAAGCGAGACAATAAAAACAGAATTACTATAAATAGAAAAAGCGCCGTCCGGCGCTTTTTCTATTTATCATGATAACATTTTCTGCACCTTGGTTCATACACATCCGTAGCGCCAAGCATTACCTGGTCCTCATTAGGGATTTTACGGTAAGAGTAGTTGGCAATACTTCCGCAGCGCATACATATTGCATGGAGTTTGGTTACATAGTCTGCTTTGGCCATAATAAAGGGCATTTGACCAAAAGGATTTCCAAGATAATCCATATCAAGCCCTGCCACAATAACCCTGATACCGCGGAAAGCCAGCTCATCACAAACATTAGCGATCTCTGCATCAAAAAACTGTGCTTCATCAATACCAATAACATCCACGTCGCCGGCCATCAGCAGTATCTTCTGAGAGTTGTCAATGGGAGTAGACTGAATGGCATTGGTATCATGTGAAACGATCTTTACTTCATCATACCGCACATCAATGGCTGGTTTGAATATCTCCACTTTTTGGTTGGCAATCTTTACTCTTTTCAGGCGGCGGATCAGCTCTTCTGTTTTACCGCTGAACATAGACCCGCATATCACTTCTATGCTGCCCCGGCGTTCCCCGCTTGTATTTGGCTCAATAAACATTGTTAAGATTTATTATGACGTTAAGTGATTGATTTTATTGGCAAACTGTTTGTAACTTTAAAGGGTCTCAATTTTTGCTGACGTCAAATATAAATGAATGGAACGAATAGAAATCCTTATCAATAAATTAAAGGAACAATTTGAACACAAAGCTGATCCATCCTTATTGCTTGGCACGGTTCAGTTATTGCAATTTGAATTGACGAAGGTAAAATCTTCTGCTCCCCAGGGTTTGGGTACGGCCAAAGTAGCCGTAGTATTGCCTGCTTCAGCAAGTACTGTAAGTGCAATTACGGAAATTCCTGCTTCTGCCCCATATGAAAAATATGCACCCCGCCCTGTAGAAAAGCAAACAACACAAGAGGGAAAAGAAACCAGGGAGGTCAGGGAGACAGTATTAGTGGATAAAGGCTCAGTATCGGTGGTACAGAAGAATGGCCAGCTGGATATGGTGTTTGATCCGATGACAGAGATACCCACTTTATCACACCAGGTAAAAGACAGAGAGGTGAATGATACCACCGGGCAATCAGAATCACTAAATGATAAACTGAAACAAGGCAAAACAGAATTGATGGAGGTGTTAAAGGAAGCACCTGTGAAAGATCTCCGGAAAGCTGTTGGTATCAACGATCGTTTTTTGTTCATCAACGAACTTTTCAGAGGCGATGAAAATATGTACGAGAGGAGTATTAAAACGATCAATAATTTTAATATTTATGCAGAAGCTGAATATTGGATCAGCCGTGAGTTAAAAGTAAAACTTGGTTGGGACAGCAGCACTAATACAGTTCAGCATTTCGATCAGTTGGTTAAGAGACGTTTCTCCTGAATAAAATGAAGGATCTTTTGAGAAGCTCCTTTGTGTGATCGTACAAATTCTCCTGAAGCTTTACTCCTGAACTCAAATTCATTCTCATCTGTCAATAATGCTTCGATCAGCAGCTTCAGCATATTGCCATCTTTCTTCTCATCTGCAAATGACAACCCCCCGCCTGATTTTACCAAACCGACAGCCTCATTGTATTTATGATAATGGGGGCCGAAGAACACAATCTTATTATACACTGCTGCTTCGAGCACATTATGCACCCCATTATTTTTCAAACCGCCGCCTACATAAGTAATCCAGCCATATTTATATAGCCTGGAGAGCATACCCACATTATCAATGATCAGCACTTTTGAAGAAGGTATTGCATTAGAAAATAAAGAGAACCTTATCGCTGATGGGATTAAACGGCAAATATCTTCCAGGTGTTTTTCATTTATTTCATGCGGGGCAATAATAAGGCTGAGAGAAGGGTCATCCAGTGCTAAAAAAGCATTTTTCAAAACTTCTTCATCTTCGGGCCATGTACTGCCGGCAATGATGGCTTTTGTATTTCCGATAAATTCACTGATACCGGGTATAGGTTCAAATTTTTCTGCGATTTCAATTACCCTGTCAAACCGGGTGTCGCCTGAAACGGTACAAATACCTGACAGGCCGATGGCATTGACCAATTCTTTCGATTCTTTGTTTTGTACAAAAAGATGATCGAATCTTGACAGCATTTTTCGTTGCAATCCCCCATACCACTTAAAGAAAGACATATCTTTTCTGAATAATGCGGATACAAGGAGCAAAGGAATATTCCTGTATTTTATTTTCTTGAGATAGTAGTACCAGAACTCATATTTTACAAAGATCACCAGTGAAGGATGCACTATTTCAAGAAACCGGCGGGCATTCCCCGGGCTATCCATGGGTAAATAAAACACCCAGTCAGCACCATGATAATTCCTTTGTATTTCATACCCGGAAGGGGAGAAGAACGTCAGGAGGATTTTGTAAGCCGGGTATTGATTTTTGATATTTTCAAGCAAAGGTCTTCCCTGTTCAAATTCTCCCAGGGAGGCACAGTGCATCCATATTATTTTTTCATTAACCGGGATGGCTTCCTCCAGCCTGCTAAAAATATTTTTTCTTCCCTTTACCCATTTATTGGCCTTTGGGTTGAAGAGAGAGGCTATATATGTGCCTGCACGGAAGAGCCAAAGAAAAATATTGTAGAAAAAGACGGCCAAATCGCTGTAATTGAATTGGTAACAAAAGTAAAGGCAATAGTGCAAACTTGCCTTATTTTACTATTTTTGCGACACTTTAACCAGTGTAAACCCATTTATGAGGCAGATTCAAATGGTTGATACCCGGACCCAGTATCACAATATTAAGGCTGAAATAGACAAAGCTGTCATTGAGGTGATGGAAAGTTCGGCTTTTATCAACGGTAAGCCAGTCCAGAATTTTGCCAATAACCTGTCTAATTATATCGGTGTAAAACATACCATTCCCTGTGCCAACGGGACAGATGCGCTGCAGATCGCTATGATGGCACTGGGATTGCAACCCGGCGATGAAGTAATTACTCCTTCGTTTACTTATATCGCCACCACAGAAGTAATAGCACTTCTAAGGCTGAAGCCGGTATTTGTGGAAGTAGATCCCCAAACTTTTTGCATTGATCCAGCGGCAATAGAAAAGGCATTAACATCCAAAACAAAAGCCATTGTTCCTGTTCACCTGTACGGACATGCCGCAAAAATGGAAGAGATTATGGCAATTGCCAAAAAGCATAACCTCTATGTGATAGAAGATAATGCACAGGCTATCGGGTGTGATTATACTTTTTCTGACGGATCAAAAATGAAAACAGGGGCCATTGGTCATATTGGGTGTACTTCTTTCTATCCCTCTAAAAATTTAGGAGCATTTGGTGATGGGGGTGCCATCTTTACCAATGACGATGAACTGGCTGATCGGTTAAGGATGATTGCTAACCATGGCCAAAGCAAGAGATATTATCATGACGTGGTGGGATGCAACAGCCGGCTGGATACCATACAGGCTGCAATCCTTGATATCAAACTGAAACACCTTGATGAGTATATTGTGGCAAGAAGAAAGGCGGCAGATTTTTATGATAAAGCGTTTGCCGGTAATGAAAAAATTAAAACACCTTATAGGGCGCCTTATTCACATCATGTGTTTCACCAATATACTTTGGTATTGGAAGGTGTTGACCGTGACGGCTTGAACCAGTTTCTTGCTGAGCAACAGGTGCCTTCTATGATATATTACCCGGTGCCCGGCCATAAGCAGAAGATGTTTGAGCAGTTCAATACTGCATCACAGGTAATGCCGGTAACAGATTGGCTAACGCAGCGGGTTATTTCATTACCTATTCATACAGAAATGGATGAAGAACAATTGCATTTCATCACTTCAAAAGTGCTGGAGTATATCAATAAATAAGCAGCATATTTCATTTATCTATTAAACCTTACTGAAAAATGTACCAGGAACTAATTGACAAAAAAGTAAAATTGGCCGTAATCGGGCTGGGTTATGTAGGACTTCCCATCGCATTAGAATTCGCTAAGAAAATATCTGTCATCGGTTTTGACATCAGTGCCAGGCGGATTGAGATGATGAAAAACGGAATTGACCCCAGTAATGAACTGGAAAAGGAAGCTTTTGAGCATTGCGATATAACTTTTACAGATTCATTGGATGTATTGCGGGAAGCAAAATTCTTTATCGTGGCTGTACCCACCCCTGTAGATGATCATAATGTTCCGGATCTTACTCCGGTACAAAGAGCTTCTGAAACAGTTGGAAAGGTGATTAAAAAAGGAGACTACGTTGTATTTGAATCAACAGTTTATCCCGGTTGTACAGAAGAAGATTGTTTACCTATCATTGAAAAATTATCTGGATTAAAGAATGTTATTGATTTCAAACTGGGTTATTCACCGGAGCGGATCAATCCGGGAGATAAAAATCATACCCTGGCCACAATTGTAAAAGTTGTGTCGGGATGTGATACTGAATCGCTGGAAGAAATAGCAAAAACATACGAGTTAGTGGTAAAAGCCGGGGTACACCGGGCTTCGTCAATCAAAGTGGCCGAAGCAGCCAAGATCATTGAAAATACGCAAAGGGACCTCAACATTGCATTGATGAATGAACTGTCGCTGATCTTCGACAGGATGAATATAAATACCTATGAAGTATTGGAAGCAGCAGGTACAAAATGGAATTTTCTAAAATTTCAGCCGGGCCTGGTGGGAGGTCATTGTATCGGTGTGGATCCGTATTATCTTACCTATAAGGCAAAAGAGCTGGGCTATCATTCAGAAGTGATATTATCAGGAAGAAGCATCAATGATAATATGGGTAAGTATGTGGCCAAAAAAGTAATACAGCATATAATCAGGAACAGCGGTGATGTTAAATCTGCCAAAGTGCTTATCAAGGGAGCCACATTTAAGGAAGATGTGAGTGATATCCGCAACTCCAAAGTAAGTGATGTGGTTAATGCCTTAAAGGAATTTTATGTGAATGTGGAAGTGGAAGACCCGCATGCTGATTCAAAAGAACTGGAACATGAATATGGATTTGGACTGGTGGAGAAAGTAGCCAATGACTATGATGCGGTCATTATACCGGTCCCACATAAACAGTATAAAGATCTTGATGAGAATTATTTTTCCAGCATAACTAAACCACATGCGATGGTGGCTGACTTGAAAGGTATATACCGTAATAAAATTTTTAACCGAACCTACTGGAGTTTATAATATGCCATTCATTAAAACAGACTTTCCCGGACTTTTTGTATATGAACCTGCTGTATTTGAAGACAGTCGTGGTTTTTTCTTTGAATCCTACAGTGAGAAAACATTTCAGCAACAGGGAATTAATATTCACTGGGTGCAGGATAATCAGTCGTCATCATGCTACGGAGTGATCAGGGGATTACATTACCAGCTTCCGCCGCATGACCAAACCAAATTGGTGAGAGCACTCAGAGGGAAGATACTGGATGTAGTGGTGGATATCCGTAAGGGATCGCCTACCTATGGAAAAAGTTTTAGCAAGGTCCTGTCTGCTAAAAACAAAAGACAGTTGTTGATTCCCAAAGGATTTGCACATGGATTCTCTGTGTTAAGTGAGAGGGCAGAAGTATTATATAAATGCGATGGTTTTTATAATAAGGAAAGCGAAGGCGGTATTATCTATAATGATCCCGAGTTGAGTATCGACTGGAAAATACCGGCAGAAGAAGCCATTGTTTCTGATAAGGACAAGGTATTGCCCACACTGGCAGATTGTAGAAATAGTTTTGTATTCGCCAGCTGATGACAATGAAACCAAAAATACTTGTTACAGGTTCTAACGGACAATTAGGCAAAGAGCTAAAACAACTGGAAGCTTCTTTCCCCCAGTTTGAATTTATTTTTTTATCCAGGGAAGATCTGCCTATTCATCATTTCGAACTGGTACGCAATTTTTTTAAAGGATATCATCCCCAATACCTGATCAACTGTGCCGCTTATACGGCTGTTGATAAAGCCGAATCTGAAAAGGAGTTGGCTTTCCAGGTGAATGCAGAAGCGGTAGGAGTCCTGGCTGCAGTTTGTAAAGAATACCAAACCCGTTTCATTCATGTTTCCACTGATTATGTATTTGACGGAACCGCTACCACACCCTATAAAGAAGATTCACAGGTAAATCCGCAATCAGTATATGGAGCTTCTAAATTGAAAGGGGAGAAGGAAGCCTTGCAATTCAATCCGGAGGCCATCATCATCCGCACTTCATGGGTGTATTCTGAATTTGGAAAAAACTTTGTGAAGACCATGCTCAAATTGATGAGTGAAAGAGAAGAATTAAATGTAGTGAGTGACCAGGTAGGTTCTCCCACATATGCTGCTGACCTGGCAGATGCTATCCTCCGGATCATCTCATCAGGTAAATGGCAGCCGGGTATTTATCACTACAGTAATGAAGGGATCATCAGTTGGTACGATTTTGCCGTAGCAATAAAAGGATTAAGTGGAGGCAATTGTAAAATCAATCCCATTCCCACCTCTCAGTATCCTACACCTGCAAAAAGACCGGCTTATTCAGTATTGGATAAAAGTAAGATCCATGATGTCTTCGGCATTCGGCTGAAAGACTGGAAATCAAGCCTTGCGACCTGTATTTCCCTTTTAAAATGACAAAACCCCGCCGTTAAGCGGGGCTTTAGTTGACCCATAAGGATTCGAACCTTAACTGACTGAACCAAAATCAGTAGTGCTACCATTACACCATGGGTCAATCCTGTTCCAATTTTCAATTGGAGTGCAAAAATAGGGCTATATGCCTTTTCTCCCAAATGGTTTTTGAAAGAAATTATATTGTTTGTGGCGCTTTAACTCCTTCTTTTTCTTCCCTTACTTTTAGCTCTTTAATCTTATCTAATGCCCTTGCCACCACATCGCACATAATAGTATACAGGGCACCGAGTTTATGATTTTCATATATATGATCCAGGGCCTGGTCTTCGTTAGGAATAGTCAGCACAGGTATAGAAGGATTTACTTTATTGATACCTTCTTTCAGCAAATCAATGATCTCGTCTGCTGTTCTTCCTCTCAGGTTCTTATCGCATCTGATAATGATTTCATCAAAATAAGTAGCGGAAATTTCTCCTAGTTCACGGATGTCTTCATCCCGGCGGTCGCCGGTACCGCTGATAATTCCAATTTTTGCCGGGTAGTCCAGTTTGCTGACAAAATCACAAAGCAACTTTAAGCCATGCGGGTTATGCGCAAAATCTGCGAGCATGGTAAAGTTCTTGAAATGGAAAAAATTCAGGCGACCTGGTGTCAGGCTCTCACTCGGAATAAATGTTTGCAGCCCGATGCGTATATCATCAATGGTAATATCACGGAATAAATAAGCAGAAAGAACAGCCGGTAAACAGTTATTGATATTATGCACGGCTTTGGCTTCATAAGTCAGGGGGATGTCCCTGGCTGGCAGTACTCTTATCTTCCAGTTTCCTTTCATTATAGTTACATAGCCGTTCTCATACACACAGGCAAGACCATTATCATTGCAATGTTGTTTTATTCTTGGATTGGTTTCATCCATACTGAATAAGGCGATATTGCATTTCAGGTCATACTTCATTTTATATACAAGATCATCATCTGCATTAAGTACTGCATACCCATGTGGAAAAACAGTTTCGGGAACAACGGCTTTTACTTTTGCCATTGCCTCCACACTGTTGATGCCACCCAAACCAATATGATCGGCAGCTACATTGGTCACCACCGCCACTTCGCAATTTTGAAAAGCCAATCCTGCTTTTAAAATACCCCCCCTTGCACATTCCAGTACTGCAAAATCAACAGTCGGATCCTTCAATACAAAGGCTGATGAAATGGGACCAGTACAATCTCCTTTCATCATCAGCTGATTCTGGATGTACACACCATCAGAAGTGGTATATCCAACTTTTTTGCCGGCACTTTTAGCTATATGTGCTGTCAGCCTTGTAGTGGTTGTTTTTCCGTTTGTTCCTGTAATAGCAATGATGGGAATTCTTCCTGCACTGCCCTTTGGAAACAGCATATCAACAACAGGTTCAGCCACATTCCTGGGTAAACCTTCAGCCGGTTCTATATGCATACGGAAACCGGGTGCTGCATTTACTTCAAGGATGGCTCCCCCATTTTCGGCAACAGGAGTTCTTAAATCTGTGGCCATTACATCAATACCGCATATGTCAAGCCCGATGATCTTGGCAATACGTTCAAACATGAAGATATTCGCCGGATGTACTTCATCTGTTACATCTGTCGAGGTGCCGCCAGTAGAAAGATTAGCAGTAGGTTTTAGTAAAACCCTTTCACCCTTTGCAGGAATATGTTCTAGCGTAATACCTGCATCATCCAGCATCTTTTGAGTGAACTGGTCAATGGTGATTTGTGTCAGTACTTTTTCATGCCCGTAACCACGGCGGGGATCTTTATTGGTTTCATCAATCAGCCATTGAATATTGTGTACACCATCTCCTACAACAGAAGCAGGTGTTCTCAACGCAGCACAAATAAATTTATAATTAATAACCAGGCAGCGAAAATCGTAACCGGTGATAAATCGTTCTACGATCACACTGCGGCTGTAAGCTTTAGCTGCTTCAAATGCTTTGATTGCTTGTTCCCTGTTGGTGATGTTGGTGGTATTGCCTTTACCATGATTGCCATCGATGGGTTTTATCACCAGTGGGTAACCAAATTTTTCTATTGCTTCATCCAGGCCGGCTTCTGTTCTTATTACCGTACCTCTTGGAACCGGTATCTCTGCTGCCTCGAGTAATGCCTTTGTTTCTTCTTTGTCACAGGCAATGTCAACAGCAATATTCCCGGTGGTCGATGCAATAGTGGCCCTTATTCTTTTTTGATTTACTCCATAACCGAGCTGCACTAAACTTTGTTTATTCAATCTTATGTAAGGGATTCCTCTTTTGGCTGCTTCTTCTACAATGCAACCCGTGGAAGGCCCTAGCCGTGTGTCTTCCCTGATCTCCCGCATTTTTTGAATATCTTCCGACAGATCATACGCAGTTCCATCAATCAATGCTTGCGCAATTCTTACTGCAGCTTTCGCCGCATATACACCGGCATCTTCTTCCATATAACTGAACACCACATAGTATACACCTTCTTTTTCCCCTTCAGGAGTTCTTGTCCTTCCGAAACCAGTATCCATTCCGGCCAATGTCTGAATCTCCAAAGCTATATGCTCCACTACATGCCCCATCCAGGTGCCTTCATCCACCCGTTGAAAAAAACCACCCGGTTCTCCCACGCTGCAGCGATGTTCATATAAGGAGGGAAGCAATTGTTCCAACCGTTCCCTGAACCCCGGAATCTTATTGGTTGGCATATTCTCTTTTTCTTCCAGGTCCAGTTTCATCTGGATAAGTTTGGTGCGGCGCACACTCCAGTAATTGGGGCCTTTCAGCACTTTGATTTCAAGTATTTTCATATATGAAAAGTTGAACCTTCAATTTAAGTTTTTTTAGTTAGGTAGCCAACTGCGGCACTACTATTGAGCTTTTTTTGTTTCTAAGTTAGTAATGGTCTTTTCTATCTGATTTTTTACATTAAGGAGGGCTGACAGTCTGCCATTCAATTCAATGAAGTTTTCACTATATGTCCAGCCATTTTCTTGAATATAGTCGAACTGTTCTTGAGTAGGGTTAATTAAAAACTCAATATAGCCTGAGCAATACTTTAGTGCTTTAATTTTACCATCAAGTATTGCTTTATTAAGCATAACCTCAACCTCTGCTTTAGTGTAAAGTTTCTCCATCTTTTTATTTTTAGACTAAATTTATGTAAACTAAGCACTATGCCAGCAACCAACCGTCGCCGTTTCTTGCGTAAAGCAGGATTATTTTCAGCCACAGCTTTATTTTCGTCTCTTGCGCAACCTGCATGGAGCCGTAATCTTGAAAGTGCCCTGCGTGATGCAGAAGGAGTGTCTCCGGATGACCTGGCATCAGAAGAAGATTTCTGGTATTATATACAACAATCATTTACTGTTTCCCCCGGGCTGATCAACCTGAATAATGGGGGTGTTTCACCGGCGCCTAAAACAGTGCAGGATGCTATGAAAAGGTATTATGATCTGAGTAATGAGGCACCAAGTTTTTATATGTGGCGAACTCTTGATCAGGGCCGTGAACCGCTCAGGAAGAACCTGGCAAAGTTGGCTGGGTGTGATGCTGAGGAAATTGTTATAAACAGGAACTCATCAGAAGGTCTGGAGACTGTTATTTTTGGCCTGCAACTAAAAGCAGGGGATGAAGTGGTGGCTGCTAAACAGGATTATCCCAATATGATCAACGCATACAAACAAAGGGAACTCAGGGACGGAATTAAGATGATTTGGATAAATCTTGATTTACCAAGTGAGGATGAAAATTATTTGGTGCAGCAATATGTAAATGCCTTTTCTGCTAAAACTAAAGTGGTGCATATTACTCATATCATTAACTGGAACGGCCAGATATTGCCGGTGAAGAAGATCGCTGCGGAAGCGCATAAAAGAGGAATTGAAGTAGTAGTGGATGGTGCTCACAGCTTTGCCCATTTTGATTTTAAGATACCAGACCTGGATGCAGATTACTTTGCCGCCAGTTTACATAAATGGTTATATGCACCAATTGGAAGCGGTATGTTGTATGTAAAAAAGGAAAAGATCAAAAACCTGTACCCTCTGTTTGCAACTTCAGATAACCCGCTGAAAGACGATATAAGAAAATTTGAAAACCTTGGTACCCGTCCTTTCTTTATTGAGCAGGCAATTGGTAAAGCCATCGAGTTTCATGATATGATTGGGATAGAGCGGAAACAAAAAAGGCTGCATTACCTGAAAAATTACTGGATGGAGAAAGTAAAAGATATTCCCAAAGTGAAACTGAATACCTCACTTAATCCAAAATGGGGCTGCGCTATCGGTAATGTGGGCATAGAAGGGAGAAAGCCCAATGAATTAGATTCATTTCTGCTGGATAAATATAAAGTGCATACCGTGGCCATAACATGGGAAAATATAGTGGGGGTAAGGGTAACACCGAATGTGTATACAACATCTAAGAATTTGGATGTGCTGGTGGAAGGAATTATGCAATTTGCCAAAAGCTGAATCTTATTCTGAAAATTTTATGCGGAAGATTATACTGCTTGTTTTCCTGTTTTTTACAGCCTTTCTTTCTCATTCACAGATAACGGATATATCCTCTTTGCTAAAAGCAAAAGAGGTGAAAACAGATTATTACGAGATGATGGCAGCTGGCAGCTGGGTGCTATACCTGCCAATGGAGTTCGGAAAATCTACTTTTTCGTATAACCAGGAAAGCGCTATTCAAAAACTGAAAGAGGCTAGTATTGTCAGGATTGACCTGGTATATTCTGATTATCCTGCGGGCCAGGACTTTTCCCTGCTGAACAAAAAAAGATTTGAGAGCCTGAAAAAGGTTTTGCCCAAACTCTTTACTGAGGCGGATATTGAATTCAGAAAAGTCAGACAAACCATTGCCAAAACAAGGAAGACAGCAGAAACGCTTCAGCATGGATTCTTTATTTATTTCAGACCAAAACCAACAAAAGAAGAATCAAAAAAGGAAATTGAAAAATTGAAGGAATCTCTCAGGGCCGGAGCTGAGGTTACCGATGTTTTAAAAGATGAAACGGCTGTTGATTCAGTATTTACCAACTGGTGCGGTACGAAAATAGTTATGGTTGATACCACAGGTTTTTTGGAAGATAGCTCAATAAACAATCCATGGCATATTCCTGGTGATATTCCCAGGGTTGTCAAAAAATGGGCTGTAAAGGATTATTTAGTAAGTGGCCTGGAACCCGTTATCAAAGAGAAGGATTATGTTGGTTGGGATTCTGTTTATCATATAGAAGTGGGGGGTGATTGCCCGACTTACTCTACAGACTTTTTTCTTTACCAACTGGCTGACTCAACAGTAAGCAGTGTATTCAACAGGCATAAATGGAACAAAGCAATGGTCATTGCCGATGTTACAGGCAGTATGTATCCTTATACCAGCCAGCTACTTCAATGGCTTAAGCTAACTATGACTGATAAGGCCAAAAGATATTTTCTTTTTTTCAATGACGGTGATAGTAAGGAGGACAAAGACAAGATAATTGGAAAAACAGGGGGTATATACACTGTTTTTTCTGACAGCTATGATGAGGTAGAGAAAACCATTGTAAAAGCCATGACAAATGGCGGTGGCGGGGATGCGCCGGAGAATAATATCGAGGCTTTGTTAGAAGCGGAGAAAGTATGTGAAAAGTGTGATTCGGTAGTAATGATCGTTGATAACTGGGCTCCTGTAAAAGATATATCCTTATTGCTGAAGGTAAAGAAACCTGTAAAGGTGGTTGTATGCGGAGTAATGGATAAGATTAATAAGGATTATCTTAAGCTGGTGAGAGATTCAAAGGGATCATTACATTTGATAGAGGAGGATATCTATACTTTATCTGAAGTAAAAGAAGGTGAAGTGATCAAAATCCGGGGAATAAATTATACACTGATAAAAGGCGAATTCATTGCTTCAGGCAGTCTTTCGTTGTAGAACTTTAGTTCTGAGTCTTTCTTTTTGTTGAAAGGAGTTAAATTACAGGATTAACAGACTGGCTTAATAGTGTCCATTCCACAAACTAACCGCAAGATCAACCTGCTTCAGGCTACCTCTATCAACATGATAGACATGGTAGGTATCGGCCCCTTTGTTGTAATGCCTTTTGTGGTGGCACAATTCACGGATGGATTATTTATATGGGCATGGGTATTTGGCGCTGTTACTGCATTTGCAGACGCAATGATCTGGAGTGAACTTGGTGCAAAGTATCCATTAGCCGGAGGCACATACAATTTTCACCGGATAGCCTTTGGAGAAAGAGGTGGCAGATTAATGAGTTTTTTATTTGTATGGCAAACCTCTATCCAGGCTCCGCTGGTTGTTGCATCTGCTTCTATTGGTTTTGCGCAATACCTTACCTATATAATCCCGTTAGAATTGTGGCAGCAAAAAATCGTTTCAGGCGGCCTTGTTATTCTTATTTTTATTTTATTATACCGGAAAATAGAAACCATCGGAAAGATTTCTGTTGTAATGGGTTCTATTGTGGTGCTGACTATCCTCTGGATCATTGTCAGCGGATTAATGGCGCAGCAGCAACCGGTAAAGGTACTTCCATCGGGAGAAGAATCATTTTTTACATATGCTTTTTGGGCAGCTGTGGGTCAGGCTTCTGTAAAAACAGTTTATGCCTACCTGGGTTATTACAATGTATGCCATCTTGGAGGGGAGATTAAAAATCCGGGTAAGAATATCCCCCGCAGCATTTTTATTTCCATTATAGGTATTTCCACTTTATACCTTCTCATGAATATTAGTGTAATGGGAGTAATTCCCTGGCAGGTTGTCAGGACTGATGATAAATACCTGGTAAGTACTTTTATGCAGACAATATATGGCCAGCAGGCAGGAATTATTGTTACAATTTTAATTCTCTGTATAGCATTTTCTTCTTTGTTTGCTGTGGTGCTGGGTTATTCAAGGGTGCCTTATGCTGCAGCGGTGGACGGGAACTTCTTTAAACCATTTGCCAGGTTGCATCCTGTAAAGAACTTTCCTTATGTATCACTGCTTGTATTATGTGCATCCGGCTTTGTTTTTAGTTTGTTATTTAAACTCTCAGATGTTATCAGCTCTATACTGGCTATGCGGATTGTAATACAATTTATAGGACAATCAGCCGGAGTAACGCTGCTCAGGAAACGATTTGGTTCAAAAGAACTTCCTTTTAAAATGTGGCTATATCCGGTGCCTGTCATTCTCTCCATTGCTATCTGGTTGTTTTTATTTTTCTCTACGGGGTGGTTTGCCTTGTGGGGTAGTTTAATAGCTGTGATCGGCGTTGGAGTTTATTTTTTAACCAGCCGGTTCAAAAGAACAGAGTAACAAATATTTTCCACATATCCACAAACGAAATCGTTCTTTTCAGCGTTAATTTATTTTTCTGCTACATTTGTTTTAATCAAACCCCAATGAATGAGTAACCCGAAGGGAAAACTGATAGCTATAGGCGGAGCTGAACACAAAGGAACAGAACTGGAAGTAGACGGCTTTCAACGTAACAATCTCAACTTTTTTGAGCTCGGTATTCTTCGCCGGGTGGTGGAAGAAGCAGGTGGCGTAAATGCCCGGATAGAAGTTATTACTACAGCTTCAATGATCCCTTATGAAGTGGGGGAGAATTACCTGGATGCTTTTGGAAAAATTGGATGTACCAATATCGGCCTTTTGCATATCCGCACACGGCAGGATGCGATGAATGATGAATATGTTGAACGAATCCGTCACTGCGATGCCGTGATGTTTAGCGGAGGTAATCAACTTCGGCTTAGCGCTACCGATGGGGGGACAGAATTTCTTACCATCCTGAAGAAACGATATAAAGAGGATGAAAATTTTTTGATTGCAGGCACTTCGGCAGGCGCTATGGCAATGAGCAACACAATGATCTATGAAGGCAATGCCACAAGGGCACACCTGAAAGGAGAAGTAAAGATCACTACTGGCCTTGGCTTTATGAATAATATCATTATTGATTCGCATTTTGAAAAGAGAGGCCGTTTTGGAAGATTGGCACAAGCTGTGGCTGCGAACCCGGGTTGTATCGGTGTTGGCTTGGGTGAAGACACAGGTATGCTTATCACAGAAGGTAATAAGATGGAAGCTATCGGCAGTGGGCTGGTTATCATTATTGACGGGCATGATATTCTTCATTCTAATATTGCAGACATACCTGATGGTAACCCGATCAGCATTGAAAACCTGAAAGTGCATTTTTGTGAGAAAGGGAATGGTTACCTGATAAAAGAAAGAAAATACCTGCCTGAAGCCAGTGATGGCTCAGTGATTAAGAAGCAGGTGGATGTGGAGTGAAGGTTGAAGCAACTTTTGTAAATTGTAAAGCATCTGATAACAGGTGCTCTTTTTATTAATCATTAGTTATGAAAAAATTACTCTTTGCTTTACTTGTTGTTTTACTAGTTGCCTTTGTGCCTCAAAAGAAAACAAAGGTCATTTTCTTTGGGGATTCTATTACAGAACTGGGAGTAAAACCGGGTGGATATGTAACAAGGGTGGATAGTATGTGTAGGGCAGAAGGAAAGGGTGATCAATTTGATTTTATTGGGGCTGGTATTGGAGGCAATAAGGTATATGACCTGTATTTGCGGTTAGAGGATGATGTGTTGAGTAAGAATCCTGATGTTGTTGTTATTTACATTGGTGTAAATGATGTATGGCATAAAACATTACTCGGTACAGGTACTGATCCTGATAAGTTCGAGAAATTTTATTCAGCTATTTTGAAAAAACTGAAAGAGAAAAATATTAAAGTGATTCTATGTACACCTGCTGTAGTAGGAGAAAAGACGGACATGAGTAATCAACTGGATGGGGATCTGAATCGCTATAGCAATATTATCAGGGGCATTGCCGGGAAGAATAATCTTCCACTGGTGGATCTGCGTCAGAAATTTCTTGACTATAATAAAGCCAATAATCCTGATAATAAAGAAAAAGACATTCTTACATATGACCGAGTGCATCTGAATGCCAAAGGAAATCAATTAGTGGCTGATGCAATGTGGAAGGCTGTAAATGAAACTAAATAACCTGAACCAGGTAATAATTCTTTTTACCTTTTTGCACAAGTATATATTTATCATGTAATAGCAGTGAAGGATCAATCTTATAATCTGCTGCTTCTACTTTCTTTCTGTTGATACTTACGCCTCCACCTTGTACATTTTTTCTTGCATTGCCCTTGCTGTCAAAAATGGCTGTTTCTGCCAGGAAAGAAACAATGTCAATGCCTGCGGTAATTTTTTCTTTTGGAAAATTGCTTTTCACTACACCTTCCATTCCTTCCAGGTCTTGAATACTCAGGCTTTCAGCAGGAGCATTTTGATTGGCAAAAAGTTTTTGTGTTGTTTCCACCGCCTTTTCGTATTCTTCCTTTCCATGAACGAAAATGGTTATTTCCTGTGCCAGGGTTTTTTGTAAAACTCTCTCCGCCGGGTTCACTCTGTGTTCATGTATCAGCATTTCTATTGCATCCCGGGTAAGGAACGTAAATATTTTAATCCATTTTTCTGCATCAGCATCACTGGCATTGAGCCAAAACTGGTAAAACTGGTAAGGAGTTGTTCTGGCAGCGTCAAGCCACACATTGCCGCTTTCTGTTTTACCAAATTTGCCACCATCAGTCTTTGTAATAAGTGGATTGGTAAATACAAATGCTTCGCCTCCGCATTTGCGACGGATGAGTTCGGTTCCTGTAGTCATATTACCCCACTGATCACTGCCGCCCATTTGCAGTTTACAATTTTTATGCTGGTGCAACCAATAAAAATCATAACCCTGCATCAGTTGATAAGCAAACTCGGTGTAACTAATACCTGTATCTCCTTCAATCCTTTTTTTCACACTATCCTTAGCCATCATGTAGTTCACCGTAATATGCTTTCCCGCCTCTCTTAAGAAATCAATAAAAGAAATATTCCTGAACCAATCATAATTATTGGCCATCTCGGCGGCATTAGACAGGGAAGGGTTGAAGTCAAGGAATTTTTCTAATTGAGCTTTTACACCAGCCACATTTTTTTGTAATGTTTCTTCACTAAGCAGATTCCTTTCTTCACTTTTTCCACTTGGGTCGCCCACCATACCTGTGGCGCCACCTACCAGTGCAATAGGTTTGTGCCCCGCTTTTTGAAAATGAACCAGTAATAAAATAGGTACAAGGCTGCCAATATGCAGGCTGTCGGCCGTGGGGTCGAAACCGATATAACCAGTAGTCATTTCTTTGTTTAATTGCTCCTCTGTTCCCGGCATGATATCCTGTATCATACCTCTCCATCGTAATTCTTCAATCAGGTTCATATATCTAAATCTGTGATTTACAGTTTATAGGGGTAAGAAAATTAGTAAGGTTCTGCAAAAGTAAGGCAGTTTAGGTTTGTGGAACATTAAAGGCAATATTTATATAATTTATTCGTTTTCAATACTTAGTCTTTTGCCTCCACAAACCTATGAATTTACAAGGCTAAAGACTAATTTTACAAGCTATCCGTATATACTGAAGACATGTCTTATGCCATTGCTTATTTGAAAATTCAATAAATGAAAACGAACCGCTTATACCTGACCCTTTTTACCGTCTTTCTATTTCAATTTACCAACGCACAATTCCGTAAATATTCCAACGAGTTTTTGAATATTGGTGCAGGGGCACGGGGACTTGCTATGGGCAGTGCCCAGGTAGCATCGGTAAATGATGGAACAGCAGGTTACTGGAATCCTGCTGGTTTGGTGAGCATCAAAGATCATCCTCAAATTAACCTGATGCATGCCGAATATTTCGCCGGCATTGGTAAGTATGATTATGCCAGTATTGTTTTCCCAACTGCCAACAACAAAAGAACAATTGGTATTACAGGATTGCGGTTTGCTGTTGATGATATTATGAACACTCTGTTCCTGGTAGAGCCTGATGGATCTATTAACTACAATAATATTCAGTCTTTCTCTTCTGCTGATTATGCTTTCATCTTTTCATTTGCACAAAAGATCAAAGAAACCGAAAGGAAGAAAATAAATTTTGGGGTGAATGCAAAAGTAATCCACCGGAGTGTGGGCAAATTTGCCAAAGCCTGGGGTTTTGGTCTGGATGCAGGATTGCAGTTGCACAAAGACAAATGGAGATTTGGTATAGCAGCCAGGGATATTACCAGTACGTTCAATGCCTGGTCATTTACTTTTACGGAAAGAGAAAAAGAAGTATTGTACCTGACCAATAATGAGATTCCGGTAAAATCTACTGAGCTAACGGCGCCAAGGCTGATACTGGGGGTAGGTCGGGAATTTAAACTGGGACAAAAAACAAGCCTGCTTGCAGAAGCCAATATTGATGTGACATTTGATGGTCAGAGAAATACATTAATAAGTGCCGATCCGGTAAGTGCTGATCCAAAACTCGGACTGGAACTGAATGTGAACAATGTTTTTTTCCTTCGGGGAGGAATTAATAATTTTCAGAAAGCACTTTCTGATGGGGATACCGTGAACCAGAAAAAAGTGTGGATATACCAGCCAAGTGCCGGAGCAGGATTTCGTATACAGAATGTAGCAGTTGATTATGCATTCACGAACCTGGCCAACCAGTCAAACCCGTTATTTACCCATGTTTTTTCTTTAAGACTGAACATGGTCAGTAATAGAAACAAAAACTAATTAACCTGTCTGTACCCGATAAACCTTTGATTCATGAAAAAACTTTTACTCCCGTTATTCCTTTTTGTTGGTCTGCTGGCTAATTCGCAGACGTATAATAACGAATGGATCAATTATAACCTTACTTATTACAAGTTTAAGATTGGCGCTACCGGTCTTTACCGCATAAGTCAGCCAACACTTGCAACGCTTGGTATTGGTAATACTCCTGCTCAACATTTTCAGCTCTGGAGAAATGGGCAACAAATACCGGTATATACAACCGTTCAGGCAGGAGCAATGGGAGCTGCTGATTATATTGAGTTTTGGGGAGAGATGAATGATGGTAAACCAGATAATGCACTGTACAGGAATACAGATTTCCAGTTGAGTGATAAGTGGAGTCTTGAAACGGATACTGTTTCTTTCTTCCTTACGGTAAACCCCGGGGGAACAAGCCTGAGACTCGTTCCTGCTAACAATAATTTACCGTCTGCCTTACCAGCAGAATCTTTTTTTATTCATACAGCAAGTAAGTATTACAGGGAGAAAATTAACCCGGGCTATGCAGCTGTTGTGGGAGAATATGTTCATTCATCTTCCTACGATCAGGGTGAGGGATGGACCTCTACTGATATTAATGGAGGAGGTTCCAGAACAGAGAATCTAACGGATTTATTTCCTTACTCCGGAACAGCACCGGCGCCTGTTTTGAAAGTTAATGTAACGGGAAATTCTTTGGATCCCCGTCAGATGATTACAAGAGTTAATGGTACTGCAGTAGATACAAGGGCATTGGATTTTTTTGATTATGTGAAAGCGCAAATACCACTTACCATTTCACAAATAAGCAGTGGTACAGCAGGTGTTGAAATAGCAAATAATGGCGGAGGAAGAATGTCAGTTGCGCAGATCGAATTATTATATCCGCGGATGTTCAACTTTGGAGGGGCCAATAATTTTTCATTTGAACTTCCTGCCAATGTTGCCGGAAATTATCTTGAGATCAGCGGTTTTAATCATGGTGGAGTAAGTCCTGTGTTATATGATCTGACCAACGGAAAAAGATATATCGGCGATATAACATCACCCTCTACTATTGTTAAAGTGGCCCTGGAGCCTTCATCTGTAGCAAGAAAATTATTACTTGTAACACAGCAATCCTCATTCCCGGTTGAGATTACTTCCTTTCAACAGCGGAATTTTGTAAACTATGCTACTGCTTCAAACCAGGGTAACTATCTGATCATTTCTCATCCTGCTCTGATGACTTCTACGAGCGGTCCAAATCCTGTAGAGGAATATAAAAATTATCGAAGCTCTGCAGCTGGTGGCGGGCACACCCCTAAAGTGTATTTAATCGATGAACTTATTGATCAGTTTGGCTTTGGTATTAAAAAGAACCCATTGGCATTAAGAAATTTTGTTCGTTGGGCAAGAGCCACGTACAGTAATCCTGTAAAAAATGTATTGCTTATTGGTAAGGGATTGAATTATTTGCAGTATAGGGCCTACGAAAATAACGCTGACATTGAAAAGTTATCATTTATTCCAACATTCGGATTTCCAGCATCTGATAACATGATCACCGTAGAACCTGGGCTTGATGGTATACCTAAAGTCCCGATCGGACGTATTTCCGCTATTAACGGAGACGAAGTGGCCATATACCTTGCCAAAGTAATTCAGTATGAACAGCAGCAGGCATTTTCTTCTCCATTGATAGCTGATAGGGCATGGCTGAAGAATGTGGTGCATGTGATAGGAGCGGCAGATGGTGCCCTTGGGTCAATACTTACATCTGATATGAATCGGTATAAAGCAATTATATCGGATACTTTTTATGGTGCCAATGTGCATACCTTTAGTAAAGTATCATCCGCTCCTGTGGAACAGGCCAGCAGTGAGAAGTTATATCAGCTGTTTGAGCAAGGAATTGGCCTTATGACCTATTTCGGTCACTCTTCAGCTACCACACTTGAATTCAATTTGGATAATCCTGATCAGTATAATAATGCGGGTAAATATCCTGTAACGATTGTAATGGGGTGTAATGCCGGTAATTTCTTCAACTTTAATACCCTTCGTTTCATTACAAAAGAAACCCTTTCGGAAAAATTTGTTTTAGCTAATCAAAGAGGATCTATTGCATTTATAGCCAGTACTCACTTTGGTATTGTACACTACCTGGATATTTTTAATACCAGAACAATGACGGCATCTTCCGTTTCAAAATATGGGAAGACGTTAGGAGAAATCCTGATTGAATCAATAAATCAGGTATATAACCTTACTACTCAGAATGATTATTATGCAAGATTTCATTGTGAGCAAACCACATTGCATGGAGATCCTGCACTAAAACTTGACGGATCAACAGATAAACCCGATTATGTTATTGAAGATCCGCTGATAAAAGTAAATCCTACATTTATTTCTGTAGCAGAAACACATTTCAAGGTTGATGCTAAATTCATGAATCTTGGGAAGGCCCCCAATAAGGATATCGTAGTTGAAGTAAAAAGAACTTATCCTAACCTGACTACAGAAGTGATCCGCAGAGATACTATCCCTGGTATTCGTTTTATAGATTCACTTTTGTATTCCATAGATATTGTACCAACAAGAGATAAAGGGCTTAATAAAATATCGATATGTATAGATGCGGATAATACTGTTGACGAACTATATGAAACAAATAACTGTATAACAAAGGATGTGTTTATATATGAGGATGAGGCAAGACCTGTTTACCCATATACATATGCAATAATTAATAAGCAGGATATTAAACTGGTTGCATCAACGGCCAATCCGTTTAGTGGTATAAAACAGTATACCATGGAGATGGATACGACTGAATTTTTTAATTCCCCTGTCAAAATAACCCGTACAATCAGTTCCTCTGGTGGAGTGTTGGAATTTACTCCGGGAGTTCCTTTTACTGATAGTACAGTGTATCATTGGAGAGTGGCACCTGTTCCGACTAGCGGGCAGCCATCATGGAACAAATCTTCTTTTGTTTACCTAAGCAATACTGGTCCTAACAGCAGTGATCTTGGATACAATCAATCTGATTTCTATCAGCATACTAAGTCTGAATATGAAAGAATGAAACTTGATTCTGCCAGCCATACATTCCAGTATGGACCGGTTGATCATAATTTGTTTATAAGACAAGGTACCTGGATTTCAAGCGGATGTGTACAAGAGGCTTGTTTGGCAGTTTCAATTGATGGAATATCAGCTATCCGTCTAATGTGCTGGTTCTCCTCTCTTGTTTTTAACGTATTTGATCCCATATCGTTCAAGCCGTGGATAAATCAACGGGTAACACCGAATGCTTATCCAACTTCTCTTGGAGAAGGTTTGTATGGTAGTACAGACAACAACTGTTTTGGAAGTACTAAACATTTCAATTTTGAGTATCGCTATACAGATACATCAAGCAGACGGAAAATGATGGACTTTATGCGTGACGTGATACCAAATGGGGCATATGTTGTAGTCAGAAATTTTACCCTGGATCT
Organism: Chitinophagaceae bacterium; assembly: GCA_016786885.1. Classification (GTDB taxonomy): domain Bacteria; phylum Bacteroidota; class Bacteroidia; order Chitinophagales; family Chitinophagaceae; genus JJ008. The sequence continues at coordinate 92,279 of JAEUVO010000082.1, read as the reverse complement.
TGCATTTGGGTTCCCCAATGCATGGGCTGCGGATTGGGCAGCTGATGAGGCAATACATGGTCCTGGTCAATCATTATATCATTACCTGCGAAATGCAGGGTTAAGCAGTATTGATTCTTTTTACAGACCCAGACCATGGGCTTTGGTATACAAAAAGAATGATCCTTCTTTTATACCTAAATGGATAATGGGGGATGGTGTGACAGATAACCCAACTTTGTCTGTTGATTGCCCAACGAAAGACACAGTGGGATTTATCACTTCACCAGTTTTTGGTCCTGCGAAGGCCTGGAAACAACTTAAGTGGAGAGGAAGCAGTGAAGCGACTGGTGATACAGCTACTGTAGATGTAATAGGTGTTACCCCTGCCGGAACCGAGCAAGTATTATTTAGCGGATTGACCACAGCACAACAGGATTTTGATGTATCATCAATTGACCCTTTACAATATCCTTATGTAAAGCTTAGAATGCGTACAGAAGATAATGTCAATTTCACACCATATAATCTTCGTTACTGGAGAATTACATATGTTCCTGTTCCGGAAGGTGCTATCGCTCCTAACCTGCACCTTGTGGCAAAGGATACGGTAGACGTAGGGGAACCATATAATTTCAAAATCGGATTTAAGAATGTTAGTGAAATTGCATTTGATAGCCTGAAAGTGAAGATGGTTATAACAGACAAAAATAATGTGCCGCATATCATACCGATGGCAAAAAGAAGACCTTTGCCTGTAAATGATACATTACAACTTGGTAATATCGTAAGTACAAATTCATTGCCTGGTCTGAATACAGTTTACATTGAAGCGAACCCGGATAATGATCAGCTTGAGCAATATCATTTTAACAATTTTGCTTACAAGAATCTGTATGTAAAACCAGACAGCCTTAATCCTCTGCTGGATGTTACGTTTGATGGGGTGCATATACTGAACAGGGATATTGTTTCCTCAAAACCTGATATTCTGGTAAAACTGAAAGATGAAGCAAAATGGATGATCCTGGATGATACAACCCTCCTTACATTACAGGTACGCTTCCCGAATGGTACGCTGAGAAGGTTCTATTTTAATAATGACACTCTCAGATTTACCCCTGCAGGGCAGGCTCCTAATCCTGACAATACTGCCACAATCAATTTCAGACCTTATTTCCAGCAGGATGGGGAGTATGAAATGATAATAACAGGAAAGGATAAAAGTAATAACGAAGCAGGAAGCATTGAATACCGTGTATTGTTCGAGGTGATCAATAAACCGATGATCTCGAATATGCTCAACTATCCGAATCCCTTTACTACTTCAACAGCATTTGTATTCACCATTACAGGTACTGAAGTACCACAGAACATTAAGATCGAAATAATGACTGTGACCGGCAGGATAGTAAGAGAAATTACCAAGGATGAACTCGGTCCTTTGCATATAGGCAGAAATATTACTGAGTTTAAATGGGATGGTACTGACCAATATGGGCAAAAGCTTGCGAATGGTATTTATCTTTACAGGGTAGTTACCAACCTTAATGGCAAAGCGTTGGATAAATACAAGGCCCAGAATGATAATACGGATAAATATTTCAATAAAGGGTATGGTAAAATGTACCTGATGCGCTAAAAAATATTCCTGAATACGTAAAGTCCTGCATTTGCAGGACTTTTTTTTACGCCAATGATGAACGAATTTTGCTGTTTGTATATATGCAGTCATTCAAAACCTGGATAAAAAAGTATTTTTCAGATTGGATTTATTACCGCCAAAAAAAGACAGCGAGAAAATCCGAAATGAAAACTTGGTATAATAGATTAAGAGAAAAATCTATAACAAAATTGTACGAAGCCTCTTATGACAATTTCACTTATCATGGGGAGGATGGAATTATACTTTATTTGCTAAACCAGATGGCCGATGTGCCTTCAGTATTTGTTGATATCGGATCGGGTGACTGTATAAAAAGTAATTGTGCTAATCTTGCTGTTCATTATGGATGGGAAGGAATTTTTATTGACAAAAATGAAGAACAGCTGGCTATAGGCAAACGATTCTATCAATCATTTGTTAATAAAGGGCAGAAAATCCGGATTATAAATGAAATGGTATTGGCAGAGAATATAAACGGGATATTAAGCAAAGCCGGGGTGAATGGGGAAATTGGTTTATTGTCAATAGATATTGACGGGAATGATTATTGGATATGGAAGGCGATTGAAAAAATCAATCCAAGAATTGTAGTGATTGAAGCAAAGGTGGAATTTGGGAAGAGGGATCTGATAGTGCCTTATGGGGATGATAATCATCACTCGGTCGATAAAATGTATAATGGAGCATCGGTAGACGCATTGAGAAAATTGGGCAAAAAGAAGGGATATAAAATGGCCGGCTCTAACAGGCATGGGTATAATCTTTTTTTCGTCAGGCAGGAAGAAAATGTTATAGAAGAGAGTGTTGACTCGGTTTTATCGGATCCGGAAACAATACAATCATTTTATCCTGAATCATTTTATACAACGCATAAATTTGTAACGGTTAATTAATAATAATGGCGAAGATTGGTATTAATATAGCAACTGGCAGCCTGCAAAAACAGGAAATGATTGTCGGAATAGATCTGGGAACAACTAATAGCCTGGTAGCTATAATTCATCCTGAGACAGGACAACCTGTTGTTTTGAAGGAGCATGATGGGATAGCTCTTGTCCCATCGATTGTGCATTTCGGAAATGAAGGACAAATCACAGTTGGTGATGAGGCGAAGAAATTCCTTATTACTGAACCCGGGAACACCATCTTTTCAGTTAAGCGTCTAATGGGAAAATCGTATAGTGACGTAAAAGAGCATTCTTCTTTTTTCAGTTATAAAATAATTGATGATAATACAGAAAGCCTGGTGAAAATACAGGCAGGGGCCAGGTTTTATTCTCCGGTGGAGTTGTCTTCTTTTATATTAAAGGAGTTAAAAACAAGAGCAGAACATATTTTAAAAACGCCGGTTACCAAAGCTGTAATTACTGTACCTGCTTATTTTAGTGATGCACAAAGACAGGCGACCCGTGATGCAGGGAAATTAGCAGGACTTGATGTTTTGCGTATTGTGAACGAACCGACTGCAGCAAGTCTTGCTTATGGAATGGGTCTCAGCAGGGAAGAAACAAAAACAATTGCGGTCTATGATTTGGGTGGAGGGACATTTGATATTTCAATCCTCAGAATAAGCGGCGGGATTTTTGAAGTATTATCCACTAATGGAGATACCTATTTAGGAGGTGATGATTTTGACAGGGAGATTGTGAAATATTGGGCCGCAGAATTGGGTATTACTGATGAAGAACTGGGGGTTCACAAGAATCTGGCACAGGAGCTTCGTCTTATAGCTGAAGAAGCAAAAAAATCGCTTAACGTTTCTGATGATTTTACTGGTAAAGTTGCTGGCCATGAGGTTAAATTGAAAAAACAGAAGTTTGAAAACCTCATTCTTCCGTTGATAGAAAGAACTATTCAATCATGTAAGAATGCTTTAAAAGATGCAGATCTGACAATCGGTGAAATTGATGAAGTTGTTATGGTTGGTGGTTCTACTAGAGTGCCGCTTGTAAAACAAAGCGTCAGCAGTTTTTTCAAAAGAAATGTTCATGATTCTTTAAATCCCGATGAGGTAGTAGCATTAGGAGCGGCTGTACAGGCTGATATTTTGGCTGGTAACAATAAAGACTTTTTATTACTTGATATCACGCCACTTTCACTTGGTATCGAAACAATGGGAGGATTAATGGATGTACTGATTCCGAGGAATTCGAAAATCCCATCAAAGGCAGGAAGACAGTACACTACCCAAAAAGATGGGCAAGCTAGTATGAGAATAGCTGTTTTCCAGGGTGAACGGGATTTGGTGAAGGATAACAGGAAACTGGCAGAGTTTAATTTAACAGGTATTCCGGGAATGCCAGCCGGTTTACCAAAGGTTGAAGTTTCTTTTTTAGTGAATGCTGACGGTATTCTGGTGGTAAAAGCGAAGGAATTAAGAAGTGGTGCTGAACAAAGTATTGAAGTGAAACCGCAATATGGCCTTACAGATGCAGAGGTGGAAAAAATGCTGATGGATTCGATTGCTCATGCCAGGGAAGATATCCAGGTCAGAGCTTTGGTTGAGGCGCAAACGGAAGCGAAACAGATAATCGATACAACGACTCAGTTTATTACAAAGAATAGTATTTTTTTGTCTGAAGAAGAAATCAAGCAAACCCGTCATGCAATGGATAGTTTATCTGTGCTGGTCAATAAAGGGGCAAAAGATGAAATACAAGCAGGGATAGAAAGGCTAAATGAAATTTCCAGGCCTTATGCAGAAAGATTAATGGATGAAGCGATCAGTAAGGCAATGAAAGGGAAAAGTATTACAAAATAAAAATGCTGTAACGGCTATTTTCAAATACTCTTTCTTTAAAAAGATCAGGTTTTGTTATTGGTAAATCATTACTTTCCTTATCAGTAATTAGTAAAACTTTTCTGTTCTTCCAGTCGGCTGGCTTTGCTCCTGTTTTCAGAAAATTTTTCTCCTGCACTATTCTATTCTCCCTATCGGGAGTATTAAAAGGATGCGATGTCCATGAATTAACAGGACTATAAGCATGAGATATATAATTTATTAGTACAGCGTTACCAATTAGCAGGTCATTAACGCTACTATTATCTTTCAGGAACTCAAGTATCTCTTTTGTGTCTTTAGTGATATGACCCTCCCATTCAGTAGTTTCTTTTTTTCTCAGGATATTAACTGTCCACAGGATATTGTCTGCAAGAAAAAGAAAAATAAATCCTGTGAATAACCATTTTTTTAGCTGATTCTTTTTTGATTCATCAATTAACCATACTAAAGCAGGCAATGAAAAAAGAAATAATCCGGCCCAGATATAACCCCTGGTGAAATGAATCGGCTGCATTGGCCTGATAAACCATTCATGTTTGGAAAGAAGAAATGCAATAGTCGCCCAGCATAAAAATAAACGTTGATGCGGCTGCGAAAGAATTGTAGCTGTTTTATTAATTCTTGGGGCAAGAACAGATAAAATAGCAACAATCATGTATGCCGGAATGGCAATACGGAGACTATAAGTCCAGCCGGCGCTATATTGGGAGAATAGTTGTTGATGTTCCGGAAAGCTATTCAGGTAAACCAGGTAATACCAGGCATGGAAAAATGTAATGGCAATAATACCAGCCCAGTAATAGAATGGGATTTCCTTGTTCTTGAACCATAGTTTTTCAACAAGGACCCATCCATTGACTATAAGTAAGTATTCAATTCCTGTGAATGGATGTGATATAGAAAGAAAGAAAGCTGCTGCAATAGCTGCTTTCCATTTATGTTTTAAGATCAGGTAAATATTTAATAAGAACAAAAAATGGTAGTATGCTTCTAAAGGAATAAATAAATTCCTTCCCCAATTCAGTCCCCACCAGCCATTGGCGGGGTCGGCAATATGGATACTGTCAAGCCAGGATGACTGTTGTTGATCAGAAAGGAAAAAAGCAGCGGCGAAACCAGCTATGGCTGTTAACCCACCACCCCAGGTAAACAGTAGTGAAATAAGCGTTTGATTTCTTCGCTCACCCAAAAGATGATGAATTATCAGCATTCCTGTATAGATGCAAAAAATTGCCATGAGAAGCCCAAAAAGAGAAAAAGTCAATCCAGGATCAAGTCCCGCTTTTATAGCAGCTGCAAAAAGAAAATTAACTGGTTGAAAATATATTTTCACTGACTCGGGATTTCCATCAAAAGGGTTAGAGTAAAAAAGGGAAAAGCTTTCCTGGTCAACGTACTGCCTTGCGTAGGACATATACAGTATATTTTCATCAACAGTAAAGCCGGTTGGCTGTAGTTCTTTACTGTGGTAGAAGTAGTGATGCAGTAAAAAGAGAATTACCGGTAATGATAATAACAGGGATAATAATATCATTCTGTTCCTGTTCATTAGTCTGTAGTAGGGGCTTTTGATTGCCTGACTAAAGATACAGTTCCGAGTAATAAAAGAATGAAGATAGTGCTGCACATTACCCAAATAGCCTTAATAGTATTGATAGGAGAAAACTCAAAAATAATCTTATGCTTACCAGTGGCTAATCCGATGCCCATAAAACTGAGATTGGTTTTATAAACCATTGCAGGCCTTTCGTCAACCGTTGCTTTCCAGTTATGGTTATAATTTTGGGTCAATACAAGGAACCCCGGCCGGTTCATTTCAGTTTCAATTTCGAACTTGTTTGCAGACAATTTAATTATCTGCGCTTTATTGAGGTTGTCACAAGTTTTATCTGTTACTAAAACTGTGTCTGTGATTGCGTAATGACAGCTATCTTTCGTTCTAAGCTGATTTGAATCCTTGAGACTAAGGGTTTGATCTGCAATGTATGCAACGGGGAAAGAAGCTATATAATTATAAAGCAGCTCATTTTTTATAAACTGTTCCTGTTGTTGTAAGAACGAAGGAGAATTTACGGTTTTACTTATACCAATTTTTTTGTTATAGAAATAAGAAAGAGCAATTTTATTGAAATCATCGGTAGCGTTTTTACTGTTTTCGCTAATTGTGTTTTTCAATCCTTCGGTTGGATAGCCTGTTGGAGAGTGGTTAATTAGTGTATTTATTTCTCTTGGTGTTGTTTTACCAACAAATGTGGATGGCAGGGTAAGTTGTGACATTATGAATAGGTTTCCAATCCATAGAAACGAAAATACCCATATTTTTCTTCTTCTTCTTCTCCTGATCCATATGGCAAAGGTGGCAATAAATACCAATTGAATGATGCCATTTATAATGACTGCATCACTGAAAGATATATTATCAATTATATTTTTTATTGATGTTGTTGTTTCGGTATTATAAATGTGACTAAAGTATACCGGGATGCCTGATTGTATGATTGCAGTTATTGTTAGTAATAGTATAATTCCTGTAATTGTTATAGCGGGCAGATTTACTTTACTTAAAATCTGCAAGTTGGAATAGTTTTTTATGAACTGACTTACTCCCGGTGTAGCTAATAAGAGTATGGCAAAGATTAAAAACAACCGTGCCTGGGAGGGATGTCTGAATGTATTCATTAGGGGCAGGTAATCGTAGCATAATCTCCGAAACGGAGTAAGGTTGCCCAGGCTGAATAGTATAGCAAAAAGGGCCAGGCTGATCAATAAGATATTTCTACAGTTTAGCTTTGGAGGGAAAGCAAATAGTAGTAGTAAGGAAAATATACCGGTATATATATTTCTAAAGGTGATATCTGTTGATGAACTGATGTCGGTAGCGCTTATTGAAGAAGGGAAAAGTATGGACAAGAAATGCTGCCACTCAAACGAGTTAACAGCAGCTTCCGTATAGCTGATCCCGCTTCCTCTTTGGTAATAAGGTAAAAGATCAATATAGGAGACTATTGCCGGTAGGGATAAACCCAAGAAAACGAGAGCCAGTAAAAGATGTTGTAAAGAAAATAAGCTCCATCTGGTAGTCTTTGACTCTTTAAGCCTGAGTTTTCCTACGATCGTAAAAATGAAAAGGAATATTAAGATATAACAAGTCGTGATAAAAAAAGAGGGATAGCCTGCAGTAAATAGAAGAAATAATGCAATGCCAGTCTTTATTGCATAGCCATTTCTTGCCGTGTTCAGTAATAAGGTATAGTAATGTACAACAAATGGGATAAATGCAGCAGACGCCAGCCAGTTTATAAGTTGCCCGCTGAGCATGAATCCGCTGAGCATATAACTTACTGCAATCAGTAAAGCGGCATATGGATGTGATGTCAGACGATTGGTTAGTTTATACATTCCTGCACCGGCAAGGAAGATGTACAGCAGATTTTCCCAGTGAAATAAAGTGATATTATATCTGCTGATGCAGGAAAATAGCCATACGAAAGGGTTCCATACGCCACTTTGCATATCTCCATAGATAGGATTGCCGAGGTAAATATATGGGCTCCAGAATGGCCATTCTCCATTTCTTATTGCCTCACTGATATTGAAACGATAGGGTAGAAAATAATGAATGGCATCATTCTTTACACTGAATATATTAAAGGTCAATGGCCAGTATGTAAGCAGGCAAATTAATAATAGCAAAAGGTAGTTCTTGTAGTGAACATGTTTTTGCTCAACAATGCCGGTAATATTCATGTAGATTTTTGTCTGGTTGACAGTTACAAAATAGATAAAAAATCATCAAAATCTGCCTATTGGTTTTCCTCATTACTAAGAAATATAAACATCTGCGATGTTTTAGCAAAAGGCTTTCGTATAAAGTCAAAAAAGGCAAATAATGCACTGATGGGAGCAAAGAGCCAATGAAAAATTATTGGCCTTTGAGCTGAAGTACGGATTACCCCTTTGCGATGTAAAGCTGCAATGATGCTGAATGCCCAGAAAGGAGCCCCTTGTGTATAATTCAGTTTTTTGATCTTTAGTCTTGTTGATTGCAGCAATAGCTTAAAACTCTTTTCTGAGAAAATAACCCAGTGCCTGGGACTGTGAAGCCCTCCCCAGTAAGTTTTTCTAAAAAGCCTTGCATCCCAGCTATCGGTATTGGGTGTTTTAATAACTATTATACCTCCGGGGTGCAGCAGTGTTTCTGCTTTTTGTATAACTGCTAAAGGATCTGCAACATGCTCTATCAGGTTAAGCATCAAAATAAGATGGAATCTTTTGTCTGTATTAAATTCTTCAATAGTTCCTTCAAAATAGGCATGTCCGTTCTGCTCGGCTAAAATCCTTGCTTTTTCATCAATATCTGCGATTTGTGTAAAGCCGATACGGCTATCAGTTTTTTTTAATACATCCAGTATCCAGCCTGTCCCGCCACCTACATCAAGTACATCGATTTTATTGGTATTTAACCCGGATAGTATTTTTTTGAAAAATCTCTTGTCCAGCAATTCTTTTATCTTAACGACTATGTTTTTTGAAGCATTGACAAACGAATAATAGTTAGAAGGGTATATTTCTTTAAGCCGGTCAAGGGGTATAGGATATATAAAGATAGTTCCGCAGTCAGCACAATGATAATATGTAAAGTCGTCATTTACCGAATGATATTCATAGTCTTTAGCCACACTCCATGTGCTGATTTTTTTTTGATGGCAAACAGGGCAATATAACGAATATAAGTTCAAGGTGCGGCCAGAAGCTTTTTAAGTACTGTTGAGTAGGAGGTTTTAGATGAGTGAATTATTTCCTTAGTTCTTTTGTTACACTGGAGAAAATTCTCAATATCTTTTAACCGGGTATACGAGATCTGCGGGTCCCAGTGATGTATCATGTGCCGGGTGAATCCTGCCGCACCAAAGCTGCTGCTTAAGATTGTATGAATAAATAATCTGCTCACTTTGCCATGCGGTATTTTATTAAAATTAGTGGCATGATTCGCCAATTCGTCCCGGTGTTCCAATATCTGTCTGATGGTGGCAAAAAATGGAAAAAAGATTCCAAATCCCAGGATCCATGTAATTGCAAAAGTCCAGTGACCAGTAAGAAATGAGAGCACCAGGATAAGTGCATGTAACAAGAATCCTGCAAATAGCATTATGCTGCTTTGTTTTTTTTGTTCTTTGGTTAATACATTGTTAGTCCCTTTTTTCAGCATGGTACGAAGTAAATGAATACCCGTAAGTGTTTCCAGGATAAATAATTTTGTCAGGGCATTGAAATAAGAGGTTTCTGTATCCAGCGGAGTACCCAGGTGAAGATGATGTTGCCAGTGTATCTTTCTGTACGACTTCATAGAAAGACCAAATGGAAGGCAAAGGAAAAATGTTGCCAGGCTGTCATTTATCTTTTTGTCTGGATGTATATTGTAATGTCCTGCCTCATGAATAAAAAGGGCTATATAAGCAGCAATATATCCTATAAGAATACTACCCGCAGGAATATACAGCCACCATAAAGATGGATAGGTTTGATCTAAGAGAATAACGAGGAAAGAAGTAAGCAATAAGAAGAAATAACCCTTTAAGATATCTGAAATGACTTTTGTATACCTGGGTAGTAAAGTTGTTCTGAATACAGTATAACTCTTACCAGTTTCATCAATTACTTCATCAAAAGATATTCCTTCCAGGTTATTTTGCATAGTTGTATTTGCAAAACTATATAAATGAAGTTTTATTGAAGCTGTTCTTTTTCCCAGACTGAAATTATGCTTTTGCCAAAACTGTTTAACAATAGCTTGTCTGTAATTCTTGAAACCGGTATAATCCATCTGTCCCAAAACAATACTTGTTTGATAGTAGGATACTTTTGACGAAGCAAAAGCTTATTCACCAGGGCGGCAAAGTATCCGGCTGAGTCGTAATATCTGCAATTGAGCAATTTCAGGGAATCCGGAGTTAATTGCCGGAGCATTTTTTTATTATATCTCCTGTAATGACCAATAGCTTTATCAAATGGATTATACAAGGATTGAAAAGCAGGAGAGAGCACTATTAAATGCCCGCCATTGTTTAATAAGGCAGCCGCTTTATTCATTTCCTCTCTGTCTGATTCAATATGCTCCAATACGTCTATATATAATATAGTATCAAATTTTTCTATTAGCTGATCAATTGTTCCTGTCAGTATTTTGCAATTACCAGGAAGTTTTTTTTCTGAAATCATTGTCTCTAATATTTCACTCATCTCTTTGTCAGGTTCCAGCAGCAGCCATTTGGCAGGACTGCCATTGTTAAGAAGGAGTGTGGTGGCACCAATTCCAGCACCGGCTTCCAGTACATTTCCGTTGATATAGGGAGTGATCTGCCGGGAGAAGTATTTCTTCCAGTTTTTTGCATGTTGAAATAAAGCTAGCTCGCCGCCCTGGTATTTGAAGGGATCTGTCATTTATTAAACGGTTTCAACAGCTCCGGTATAGTCCTTGTAATGTTTTGCGGGAATAAATTTCCGCTGAGACTGTGATGATAAATAAAGGAAAATGGTGAATAATGAAAGCAGGAAACTCTGTAATAAAATGATAAGCATGGCAGAGATAACAGTAGATGTCCATCCGGGAATAGCTCTGTCTGTAAACGTTTTTACACCCAATAGTATAAGTATTACTATTAAAGAGATACTAATGAGCAATAATGAAAAGATTAATAACCGGCTGGCAATGACTTCAATGAATACGGCAATGGCGCCAAGTCCGTGTATCAGCAATGAAGTAAAACTCATCTTTGAGTTGCCATCGTATCTTTTACCTCTGTGAGTGTTAACAAGGATATATGGCAACCCGGTCTTAATAATACCTCCCGCAATATGACTCCATATCTCACTGTAGAATACGACTTTATCAAGCAACGATTTTGGCATCACTAAAAAATTGCCAAAAGTTATTTTCTTACCTGTAAACAGGCGGAATACTATTTTGTATATCCGGTAAAAAAGCTGAAACCTGCTGCTTTCCTGGCGGGATTTTCTGTGGGCGAAAATTATTTTTCCGGGATTAATTGCTGATTCTTTAAGAATAAGAGCAGCATCTTCCGGCCTGTCTTCGCCATCGCTATCCATTACAAGAACTTTATCGCAGCTAAGATTTTCTTTTATATAGGCCAATCCTATGGCAATTGCTTTTTGATGCCCAATATTCCTGTGAAGATGAAGAATACTAACTGGCAGAGCTGATGTCTTGCTAATAGTAATATTTTCGTTTGAACCGTCATTCAGGATCAGAACAGAGAAATTGCAATTGGAAAAGCCACTAAGTGATGAAGTAAGTTCATTCAGCAACCGGTTGGCCGACAGGCCGTCGTTATAAACTGGTATTAATATTATAATCTGTTCTGTCATTGGTATGGGCTAAAGATACAATCAAAAAAAGGATAAAGAAATGGGATTAAACTAAATAAACCTGTCTTTCAACTTAAGAAAATGCCGTTCGAAGTACTGGTAACTGATCCAGCTGATAATGATTGCTGCTATCGTTGCTGTTACGGAAATGGTTATTGATAATAACGTACCGGAAAAATATTTTGCAGTAAAAGAATGTAAATATGGGCGAAGCAATACGTAAACCGGCCAGTGAAATATGTAAAATCCATATGAGATTTTCCCAAAAAATTTGAGTAGTGAAATATTAAAAATACTATTGATTAGCCTGGTTTCTTTGGTTACAGCTTCATTAACCAGTAAGCCGAATATCATAGCAAAAGTTGTATAACCAACCAGGGCCAAATAAGGGAATGTAAAATGATACTGACGATTAACAAAGAAGAAACCAAAGTTCAGAGCTGCAAAGAACAGAACAATAAAGGGAGTGTAATTCTTTAAAAGCTGGCTGTTTATTCTCTGAAGCAATGCTATCATGCATCCGATGCAGATGCCATCAATGCGGGTAAAAGTATAAAGATTGAAATATGCAAGGTCTGCTATCTGGTTATTCCATATCCATAACCGGAGACATAATACCCCGATCAGTAAGGAAGAAATTAGGAAAAGTAAGTACTTCGGCCGGCGAACGATCATAATGACCAGTGGCCAAAGCAGGTAAAATTGTTCTTCTACTGCAAGAGACCAGAGATGATTTAATACATTATAGGATCCGGGGTCCTTGAAAATGTAAAGCCAGTTTTGAAGATACGTCCAAAGCCATAGCTGGTAATGAGTATAATATCTTACATCGAACTGATGGTTGATGCCGGGAATTACTAACAGAAAAAGGATCAGGCAGAAATAATAAAGAGGGAAGATTCTCAATACTCTTCGTAAGTAGAAATTTTTGAGATAATTTTTAGTACCAAGTGATTTTAAAAGAATGTCTGTGATAAGAAAGCCTGATAGTACAAAGAATAGATCTACCCCCAGCCAGCCAAAGAAAAAATAATTATTGATAAAGCCAAAGTTGTGATAGATAACAACTAATAATATAGCAAGCCCTCTAAGACCATCCAGGGCAGGATAATATTGCCTGTTCGGATTTTCGGGGTTCATCACACGAAAGAGGTTAGTAGTTAGTCTTTCAAAGATAGTCTTCTGAGCAAATACTTGCCAATCATATCAAACTCCAGGTTTACCTGGTCGCCTGTATCCAGACTTTTTATGCTGGTATGTTCAAAAGTGTAAGGGATGATTGCAACCCTGAAGCTTTTCCTTTTAACACCAAAAACAGTCAGGCTTATTCCGTTTAAAGAAATAGAACCCTTTTCGATCACAAGTGCTGCAAATTTTTTAGGGAACTCAAATTCAAATTCCCAACTGCCCCCTTTATCGGTTTTTTTGGTGCAAATGCCTGTAGCATCCACATGCCCCTGTACCAAATGCCCGTCAATACGGTCATTTAACTGGAGGCAACGTTCAAGGTTTATAAGAGTGCCTTTTTCCCAGCTGCCAAGATTTGATTTTTGGAGAGTTTCGCCTATTGCTGTAATGCGGTGGAGATTATCTTTAACCTCTTCCACCGTGAGGCAAACGCCGCTATGGCTTACACTTTGATCCGTTCTTAGCTGGCCGGAAATGGGTGATTCAATCCAGAATATCCTGTTTGAACCGCTGGAAATGACCTCTTTAACAACCCCTGTAGTTTCTACAATGCCTGTAAACATAAAAGCAAGGTAAATCATTTCTATTTTCATTTCGTCTTTTCAAAATTCCCGCCTATCTTTGCCGTCCTAAAAAATACCGAAGGAGGTATATTAATTATGCTGATAATCGACTCAAAAGATTGCGAAAACATCGACAAGGCGTTGAAGAAGTACAAGAAGAAATTCGAAAAATCGAAAATTTTACTTCAGTTACGGGAGCGTCAAAGCTTCACAAAGCCTTCAGTAAAGCGCCGTGGCGAAGTACTGAAAGCGATCTACAAGCAGAACATAGCCAGCGGTAAGATCGAAGGGTAATTTATCGCTGAACAATAATATTTATAGATAGCTGCAAAGTTCAATAGCTTTGTAGCTGTCTTTTTTTATGCCTTTAGCAGATCACCCGCATATTCAATCCTTCCTTGATTACCTTAAGTTCGAAAAGAGGTACTCATTTCATACACTTACATCTTATACCACCGACCTTACTGAGTTTTACGATTATACAGAGACCCGGTTTGGTACAACAGCATTAAAAGAAATCAGCGCTGCTTTTGTAAGAAGCTGGTTGGCTTCTTTGAAGGACAATGGGCTAAGTTCTAAATCCCTGAACCGGAAAATATCCAGCCTGAAGTCTTTTTTCAAATATCATATGAAAACAGGTGCTATTGAAAGCACACCAATGGATAAGGTGATCAGTCCAAAAGTCGGTAAACGACTACCGGTTTTTGTAAAAGAAGAAGATACCAGAATGCTGCTCGAAACTTTGAATTCCTCTACTGAAGATTGGAAAAGCCTGAATGCAAAGATGCTGATAATCATTTTTTATGCAACGGGTATGAGGCTAAGTGAGCTGATAAACCTGAATGATAATCAAATTGACTTTAGCCGTGAACAGATCAAAGTTTTAGGAAAAGGGAACAAAGAAAGAGTAATACCTGTGAGTCGTGAGGTTATTGCAGCAATCCGTGACTACCAGCAATTTAAAAACAAAGAATTTGACGGTACAAACAATTTCTTGTTAGTTACTGAAAAGGGGAAAAAATTATACCCACGGTATGCGTGGAAGCTTGTAAATCAGGTTTTAGGAGAGGCCAGTACACTTGATAAAAAGAGCCCCCATGTGCTTCGTCATACTTTTGCCACACATCTTATGAATAACGGAGCCGACCTGAATGCTGTTAAGGAACTTCTAGGTCATAGCAGCCTTGCTTCCACCCAGGTCTATACACATAATACTATTGAGAAGCTAAAAGATATTCACAAAAAAGCTCATCCGAAAGCATAAAAGTTTACACTTATCACAATATTTTTTTTGAAAATTTTTACTTGGAGTCTGGCTTCTTTTGTAGTAACTTGAAGGTGATAAAAGAACCGGACCCTCTTGTAAACATCTTTTAGAAAAGTTCTTTATTTATTGTTTCACAGTTTAAAAATGATGACCATGAACGTAAAAATTCAAACTGTTCATTTCAACGCTGACAGCAAATTGATTGAGTATGTAAATCGAAAACTTGAAAAGCTGACGGTGTTTAGCGATCGTATCATCCAGGTGAATGTATTTTTAAAACTAGACAATGTGGTGCATTCGATTAAAGACAAGATTGCAGAAATCAGAGTTCATGTACCACGACACAATTTCTTTGTAAAATCAACCAGTAAATCATTTGAAGAATCGTTTGACGAAGCATTCGATTCACTCGTAACACAGATAAAACGAAAAAAAGAAAAGCAAGCGGCTTAAAAAATTCAAGACCTCCCCGGAGGTCTTTTTTATTTCCTGATTTTCAGCAGAAAAATCTCCCTTAAAATTTTTGCAATATCTAATTTCCCTTACCTTTGCCTTCCCAAAAATTGGGGGTAGTTCTTTATTGCCTGTTTCGCTGCATTATCCAGCTGTAGTGAAAGATAAAATTGCCACCTTAGCTCAGCTGGTAGAGCAACTGATTTGTAATCAGTAGGTCGCCAGTTCGATTCTGGCAGGTGGCTCCAGGCGGGCAAGTAGCCAAGTGGCCAACGGCAACAGACTGTAAATCTGTCCTCTTCGGAGTTCGGTGGTTCGAATCCATCCTTGCCCACAGCAGATCTTTGTTTGAAATAAACTCATTAGCGGGAGTAGCTCATTTGGTAGAGCGGTAGCCTTCCAAGCTTCAGGTGGCCGGTTCGAGCCCGGTCTCCCGCTCAAAACCGCCATAGCTCAGCGGAGGCGGATCTGGCAAGACCAGCCGTTGTAGCTCAGTGGTAGAGCACTTCCTTGGTAAGGAAGAGGTCAAGGGTTCAATTCCCTTTAACGGCTCTTATTTAACATATCAGCAATAGGCAGGATTTGTTAACCGATAGACTGGATGCAGAATAAGTGAGACGCAAGAATGCCTGTGGTAGCGATACTGACGGCTTCAAATAAAAAACAATAATTGTAAAACACAACTTTAAAACCGATAACAATGTCAAAAGAGACCTTCAAGAGGGACAAACCCCACGTTAACGTTGGTACCATTGGTCATATTGACCATGGCAAAACCACTTTGACCGCCGCTATTACTACCATTCTTGCTTCGAAAGGTATGGCAACAGCAAAAAAATATGATGAAATTGATGCTGCTCCTGAGGAAAAAGAAAGGGGTATCACTATCAACACGGCTCACGTTGAGTATCAGACGGCAAACCGTCACTATGCCCACGTTGATTGTCCCGGTCACGCTGACTATGTGAAAAATATGATTACTGGTGCTGCCCAGATGGACGGCGCTATCCTGGTTGTGGCTGCTACTGACGGACCTATGCCGCAAACTAAAGAGCACATCCTGCTTGCCCGCCAGGTAGGTGTACCTAAGATTGTGGTATTTATGAATAAAGTTGACCTGGTTGACGATCCTGAACTGTTAGAATTAGTAGAAATGGAGATCCGTGACCTGTTGACCTTCTACGGTTTTGATGGAGCTAATACACCGATCATTAAAGGTTCTGCTATTAAGGCACTGGAAGGTGAAGCTGAAGCAGTGAAACAAGTAGAAGAACTGATGGAGGCTGTAGATACATACATCCCGCTGCCTCCTCGTCCGGTTGATCAGCCTTTCCTGATGTCTGTGGAAGACGTATTCTCAATCACTGGTCGTGGTACTGTTGCTACGGGCCGTATTGAGAGAGGTCGCATTAAAGTTGGTGAAGGTGTTGAGATCGTTGGTTTGATCGCTGAACCTTTAACTTCTACTGTAACTGGCGTGGAAATGTTCCGCAAATTGCTTGATGAAGGTGAAGCCGGAGATAATGCTGGTCTGTTACTGCGTGGTATTGAGAAAACTCAGATCCGTCGTGGTATGGTAATAGTAAAACCAGGGTCTATAACTCCTCACACTGAGTTCAAAGCTGAGGTGTATGTACTGAGTAAAGAAGAAGGTGGACGTCACACTCCATTCTTCCAAAAATACCGCCCTCAATTCTATTTCCGTACTACAGACGTAACCGGAGAAGTGGAATTGAATGCTGGTACTGAAATGGTTATGCCTGGCGATAACACATCACTGACTGTAAAACTGATCCAGCCGATTGCGATGGAGAAAGGTTTGAAGTTTGCGATTCGTGAAGGCGGCCGTACAGTAGGTGCCGGACAGGTTACTGAGATTTTAAAATAATCTTTTATCTTTGATACTTCAAAAGTCATTGGTCAATAGGAATTTCCGAACGACCGGTGACTTTTGATTCTTACGGGTATAGTATAACGGTAGTACAGAGGTCTCCAAAACCTTCAGTCTGGGTTCGAATCCTAGTACCCGTGCTAAATAGTTTGAAGTATAAGGGTTAAAATCCGGGAGCCGGATTTCAACATCAAACCTCAAACATTGAATATCAAACAAACTAGTATGAATAAGATTACAACCTATTTCAGAGAGAGCTATAAAGAGCTGGCGGAGAAAGTGACCTGGCCTACATGGCCACAGCTTCAGCAATCAACTATGATTGTATTGGCTGCCACTATTGTTATCACCTTCATCGTACTGGCTATGGACACTGTTGTCGGTAACGGACTGAAGTTTATCTACAAACAAATTTTCTAATGGAAGCGACGACAAATACCAATACAGAAAATGTACAACAGCAGGAGACCAAATGGTATGTGCTGCGTGTTGTGAGCGGTAAAGAAAAAAAGGTTAAGGAATATCTTGACAAGGAAATTTCACGGGGTGGCTGGAGTGAAATAGTGAAACAGGTATTCCTTCCTGTAGAAAAAGTGTATAAGGTGGCCAGTGGTAAAAAGGTAATGAGAGAAAGGAATTATTATCCCGGCTATGTAATGATTGAGATTGCTGAAGGAAAGTTAAGCGACGATCTGAGAGATGTTATCAAGAATACGACTAATGTTATTCATTTCCTTGGTAAAGAAAACCCCATTGCACTTCGTAAGGCAGAAGTGAACAAGATGCTTGGCAAAATGGACGAAATGGCTGAGGCTGGCGGTGTAAGTATGAGTGAGCCTTTTATCGTTGGTGAGACTATCAAGATCATTGAAGGACCGTTTAATGATTTTAATGGTGTGATTGAAGAAGTGAATGATGAGAAAAAGAAATTGAAAGTGACCGTTAAGATATTTGGCCGTTCTACTCCTGTTGAATTGAATTATATGCAGGTAGAGAAAATAAGCTAAAAAATTGATTCATAGTATTTAAAGTCACCTTAGTTCAACAGGTGGCTTTTTTATTAAATATTTTTTCAAACCCTTTGCCCATAGGCTGTTTGCCCTTATCTTTGCTGCCCCAATTAGTTCTTTAGACATCCGCCGGTTGGCGGAAAGAAGTCCCGATGGTTATCGGGATTGGGAGACCAAGTAGTCAAAACGAAAGGTCGTTAACACCAAAAAAGATTAAAAATGGCAAAAGAAATCAGTGGCTTTGTAAAGCTGCAGTGTAAGGGTGGCCAGGCCAATCCTGCACCTCCGATCGGTCCTGCGCTGGGTTCCAAGGGTATCAATATCATGGAATTCTGCAAACAGTTCAATGCAAGAACCCAGGACAAACAAGGGAAAGTTCTCCCCGTATTAATTACTGTTTATTCAGACAAGAGTTTTGATTTTATCATTAAAACCCCTCCTGCAGCCATTCAGCTGATGGAAGCCGCAAAGATTCAAAAGGGTTCCAAGGAGAGCAACCGTGCAAAAGTGGGTAAAGTAAACTGGGACCAGGTAAAAGCAATTGCTGAAGACAAAATGCCTGACCTGAACTGTTTTACCATTGAAAGCGCCATGAAAATGGTAGCTGGTACTGCCCGCAGCATGGGCCTCAATGTGGAAGGTAAAGCTCCATGGGAAAATTAAGCCCCTAAAGGGGACTTGTAAAACTCTTAAACGAATTAATTATGGCGTTCATTAGTAAAAAAAGAAAAGTTGCTGATACAAAAGTTGACGCAAACAAAGCATATTCATTAAAAGAAGCATCTGCATTGGTGAAAAGTATTACCACTTGCAAATTTGACGCTTCCGTAGATCTGCATATCCGTTTGGGTGTAGATCCCAAAAAAGCAGACCAGGCTATCCGTGGCACGGTTACACTGCCGCATGGTACTGGTAAAACAAAAAAAGTATTAGTTCTCTGTACACCCGATAAAGAAGCTGAAGCAAAAGGCGCTGGTGCGGATTATGTAGGTCTTGACGAGTTTGTAACAAAGATCGAAGGTGGTTGGGTAGATGTTGATGTGATCATCGCTACACCGAGTGTAATGCCTAAGATTGGTAAACTGGGTAAAGTGTTAGGTCCCCGTAACCTGATGCCAAATCCTAAGACAGGTACTGTAACAAACGATGTAGCGAATGCAATCAATGATGTAAAAGGCGGTAAGATCGCTTTCAAAGTTGATAAAGTAGGTATCATTCATGCTTCAATTGGCCGGGTAAGTTTTGCACCGGAAAAGATCGCTGAGAACAGCCAGGAGCTGATCAATGCGATCCTCAAAGCAAAACCTTCTTCTGCCAAGGGTACTTATGTAAAAGGAATCAGCATGGCCAGCTCAATGAGCCCTGGTATTGCTATTGACGCAAAAGCATTTGTTCACTAATCTATAAAGTGATTAAAAACTAATTATCATGACAAAAGATCAAAAAAACGAAGTGATTGAGTTGCTGAAAGGCAAATTCTCTCAATACAATAACTTCTATGTTGCCGATACAGAATCACTGTCTGTAGAGCAGGTGGGCAAATTGCGCCGTGCATGTTTTAACAAGCAGGTGGAAATGAAAGTGGCTAAGAATACGCTTATCAAAAAAGCATTGGAATCATTGGACAGTGAAAAATATGCAGGTATGTATGATTCGCTGCACAAAGTTACTGCGCTGATGTTTTCTGAAAACCCTAAAGAACCGGCATTGATCATCAGCTCTTTCCGCAAGGAAAGTAATGGTGAAAAACCTGTGTTGAAAGCAGCTTTCATCAATGGTGATGTGTATACAGGTGATAATAATCTTAAAGCTCTTACACAGATCAAGACTAAGAATGAACTTATCGGAGAGGTTATCGGCTTGTTGCAATCTCCGGCTAAGAGAGTGCTGGCTGCTTTATTGCACCATCATGAGCAGAAAGCAGGTGCTGAAGCAACAGCAGAATAATGAATTATTTTATTTTAAATAATAACTCACAGCCCCATGTGAGTCTAATAACTCCCCTTTAGGGGATGGGGCATAACAATTTTTATAAACTCCGCCGGAGTCAAAAACAATGAAGGCGGTAAAAATTCAAACAAAATGGCAGACGTAAAAGCATTAGCAGAAGGCCTTGTAGCCTTAACAGTAAAAGAAGTACAGGAATTAGCTGATTTTCTGAAATCAGAGTATGGTATTGAGCCTGCAGCAGCTGCAGTTGTTGTGGCTGGTGGTGGCGAAGGTGGTGGCGCAGCCGCTGCTGAAGAAAAAACTGCATTCAATGTTGTATTGAAAAGCGGTGGTGCTTCAAAACTGAACGTAGTTAAGATCGTTAAAGATCTGACTGGTTTAGGATTGAAAGAAGCGAAAGACTTAGTAGACGGTGCTCCTAAGAACATCAAAGAAGGTGTTTCTAAAGCAGAAGCTGAAGATATCGCAGCTAAGCTGAAAGAAGCTGGTGCTGATGTAGAGATTGCTTAATTTCTTTACTGAATAATTTTGAAAGCCCTTCGCTTTGCGGAGGGTTTTTTAGTATAACAACTCAATAACAAATAAACTTTTATTTTGGTTTAAAAAATAGATGAAGCTGTTTGTTTGTTTGTTACTTTCTTTTGGATTTCTCCAGGTGAATGGCCAGGCTAATTTCCAGGATCAATTTGTCTCCCTCATCAAGGATGTGGAGGTTGGTTTAGTTAACTCTCGTGGCACTTTTAAGAGGTTGGCATCATCCGATTCTATTTTTTATTCTGCGATAATTCTCGAAGGGACAATAAATAATGAAATACTTGTGGCAGGGAATAAGTTTCACTATACGGCTGATGTTGCGGATTCTCTGGATGAAAAACAGGGAAGAAAATCAGCGGATGATTTGAAAAGCAGAATATCAGTAATGTTAAATACAAAGTATAAAATTAGTCAACTGAAAATCGAAAGCTGGAATCCCGCCATATATGGCTGGAGATTCAAGCATAATGGCATAACTGTGAGTATTACATTGTATAGGAGTGGTTCTGTCAAAAGCCATTTTATGGTACTAGGAATAGATAATTTTGATGTTACAGATTAATATAATGAACAATTTTTTTATACACTTCTTCTGTCACCACCATCACTTTCTTTAAATCTTCTATCTTCGAAAATGGCCCATGCTCATTACGATAAGCTATAATGGGGTTAGCAATACTGTAACGGATATAAGGATGTGCTTTTAATTCATCTACTGTTGCCGTGTTGATGTTTATCTTTCTCAACGCAATATTTTCCAGTTTAAGGTATTGCCTAATGTGCTGAAAAGTAGAATCAGGTACTCCATATGTTTCAGCCACCTGATTGATTGAATAAAAGCCTCCTAATTTGTCTCTGAAATTAATGATCCGGGTTGCTAATTTGCTTCCAATACCCGGTAGGATAATTAGCGCTGTAGTGTCGGCTGAATTAATGTCAATTACCGAATAACGGGGAGTATAAGTTTTTGCTGATGGGTTTTCAACCGGTACCTTTTCAGTAAAATCTTTGTATGTATTTACTTCACCTGGTATTTCAATTTTAATGTAGGGTGATATTCTCTTAAACTCATCAGGAAATAACCCATAAATTTTTTGTAGATCTTCTGGCTTTTTAAACTGTCCGCCTTTACTGAGATAGTTTTGAATAGTACTGACGGTCTTTTCCCTGAGACCTAATCTCAGCCAGCCTTCCCGTGAAAGGGTGTTTGGGTCAAAATAAAAGAGCTCTTCTTTCGAGTTTCCTGAGTAACTGCCGGTTCTGCGATCGTATTGATAGTTTGAACTATTGTCATCCGGATATTGCCGGTTTTCATCTGAGCTTTCAGCTTCTTTTTGTTCTAACGTTTTCAAGGCAGTTATCCAAGTCGTATCAGGAGTGGAATTGTTGGATAATGAAGAATTTTTTGAAAAAGCCTCTGGAAGGAAAAATACTGCTAAAACAATGCCCAGGATAGCAATTATCGCAATCCTGTCTTTTCGGCTGAAATTGAGATAATCAGCAACAAATTCCTTCCATTTCATAGCCTTATTTTGAGTCAAATTACCGCAGCTACAGATCAGAAAAAATGGCCACTTAGTGGTATTTCTGGCCGGGTTATTGTGAGCAAACTTTTCTTGGCTGAGAAATTTAAATCCCTACCTTTGCAATCCTTTATTTTGGCCAAACATATTTTGACATCCCAAATCATGTGTAAGTAGTTGAATTTCATTGACTTTTGTTTTTTCTAAAATGAGAGTCTATATGTGATTTGTGTGTCCTCAACGTTGTAAAAACCGGTTTTACGCATATGTCTTCAACAAAAATGAACTCAAGAGTGGATTTCGGTAAAATCAAGCACCTGGCTGAAACACCCGATCTACTTGAAGTACAGATTCAATCGTTCAAAGAGTTTTTCCAGTTAGAAACTACTCCGGACAAGCGGAATATCGAAGGTTTATTCCGTGTGTTTAAGGACAATTTCCCGATTACCGATACACGGAACATTTTCGTACTGGAATTTTTGGATTATTTCATCGATCCGCCCCGTTACACCATTGAAGAGTGTATGGAAAGGGGACTGACTTACGCTGTTCCCCTGAAGGCCAAACTTCGTTTGAGCTGTAATGATGAAGAACACGTCGATTTCCAGACAATCGTTCAGGACGTATTCCTGGGAAATATCCCCTACATGACGCCCCGTGGTACATTCGTTATCAACGGAGCGGAGAGGGTAGTTGTTTCCCAGTTACATCGTTCACCAGGTGTATTCTTTGGTCAGTCTGTTCACCCGAACGGAACAAAAATCTACTCTGCAAGGGTTATTCCTTTTAAAGGTGCCTGGATGGAATTTGCTACAGACATTAATAATGTGATGTACGCATACATTGACCGTAAGAAAAAATTCCCTGTAACTACATTGTTACGTTCTATCGGCTACGAAACAGATAAGGACATCCTCGAACTGTTTGGTATGGCTGATGAAGTAAAAACTGATAAAAAGACGTTGAGCAAATATGTTGGTAAGCGTCTTGCGGCAAGGGTACTGAGAACATGGGTTGAAGATTTTGTAGATGAAGATACTGGCGAAGTAGTTTCTATTGAAAGAAACGAAATAGTGATGGAGAGGGATACTGTGCTTGATGAAGAAGCAATTGTGACCATTTCTGAAATGGAGGTGGCCAGTGTGTTTATTCAGCGTGAAGATGTGGGCGGGGATTATGCAATCATCTACAACACTCTAAACAAGGATACGTCAAATAGTGAACTGGAAGCGGTTCAGTTTATCTATCGTCAATTACGTGGAGCAGATGCCCCGGATAATGAAACGGCCCGTGGTATCATTGACAAATTATTCTTCAGTGATAAGCGGTATGATTTGGGAGAAGTTGGTCGTTACAAGATCAACCGTAAGCTGAACGTTGACTTACCACTGGAAAAGAAAACACTTACTAAAGAGGATATTATTTTAATCATCAAATATCTCGTTCGCTTAACTAATGGTAAAGCAGAGATTGATGATATCGATCACCTGAGTAATCGTCGTGTACGTACAGTTGGGGAACAATTGTATGCTCAGTTCGGAGTTGGTTTGGCCCGTATGGCAAGAACTATCCGTGAAAGGATGAACGTAAGGGATAATGAAGTGTTTACTCCAGTTGATTTGATTAATGCAAGAACATTGTCTTCTGTGATCAATTCTTTCTTTGGAACATCACAGCTATCACAATTTCTTGATCAGACAAACCCATTATCTGAAATAACTCACAAACGTCGTATATCAGCACTCGGGCCAGGTGGTCTGAGCCGTGAAAGAGCCGGTTTTGAGGTTCGTGACGTACACTATTCTCACTATGGTCGTTTGTGTACTATTGAAACACCAGAAGGTCCAAACATTGGTTTGATCTCGACACTTTGTGTGCATGCTAAGATCAATGATATGGGCTTTATTGAAACGCCTTATCGCAAAGTAAATGAAGGAAAAGTAAACATGAAGGAATTAAGTTTCCTGAGTGCAGAGGAAGAAGACCTTGCGAAAATTGCACAGGCAAATACTCCGCTTGATGAAAAAGGAAATTTCAAAGAAGAGAAAATTGTAAGTCGTGAGACAGGAGATTTTCCGATCCTTGATAAAAATGACGTGGAATTCATGGACGTTGCACCCAACCAGATCGTTGGTCTGAGTGCTTCTCTGATCCCATTCCTTGAGCATGACGATGCTAACCGTGCCCTGATGGGTTCGAACATGCAACGCCAGGCTGTTCCGCTGTTAAGGCCCGATGTTCCTATCGTTGGTACAGGGTTAGAAGGTAAAGCAGCCAGAGATGCCAGGATTCAGATCCACGCTGATGGTAATGGAGTGGTAGAGTTTGTAGATGCAAATGAGATTCATGTTCGTTATGACAGGGATGAAGCAGAAAAATTAGTAAGCTTTGAGGATGATCTGAGAGTATACAGACTGACGAAATTTATCAAAACAAACCAGGAAACCTGTATTAACCTGAGACCTGCTGTGAAGAAAGGTCAGAAAGTAAAGAGGGGAGATTTCCTGACTGAGGGATATGCTACACAAAATGGAGAATTAGCTCTTGGTAAAAATTTGAAAGTAGCTTTCATGCCATGGAAGGGTTACAATTTCGAGGATGCTATTGTAATCAGCGAAAGAGTAGTAAAAGAAGATCTCTTTACTTCTGTTCACATTTCTGAGTATGAATTAGAAGTTCGTGATACCAAACTGGGTGAAGAAGAACTGACACCGGATATTCCTAACGTTTCTGAAGAAGCAACTAAGGACCTGGATGAGAATGGTATTATCAGAATTGGTGCACAAGTAAAAGAAGGTGATATATTAATTGGTAAAATCACTCCGAAAGGTGAATCTGATCCAACTCCGGAAGAAAAACTGCTTCGTGCCATCTTTGGCGATAAAGCAGGTGATGCAAAAGATGCTTCATTAAAAGCTCCAAACGGAGTGGAAGGGGTGGTGATCGGTAAAAAATTATTCCAGAGAGCCAAGAAAGATAAGAATGCTAAAGTAAGAGAGAAAGCAGCCATCGAGAAGCTGGAAAGAATGCATGAGAAGAATGAAACTGACCTGATGGAAGTGTTGCTGGAGAAGCTCACTACTTTGCTGAAAGATCATGTTTCTGCCGGTGTTAGCAACAACTTTGGTGAGGTACAGATAGGCAAAGGATCTAAGTTCACTGAAAAGAATCTTCGTGGACTGGACTATGCAAATATTAATCCGCTGGGTTGGACCAATGACAGGAAAGTTGATGACCAGATCAATACTCTCTTGCATAACTACAACATTAAGTTCAACGAAGAGTTAGGCCGTTACAAAAGAGAGAAATTCAATATCTCAATTGGGGATGAATTACCTGCGGGTGTATTGAAACTGGCAAAAGTTTACCTCGCAGTTAAGCGTAAGCTGAAGGTGGGTGATAAAATGGCTGGTCGTCACGGTAACAAAGGTATTGTTGCCAAGATCGTTCGCCAGGAAGATATGCCGTTCCTTGAAGATGGAACACCAGTTGATGTAGTATTGAACCCGTTGGGTGTACCGAGCCGTATGAATCTTGGACAGATCTATGAGACCATTCTTGGCTGGACTGGAGAAAAATTAGGATTGAAATTCTCTACACCAATATTTGATGGAGCTTCAGTTGATGAGATAGCTGAATACTGTAAGCAAGCTGAAATTCCAATGTATGGGCACACTTACTTGTATGATGGGGAAACCGGAGAACGTTTCCACCAGAAAGCTACAGTAGGTATCATTTATGTTATCAAACTTCACCACATGGTGGATGACAAGATGCATGCCCGTTCGATCGGACCATACAGCTTAATTACACAGCAACCGCTGGGTGGTAAGGCACAGTTCGGTGGTCAGCGTTTTGGTGAGATGGAAGTGTGGGCATTGGAAGCGTACGGGGCATCAAACATTCTCCAGGAATTATTGACGATTAAGTCGGATGATATTATCGGCCGTGCTAAAACTTATGAGTCTATCGTGAAAGGAGAGAATGTGCCGAGAGCCGGAGTACCTGAATCATTCAATGTATTGGTGCATGAATTGAGAGGGTTGGGTTTAGATCTCAAATTTGAATAAGAAAAAGTAAAAATTAAAAGTCAAAAACTTCAAATCAGGAAGAGTCTTACAGTTGACGGAGACCAATTGACTTTTGATTTTTGAATTTAATAACACTAGAGTCTAACAACTATAAAGAATAACATGGCTATCAGAAAAGAAAATCGTCCCAAAGCGGCTTTTTCACAGATCACAATTGGTTTGGCTTCTCCGGATACTATCCTGGAAAGAAGCTACGGTGAAATCTTAAAGCCCGAAACGATCAACTATCGTACGTACAAACCTGAAAGAGATGGTTTGTTCTGCGAAAGAATTTTTGGCCCGGTAAAAGACTACGAATGTGCTTGCGGAAAGTACAAACGTATCCGTTATAAAGGCATCGTGTGCGACCGTTGTGGTGTGGAAGTAACTGAGAAAAAAGTTCGTCGTGAAAGAATGGGTCACATCAAACTGGTGGTGCCAGTTGTACATATCTGGTATTTTAAATCATTACCTAATAAGATCGGTTACCTGTTAGGCGTAAGTTCTAAGAAATTAGAAACTATCGTTTATTACGAAAGATTCGTTGTTATCCAAACAGGTATTCGTGCCGACAAAGGACAGAATGTTGGTGATCTGCTGACAGAGGAAGAATACCTGGACATACTGGAAACTTTACCAAAAGACAACCAGTACCTCCCGGATGATGATCCGAATAAATTCATTGCTAAAATGGGCGCTGAGGCTGTGCATGATATGTTACAGCGTATCGACCTCGATCAATTATCATTTGATCTGAGAAATGCAGCAGCAACTGAAACATCTCAGCAACGTAAGGCCGATGCCTTAAAGCGTTTGAGCGTTGTTGAAGCATTTCGTGATGCCAATACAAGAATAACTAACCGTCCTGAATGGATGGTAATGCAATACATACCCGTTATTCCACCGGAACTGCGTCCGTTAGTACCGCTGGATGGTGGTCGTTTTGCTTCTTCTGATCTGAATGATCTTTATCGTCGTGTTATTATCCGTAATAACCGTTTGAAAAGATTATTAGAGATCAAAGCTCCTGAAGTAATCCTTCGTAACGAGAAAAGGATGCTGCAGGAAGCCGTGGATTCATTGTTTGATAACAGCCGTAAATCAAATGCTGTAAAAGCAGAAGGTGGCCGTGCATTGAAATCACTCAGTGATGTGTTGAAAGGTAAACAAGGTCGTTTCCGTCAGAACCTGTTAGGTAAAAGGGTTGACTATTCTGGTCGTTCTGTTATCGTGGTAGGTCCTGAACTGAAACTGCATGAGTGCGGATTACCAAAAGATATGGCTGCCGAGTTATTCAAGCCATTTATCATTCGTAAGTTGATTGAAAGAGGTATCGTAAAAACAGTGAAGTCTGCAAGGAAACTGGTAGACAAGAAGGAAGCTGTGGTTTGGGATATCCTTGAAAATATTTTGAAAGGGCACCCGGTAATGTTGAACCGTGCCCCAACGCTGCACCGTTTGTCAATCCAGGCCTTCCAGCCCAAGTTGATCGAAGGTAAAGCTATCCAGCTGCACCCGTTGGTAACGACTGCATTCAACGCCGACTTTGATGGTGACCAGATGGCGGTACATGTGCCTTTGAGCCATGCTGCTATTTTAGAAGCCCAGTTATTGATGCTCGCATCACACAACATTTTGAACCCGCAGAATGGTACACCAATCACACTTCCCTCACAGGACATGGTACTTGGTTTGTATTATATCACCAAGGGTAAGAAAACAACTGCGACAGAAACTGTTCGTGGCGAAGGAAAAGTTTTCTATTCAAGTGAAGAGGTTATCATTGCATACAATGAAGGTGTGGTAGACCTGCATGCCTGGATAAAGGTAAAAGCAAACATCCGTAATGCAGATGGATTGTTGGAGCATAAATTGATCGAAACTACAGTTGGTCGTGTATTGTTTAACCAGCATGTACCTGCAGAAGTAGGTTTCGTAAATGCTTTATTAACTAAAAAGAATCTTCGGGAGATCATTGGTGATATTATCAAAATCACCAACGTACCTAAAACAGCGAAGTTCCTTGATGATATCAAACAGTTAGGCTTCCGTACAGCCTTCCAGGGTGGTTTGTCATTTAATATTAATGACCTGATCATTCCTGATGTAAAGGAAGAATTACTGGATAATGCAAAAGGCGAAGTTGATGAAGTGTGGGATAGCTATAATATGGGTCTTATCACCAACAATGAACGCTATAACCAGATTGTAGATATCTGGAGCCGTGTGGATACCCGCATCACAGAAACATTGATCAGGGAATTGAGTAATGATAAGCAAGGATTTAATTCTGTCTACATGATGCTTGATTCCGGTGCAAGGGGTTCTAAACAACAGATCAAACAGCTGGCAGGTATCAGGGGATTGATGGCGAAGCCAAGAAAATCCGGCTCTACTGGTTCAGAGATCATTGAAAACCCGATTCTTTCCAACTTTAAAGGCGGATTGAATGTATTGGATTACTTTATCTCTACCCACGGTGCAAGAAAAGGTTTGGCTGATACGGCCCTTAAAACGGCTGATGCCGGTTATCTTACCCGCCGTCTGGTGGATGTTGCCCAGGATGTGGTGATCACCGAAGAGGACTGCGGAACACTGCGTGGTATTGCAACAACTGCCTTAAAAGATAATGAAGATGTTATTGAACCATTGAGCGACAGGATAGCTGGCCGTACATCATTGCATGATGTGTATGATCCAGTAAATGAGCAACTGATTGTTGCCGGTGGTGAGGAGATCACCATTGATATTGCGAAGAAGATCGAAGATGCAGGTATCGAAACGGTAGAAATACGTTCAGTACTTACTTGCGAGAGCAAGAGAGGAGTTTGCGTGAAGTGTTATGGTAAGAACCTTGCGAGCGGCAATATCGCTCAGAAGGGTGACGCTGTTGGTATTATTGCAGCCCAGTCAATTGGTGAGCCTGGTACCCAGCTTACACTCCGTACTTTCCACGTAGGTGGTGTGGCTGGTTCTGCATCTGTAGAATCAACCTTGGCTGCTAAGTTTGACGGTACTATTCAGTTTGATGGTCTTCGTACTGTTATTATTGAAAACAATGAAGGCACTAAAACACCTGTTGTTATCGGACGTACCGGTGAGGTTCGTATCATTGATACTAAAAATGATCGCTTACTGATCACTAACAATATCCCTTATGGTGCTACGCTGAACGTAAAAGACGGTCAGAAAGTAAATAAAGGTGATGTAATCTGCACATGGGATCCGTTTAATAACGTAATCATGGCAGAGATCAATGGTACAGTGAAGTTTGAAAATGTAATTGATGGCGTTACTTACCGTGAAGAAGCGGATGAACAAACAGGGCACCGTGAAAAAGTAGTTATTGAAACAAGAGACAAAACTAAGATACCATCTATCGTAGTAGAAGGTAAGGACAAAAAATCATACAACCTGCCTACAGGAAGTCATATCATCATGGAGGAAGGTGATGATGTTAAAGCCGGACAGGTAATTGTAAAAATCCCCCGTATTCTTGGTAAGTTAAGAGATATTACCGGTGGTCTTCCCCGTGTAACTGAGTTGTTCGAAGCGAGAAACCCAAGCAACCCTGCAGTTGTTTCTGAAATTGATGGTGTAGTAATGATGGGTGCGATTAAAAGAGGTAACCGGGAGATCATCATCGAAGCAAAAGATGGTGTACAAAAGAAATACCTCGTTCCGCTGACAAGACAGATTCTGGCACAGGACGGCGACTTTGTAAAAGCTGGCGCTTCATTGTCTGATGGACAAATCGCCCCGTTCGATATTCTCTCTATTAAAGGGCCGTTTGCAGTTCAGGAGTATGTGGTGAATGAGATACAGGAAGTTTATCGTTTGCAGGGTGTGAAGATCAATGACAAGCATATTGAGGTGATTGTTCGCCAGATGATGCGTAAGGTTAATATTGTGGATCCGGGTGATACAAGATTCCTTGAAGATGATTTGACTGACAAATTTGAGTTTGTAGAGGAGAATGATTACATCTTTGATAAAAAAGTAGTGACCGAGATAGGTGATAGCACTAAACTCCGTGCAGGCCAGATCGTAAGTCTTCGTGAAGTGAGGGAAGAAAATTCCATCCTTCGTCGTAGTGATAGGAAACTGGTAGAGTATCGTGATGCAAAACCTGCTACATCTTCACCAACCCTGTTGGGTATTACCAAGGCTTCTCTGGGTGTTCCGAGCTGGATATCTGCCGCCTCATTCCAGGAAACTACTAAAGTGCTTTCTTCTGCAGCTATTAATGGTAAGACAGATGATATGCTCGGATTAAAAGAGAATGTGATCACAGGTCATCCGATACCTGCCGGTACGGGTCTCAGAGAGTTTGAAAGTATGATTGTAGGAAGTAAAGAGGAGTATGAGCTGTTGCAAACTACCCGTGAGGCAATGGCTTTTGATGAGGAAGAATAATAATATCACAAGCTTAAATCTGTGAGATTAAATGGATATAAGGAGTAAGATTTTCTTACTCCTTTTTTATTCGGATTAAGGCCTGTTAAGGCTTTCATAAAGTAACTGATTCCTTATATTTGCCCGCCAATTCGTAGTTATTTTGTAAAAATGAATTTGATGAAAAATGGTTTACTTATCTGGAATGTGCTGTTGACCCTTGTAGCAGGGTATCTACTGTTTACACATTTTGCAGGGCAGAAAAGTGATAAGAATGGAAAGCCTAAGGAGAGAGGTAATGAAGCTAACACCAAAAATGGTAGTTTCAAGATCGCCTATTTTGAGATGGATTCTTTAGCTGCCAACTTTGATATGGTGAAGGACCTGAAGGCTGAAATGCTCAAAAGAGAGGATGCGATAAATAGTGAAATGGAGAGGCTTTCTAAGAATTTACAGCAGAAGTATAATTATTTTCAGCAGCAGGCTAATTCAGGAAACATGACCGAAGAGCAATCCGAAAACGCAGGCCGGGAGATAAAAAACCTGGACGACCAGATGAAAAACCGAAAACAAACTTTAGATTCTGAGTACAGTGATTTTGTAATGAGAAGGCAGAATGAAATAAAAACTAAAATTGAGAGTTTCCTCAATGAATATAATAAGACTAAGGACTTCTCCTATATCGTGGCCTACGAGCAGGGATTATTTTACTACAAGGACACAGCCTTCAATATTACTTCGGATGTGGTGAAAGGGCTGAATGATATGTATAAGAATAAAAAAAACTAGGTAGCAATACATTCTGAAAGCCCTGCGACAACAGGGCTTTTTTATTTGCTGCCCCTTCTGTGCAAACAAAATATTGCCTTATTTTGGGGTATGGAAGATTTTAAGAAACTTTTCGACTCATTTTCTGCTGTTAAGATCGGGGTAATTGGCGATGTAATGCTGGATACCTACATGTGGGGTAAGGTGGAACGAATTTCTCCGGAAGCACCCGTGCCGGTCGTTACAGTTCAGAATAAAGAATACAGGATTGGCGGAGCGGGAAATGTAGCGCTTAATTGCAGGTCATTAAATGCAACAGTGACCTTGTTATCTGTTACAGGTGATGATGATGATGCTATTATTTTAAAACAGCTTCTTCAGGATAATAAAATAGATACTTCTTACATCATTTCCAGCAAGACAAGGATCACAACTAATAAGACCCGTATCATAAGCCGGAGCCAGCAAATGATGAGGTTAGATGCAGAAGTAACCCGTGACCTGGATGTCGCAGAAGAAATGGCCTTACTAGAAAAAACAGCAGCGTATATCAGGTCTGAGCAACCTGATGCCATCATTTTTGAGGATTATAATAAGGGAGTACTGACAGAAAATGTAATCAGTAAGATCATTGAATTGTGCAAGCAAAACGGAATTGTTACTGCAGTTGACCCGAAACGAAAGAATTTTTTCTCTTATAAAGGAGTCGATATTTTTAAACCAAACCTTAAAGAAGTAAAGGAAGGATTGAATCTTATAGCCGACGAAGTAAATGAACCGGCACTGCAAAATATACACCGGGAACTTTCAAAGAAGTTATCGCATAAAATTTCCTTTATCACACTTTCTGAAAAAGGAGTATTCTGCCAGGAAGAGAATCATGGCTTCATCATACCTTCTCATATTCGGAACATTGCCGACGTATCCGGGGCGGGTGATACTGTAGTTGCAGTTGCTTCATTGGTTTATGCGGCAACCAAAAATGTAAAACTGATGGCCGGTATAGCTAATATTGCAGGTGGATTGGTTTGTGAAGAAGTAGGCACTGTGGCTATCAATAAGGAAAAATTACTTAGAGAGTGTGAGCTACTCCTTGAATGATTTTTTTTTGATATTTTCCTCAGCTTTTCTCAACAAACTGTCATAATCAATAAATAATTCAAAGGCAGTCTTTATCAATGCAAAGATGAGTATGAATGCTTTGTCTATACCAAGGCTAAGAAACATACTGCCCAGGATAACGGTGAATTGCTGGATAAAAATTCGTCCGTAAGGCTGGAACATGATTACCATCATCGACATCCTTTTGTAATCTCCATTAAGTATGAACGGTATGAAACTCCTTGCGATATAGCTCACAATAAATGCACTAAGCATATACCCGATTTCATTATTGATATAAGTATACCACTTGAAAAAGAAATGCATTGCACCACTATTAGCCGGAGTAATGCCTGCTGCTTGTGAGAAGATAGTGGTTTGAACGGCTGCAAAAATCCCAAAATGAAGTACAAAGAAGAAAATAAAAAACAGGCCACTTTGCCTTGAGCTGCTGCCATTAGCATACCAGTCATCCTTTCCCCGTGCAAAAGTGGCGATTAACAATTTTACGACAGTAAGGATTCCAACGATCAGCGTTTCCAGCGCATAAACGATAAACGCTTCTGTGGCATTCCACCCCAGGAACCATACGCCAAAAACAGGAAAAAGATTTGCTGCGATCAATAGTAAATCGGAACCTGATAGCTTTTTTCTGAACATCTGTCTTTAGATTTCGGGTACAAAATACCTAATTTCGTTTGTTATTAAATACCCTCTTACCCCTATGTCTGATTTTACAATTGCAATACACGGCGGTGCAGGAACTATTCTGCGATCTGATATGACAGCTGACCTTGAGAAGGCATATACAGATGCATTGGAGCAGGCATTAATAGCCGGGTATGCTTTGCTGGAGAAAGGTATTTCATCGGTGGATGCCGTAAAAGCGGCTGTAACATCGCTGGAAGATTGCATCCTGTTCAATGCAGGGAGAGGTTCTGTATTTGCTGCAGATGGAAGCCAGGAGATGGATGCTTCTATTATGGATGGTGAAACGTTGATGGCAGGTGCTGTATCAGCAGTGAGAAATATAAAGAACCCGGTGGAACTGGCTTATGCTGTAATGACGAAAAGTCAGCATGTAATGCTGAACGGGCAGGGGGCTTATGACTTTGCACTTTCGCAGGCAATTAAAACGGAGAAAGATGATTATTTCTTTTCATCATTCAGATATGATCAATGGAAACAACTGCAGGGAACTGATGAGGCAGCATTAGATCATAATGTTTCAGTGAAAGACATGCCTGCCGGTCAGGCAGACAAAAAATTTGGTACAGTTGGAGCAGTAGCATTGGACAAGAATGGAAATATTGCAGCAGCAACCAGTACCGGTGGAATGACCAACAAAAAATGGGGTAGGGTGGGTGACAGCCCTATAATTGGTGCAGGCACTTATGCCAATAATAGAACCTGTGCTATCAGTTGCACCGGGCATGGAGAACCTTTTATCCGGGCAGTAACAGCTTATGATGTGAGTTGCCTGATGGAATATAAAGGACTTTCATTGCATGAGGCGATGCATATAGTTGTGCATGATAAATTATTGAAGATAGATGGAGAGGGGGGAATGATTGGTGTGGATGCAAAAGGAAATGTGGCTATGATTTTTAACAGTGAAGGAATGTACAGGGGGATGAAATG
This sequence comes from Chitinophagaceae bacterium, assembly GCA_016786885.1. Lineage (GTDB taxonomy): Bacteria > Bacteroidota > Bacteroidia > Chitinophagales > Chitinophagaceae > JJ008. The sequence continues at coordinate 58,112 of JAEUVO010000082.1, read as the reverse complement.
CAGTGACGGAAGGAATGAAGTTTCGATCTATAAATAATTCTTAGTTCATTACAGTTACATTTGACCTATGAAAAAGTATGCAATTATAGTAGCCGGAGGTGCCGGGGTAAGAATGGGAGGCAATACCCCAAAGCAATTCATGCTGCTGAAAGATAAGCCGGTACTTTATTATACATTGAAGGTTTTCCTGGAAGCTTATACAGACTTACAAATTATCCTTGTTTTGCCAGTTGATTATACTGATATGGGGCAAGAAATAATCGATGCTTATTTTGATAAGGACAGGATAAAAATTACAGCAGGAGGTGATACAAGATTTCAATCCGTAAAAAATGGACTGGGATTAGTGGAAGGTGAATCAATTGTTTTTGTGCATGACGGAGTGAGGTGCCTGCTAACAAAGGACCTGATCTATCGCTGTTATCAGCTGGCCGTAGAAACCGGAACTGCCATCCCTGCTGTGGTTTCAAAGGATAGTATTCGTTTAATAACTGAGGAAGGTAACACTGCTTTTGACAGGAATAAGGTTATGCTGATTCAGACCCCGCAAACTTTTCACAGTAAAATAATCGTACCGGCGTTTCAGATCGATTATAAGGACAAATTCACAGACGAGGCAACCGTAGCTGAATCTTATGGTATGAAAGTTTCCCTAATAGAAGGAGAGGAGAACAATATAAAAATTACACGGCCTGTTGACCTTCTTATTGCAGAAAGAATAATTGACGGAAGAAGGTAAGGTAAGAACGATGTTTATCTCTTCATCCATTTCAGGTAAAATGGCAGCCGGTTGACTTTTACTGCCGGATATACTTCATGAGAAGCTCCAAAACTACTGTAGAAAAATGCCAGGTTCCGGATATCCGAACCTTCAAAATCAAGTAACATATTTTTCCCTGCATGGTCTTTAATAAAGGCGTCAATCAAAGCATGTGAGGCGCCGATTGTTTTTCCGTTGGGATGATTGCCAACCAATATATAATATGCCCTGTTATGTGAAAAGAAGAATACACAGGATGCCAGCAATTCATTATTCAATGAAATACCATAGGTAACAGCCATTTGTTTATCATGTAGGTAGTGATACAGCTTACGAAACCTGTTTACATTATCGGCTGCGTCTTTATCATGATCCTGCATTTGCTGAATAGCCAGTTCAATTACCTTCTCCACGTCAAAATCTTTCTGAACAGCACATCCGGCCTGTACCGCTTTACGGATATTCCTTTTGATATTATCCCGGTAGTTTTGATAAATGTCTTCGTAAGATTTATTTAGCCTGAGCACATAATTACTTCTGTGAATGGAGAAACCGGTAGGAGCTCCTGAAATATTTCCGCTGTTCAGTGATATGTCAATGTATCTGAATGAAAAAGGAATTGATTGAATAAAATCCCCCACCTGTCGTTCAGAGATTTTGTTACCGAATACTCCCAGTTGTGCAGTTAAAAAGGGTTGATGCAGATAATTAATGCCGTATTTCCTGTTCCAGGTAAGCGGCATCACCGCTTCATAGTCATTTAAAATGAGGCCATCCCATTGCGCTGCCATGCAGTCCAGGTAAAAAGAATATGCATAGATCAGCCCGTTGTCAGCTTTATCTATGCAGGCATCCCATTTCTGCTTGTCGATCTGTCGCCGGGTAAGGTATTGTATATCGAGTTTATCACCCATTAGAAGTCAAGGTTGCGGTCAAATTTTCTGAAACTGAAATTAGAAATATCGATGGAGAAAGAAATTTTCTTCCAGAACCTTCCTCTTTTTTCGATAGTAGATTGAATATAATCCCTGTAAACACTGCTGTATATGAGTGGTATGTAAATATTTACTGTTTCTTTAAGTAAAGGAATGTGCAGACCTGCATCAAATAAAAAACGATCGACCTCTGCATTTTGTTTCCATGCTTCTGCATAGGTGCCAATGTCGAAGAATAGTTTCAGGGGTATTTTCACCGGTAACAGGGTTAATGGATTTACAGATGAAGGGATAGTAGTACTGAAATTTGCTGCCACCAGCCAGTCATCGGTTCTGCCTACTTTTTCTGCCAGCAGGTCTGTTCGTACTTTGAAAGCTCCATCCCGTTCCATTATTTGTTGACTGTATATGCCTTCAAATTCATTACGGCCAATAAAATAGTCGCTGTAAGTATAATCTTCGTATCCATTGGCTCCTGTCATATTCAGGTGATAGCGGTCTGTAGCAAATTGTTTAGAGATTGTTTTGGAGCCGCTGTAAAAGAATTTTCCTGCAAACAACCGGACATTTAATCCACCTCCTTTGGAATAGTTAAAGAAATACTTGCCGGTAAAAGCAGTACGGATAAAATCCTTCCCCTGTTCCACTTTCAGTTCACCCCGGTAAGGATACAAAGCACGGTTATTTTCAATAACTATTTGCAGCTGGTTTAGTGTTCTGTTTTCACTTATTGTCCTGTATTTTGTTGAAATGACAGTATCAATTCCTGTAATAGCAGTGTCACGATAAAACCGAAGAGCATCTTCATTGAACAGAAATGATTTGAACTGTATAAAACGGTTAAACTGGCTCCTTGGCGTTTTTTCTTTTAGCGTCAACCTGATCCCCGGCACTATCTTACTAAAGTTCAGGAAGGTCTTATTGTTGTCGGTGTCTTTAAATCGATCTATAGTAAAAGTGGAACCACTGACACCAAAATCAATTTTTCTGAAAATCCCTTTTGGATAGGCGCTGTAGTTAACAAAACCAATGCCGGTAAAATTTTTCGATCCAATACCATACATGGGTATCAATGAAAATTGAAGACGATTGGGAGGGAATCGCAGATTGGTAATGGTTAGCCCGGCCATTAGTTTATCATAACTATTAAATCCAACTGCAGGTAAAAGGGTAATGGCAGTTTTTTTATCAGCATTTATTCCTTTGATACCACCCAACGGTCCTTGAATTCCCATTCCTTCCTTTTCTCTTCCCGGTAAATTACCTTTTTGCTGCAAAATAGCAAAAGCAGAATCAAGATTTTGTCCGCTTACATCTTCCAGCACTTTTTTCAGGTCTTCAGGTTGCGGATGTTTGAATTGCCATAGCCTGTAATATTCCTGCATGGCTTTATTGAAGACATCTGTACCTAATTTTTTTTCCAGGTAAGTCATCCATTGAGATGCTTTGTAATATGCGATCAAACCATAATTAGTTTCAGTAAAATCTTCTGAAGCAGTAGCAATAGGCTGATCTTTTTTCTCTACTATAAAAGTTTCCAGAAAATTTTGCTCTGTCCGTTGTGTAAAACGTTGATCTTTTTTATTTCGGTATTTACTTTCGTAATAAGAATTGACGCCTTCATCCATCCAGGGATATTTTCTTTCGTTACTGCTAAGTATTCCATAAAACCAATTGTGCCCTACCTCATGTGCGATAATATAATCAAGTGAATGGCTGTCTTCAACTGGTGACAGAATAGCGATAGTAGGATATTCCATGCCGCCGCCAAAACTTGCGGGTCCCTGCACCACACTTACTACATTATATGGATATTCCCCTACCAAGGAAGAATAATGCTGAATAGCTTCTTTTGCATTAACGACACTACTCTTCCAGGTTTCTTTTTGTGCAGGGGTATAATAACTGAAAATATCAACTGTTTTACCGGAGCTCAGCTTACAGCTGTCATGATCAACAATAAATCGTTTGTCGGCAAACCAGGCAAAATCGTGTACATTATTTTGCTTGTAAGTAAGGATCTTGATTTCCTTTTCTGACTCTGGATATAACTGGACAGTTGTTTTAACCTGGCCTCCGGTTGTTTTTATTTTTTGATTTACTGGTTCCCATGTGTAGGATGCTCTTGATTTTAACCATTGTTTTTCGTCTGCATTTTGTAATTCACCGGTTGCAGCTACCACATAGTTTTTGGGGACAGTTATGTTTACTTCAAAGTTTCCAAATTCGCTGTAAAATTCACCCTGGTCAAGATAGGGCATCGGGTGCCATCCATTCTTGTCATAGACTGCCGGTTTGGGATACCATTGTGTGGCCTGGTAACTCTGGCCTTCATGCCCGCCTCTTGAATAATTATAAGGGAGTTTTACATGAAAAGGGGTAGTGATGATTATTTTTTGCCCGGGGGCAAGGGGAACAGGAAGAATCAATTTTACAATATCGATATGCTGCTGGTGATCTTCAGTTTGTGCAGTTGTATTATTTACTTTAAAGTCCAGTTTGTTGATATAACCCTTATCATCTTTACCGGAGAAATAAAATTTTGTATTCCCGTTTTCCAGTAACTGGTCGCTGAAAGCAGTTTTATCATTTTTGTATGCATTTGGCCAAAGATGGAACCAGATGAACCGCAGTGTGTCAGGAGAATTATTACTATACTCGATCTTTTCAAACCCGGTTAATGTATGTTCTTTATCATTCAGAGAAACATCGATATTGTAATTGACTTGTTGCTGCCAGTATTGTGAAAATGCTTTGGTAAGCTGGCATTGAATAATGAGCAGGAGTAAAACGAATTTTCTCAAGAGATTGGTATTTTCTCAAAAATAAACCCTAATCCCGATACTTTATACCTTACTTTCCTTTTCCTTTAAAGATGATCCTGATAGTATGGATCATGATCTTAAAGTCCAGTGCCAGGGAAATATTCTCAATATATAGTAGGTCGAACTTGCTTCTTTCAATCATTTCTTCCACATTCTCAGCGTAGCCAAACTGTACCATACCCCAACTTGTCAATCCTGGTTTTACTTTTAGCAAATACTTGTAAAAAGGATAACGGGGAATGATCTGGTCAATATAATACCTGCGTTCAGGTCTTGGGCCTACGAGGCTCATTTCTCCCAGTAAAATATTCCACAGTTGGGGTAATTCATCCAGCCGCCATTTTCGCATCGCCTTCCCCCACTTTGTAATGCGGGGATCATTTTCAGAAGAAAGGGCGGGGCCATCTTTTTCAGCATCGTTAACCATCGAACGGAATTTGTACATAGTAAATGGCTTACCCTTGTAACCAATTCTTTCCTGGGAATAAAATATGGAGCCTTTAGAAGAGAGTTTTACCCGCAGTGCAATGAATAACATAAAAGGAAATAAAAGGATAAGGCCAAATAGTGCTGCTCCAACATCAATCAGCTTTTTAAAATTCTGTTCCCATTGCAGCATCAATCCTGTCTGCAGATCAATGAGAGCGGCGCCCATTACATTACTTGTTTTTACTGAACCGGAGAGTATATCCAGTGTATTGGGCTGAATTTTTACTTCTACATCTTTCTCGCTCAGCCGGTTAATGATATTTTCCAATAGTGGTTGCTCTGTTTTTTCTAATGCGAGTACTACCAGTTTGATGTTATTGGTATCAATTATTTTTTCAATTTCATCTACGGTTCCCAGTTTGGGAATAAGTTTATGGATACCATTCTTCCCGTTACTGTCGGGGGTTACAAAACCTGTATAACGATAACCACCATCATGCAGGTTGTTTTCTGTTTCCCTGAAAATCCTTACTGCATTATCCTGGCTACCAACCATCAGCGTATTGAAAAATACTTTACCCCCTAATAGCTGTCTTTTTACTTTATTTAAAATAAGCCAGCGGCCAAAAAATGTGAGCAGGAAATGAATGCAGAACAAAACGGCAAAGGCATAATAAAAATAAGAATAACCTTTTTGCGGATCAAAATCGTTAAATACAAAAACGATAAATAAAGCAATTGTGCCGATAAGACTGCAGACAAAAGTGAGAGTGAATTCCGCCAGTCTTGATTTTTTATAGAGATAGTTATACGTTCCCGCAATGGTATACAGCATCAGCCATGCTGCAGGAACAATGAGTAGTATATAAGTCCATGATGTATAACTGATGGGATAGGCTCCGGTATCATTCAACATCCAGCTGCGCCAGAAATAAAACAAAAGCCAGGCTGTTACAGCAGTCAGGTAATCAATCACCACATACCATCCTAATGATATTTGTTTTCCCGATTGCATTAACGGGAGATAATATTATTACCAATCCTTTCCAGTATCTGGTGGGCTACATCCATTGCCATCAGGCCGTCCATTTCTGATACAACTGTTTTTGTATTATTAAGGATAGCATTTTTAAATTCTTCCAGCTCCATTTTAATGGCATTTACTTCCGGAACGATCGGGTTGGCCATGGCAATGGTTTTTTTGCCGGTAGGAGTTTCAATATCAAAAGCAAATACGTTTGTATCGGCAGGTTCTTTGAGTTTGATGATCTCTGTTTTTTTATTCAGGAAATCTATACCGATATAGGAGTCTTTCTGAAACAACCTGATCTTTCTCATCTTTTTCATTGAGATCCGGCTGCTGGTAAGGTTTGCTACACAGCCATTATGAAATTCAATCCGAACGTTGGCGATATCCGGAGTTTCTGTCATTACACCTACACCACTGGCCGAAATGCTTTTCACATCACTTTTTACAATACTCAGGATAATGTCGATATCATGTATCATCAGGTCCAGTATCACACTTACTTCGGTTCCCCTGGGATTGAACTGGGCTAAACGATGTACTTCGATAAACATGGGGTTTAGTTCCATGTCTTTTATGGCAAGGAAAGCGGGGTTAAACCTTTCCACATGCCCTACCTGGAATTTAATACCGGACTCAGCGGCTAATTTTACCAACTGTCGGGCTTCTTCCATCGTATTGGCCAGTGGTTTTTCTACAAATACATGCTTTCCTTTTTTGATGGCCTTTTCACACCACTCAAAATGATAGGTAGTAGGGGCTACTACATCAATTGCATCACAGGCATCCATCAATGCATCGGCATCTAAAAAACGGGGAAGCTGGTATTTTTCAGCTACTTCTTTTGCTGTTTCATCATGCGGGTCAAAAAAGCCAACTATTTCCACTCCGGAAATTTCCTTCCAGTTATTCAGATGGAATTTTCCTAAATGCCCGACACCAAAAACGCCAATCTTAAGCATAACAATTTATTAATCAGCAAAGATAAAGATTGGCTGATGGCCGCTGCTGATAGTTATGAACAAAATACGATCAGTTCAATACTGAAGATCTGTCAATATATGAGGGGTGATAAATGAAAACGCAGGTACCATTTTTAATGGTATTAATGATTGGCCTTGTTACCTGTACGGGAACAGCAGGACAACCCTGGCTACGGCCAATATAACCCTGCGCATTGGCCAGTTCAGCATTTACATAGTCAGCACCATGGATGACGATGCCTCTTTCATAGGCATTATCATTAATACCTCTTTCCAGTCCTTCCAGTTTTAAAGAATAACCATTCTTGCCCTCATAGGTTTCTTTAGTAACATAAAACCCCGGACTACTTTTGTATGAAGAATTCTGATTGGAAAAAGAAGTAGCTACTTCCCGGCCAGTGTTTCTGCCATGTGCTACTAATGTGTTAAAAAGTACTTTATAGTTTTTCAGATCTATTATAAATAACCTTTTTTTATAGCTGGGTTGAGTAAAGTCGACAATAGAAATGATAGAACTATTCAACAACCTTCCTTCTTGTATCAGTTTATCAAATCCTTTTTTTGCATAATCAAAAGCTTCCTGGCTGAGGCCTTTCAGGTTTAGGTGCAAACTGTCATACACGGATTTCAGATCAGGTGTAAAAGAATATGAGTTAGCCGAAGTCGTTATCGCAGAATCCCCGGGATGGAAAAACAACCGGGCACTACCGGTGGCAGATTTTGCAAATGCAAAAGGTAAATGCAAAAGACCAATAACAACAGAAGAAATAAAAAGATAAAAGCCTCTGAACCTGTTTTTCATAGCTACTATTTAACCATTATCCGTTTGAACCATTATTAGACGCCAGACAAATGCTTTTATTGTCCTGGAGCCCTTAACCTTAATCAATAAAAAATGCCCGTGATACTCTCACCGGGCAGTTTTGTTTGGATTTTTGAAATACAGTCTGGGACTGCTTTTCGCGTTGCGGACCGGACGGGACTCGAACCCGCGACCTCCGCCGTGACAGGGCGGCATTCTAACCAACTGAACTACCGATCCTCCTTCGTTGCTGCGCTCCTCAGGATGACAAATTTCATTCTGAATCTCATAGCATTTTTAGGGACGGCAAAGATAGGCCTGCAATTTTTTTTGGCCAAAAGTTTTTCTGTTATTTATCCACCTGTAATTCAGCATTTTGCCATCAGCCTCATATTATTATTTAATCCTTAATTTAGCCGCCACATTAATAGCCTATGCCTTCAGACAGAAACCGACAGTTTATTGACTTTGAGAAGCCTATTAAAGACCTTCTGGAAGAGATAGATGATCTGAAACAAAAAGCAGAGAAAAGCAAGGTGGATTACAGCGAAGTGATCCATAAGCTTGAGGCAAGTGTCATTGATAAAAGAAAAGAGATCACTCAAAACCTCAGCAGCTGGCAACGGGTACAATTAAGCCGGCACCCCGACAGGCCATACACCCTGAAGTATATTGATAAAATGACCAGCAATTTCATTGAGCTTTACGGCGACCGAAATGTAAAGGATGATAAAGCTATGGTTGGTGGTTTCGCTTCCCTTGATGGAGAAACGGTGATGATCATCGGCCAGCAAAAGGGGATTAATACGAAAATGCGCCAGCTCAGGAATTTTGGAATGGCAAACCCAGAGGGCTACAGGAAAGCATTACGACTGATGAAACTGGCTGAGAAATTCAATAAGCCCATCATTACCCTGATTGATACTCCCGGAGCATATCCCGGCTTAGAGGCGGAAGAGAGAGGGCAGGGAGAAGCGATTGCCCGGAATATTTACGAAATGATACGGTTGAAAGTACCAGTAATTTGTGTGATCATCGGAGAAGGAGCCAGCGGCGGTGCTTTGGGCATTGGTGTAGGTGATAAAGTGTTTATGATGGAAAATACCTGGTATACGGTTATCAGCCCTGAAAGTTGTTCATCCATCTTGTGGCGCAGCTGGGATAAAAAAGAAGTAGCCGCAGAGCAGTTACGCCTAACGGCAGATAAAATGCTTGGCTTTGGCCTGATCGATGGTATCATTCCTGAGCCACCGGGGGGTGCTCATTGGGATTATAATGAAGCTGCACAGATCCTGAAGAATTATCTTGTTCCGGTGATTAAAGAGTTGAAGCAGATACCTGCTGAACAAAGAACTAAAAACCGCATTGAGAAATTTGGCAGAATGGGATTTTGGGAGGAAGCCTGATAGTTTTAACTAACCTAACAATAATTTTCTGATATAATGTCGCTGAGGAAAAAATTTACCGGTACAGGCATTGCCATTGTAACTCCTTTTAATGCAGATGGAAAAATTGATTGGACTGCTTTCAGCAAGCTGATTGAATTCTGGATAAAGGGAAAGATAGAATACCTTGTTGTTTTAGGTACCACCGGTGAAAGCGCTACGGTACATGGGAAAGAAAAGCAGGAAGTTTTTTCTTTTGTGAAAAAGGAAGTGGCCGGCCGTTTGCCATTAGTGGCCGGTATCGGCGGTAATGATACTAATGAAGTATTAAAAGGATTTAAGGAATTTGATCTTTCCGGTTATGATGCGATTCTTTCAGTAAGTCCTTATTATAACAAACCAAATCAAGAAGGAATTTTTCAGCACTATAAAGCACTGGATGCAGCCACTCCGTTGCCCATCATTATGTATAATGTTCCCGGAAGAACAGGCCAGAGTGTGACAGCCGAAACACAGCTTCGTATTGCGAGAGAATGCGAAAATATATTTGCCACGAAAGAAGCCAGCGGCAATTTTGATTTAATTAACCAGATCATTAAAAATAAGCCCGATGAATTTATGGTCATCAGTGGTGATGACCCGATAACATTGCATATGATCGCTGCCGGTGCAGAAGGCCTGATCTCAGTAGTGGCCAATGCTTATCCGGAAGAATACGCAGAAATGGTCCGCCTTTGCCTGGAAGGAAAATTTGCAGAAGCTCAAAAGCTGCATTACAAATACATTGACATTATCGCTTCTATGTTTGCCGAAGGAAGCCCCAGTGGTGTTAAAGCTTATTTATCGGAAATGGGCCTGTGCCAAAACACTTTCCGCTTGCCGGTATGGAAAGTGAGCGAGAAACATCATACGAAGATCAAGGAGTTAATGAAAACGACTGGATAATTGCGAAATTTCTGAATTTGCAAATTGAACAATGGGTCGAACTTTTTTTACATTCAAACATTTACACTAGTGTTGAACAGGTTACATTTTACAATAGTTTTTTTATTCTTCATCAGTGTTTCTTTTACCCAAAATGTTATTCGGGTGGAATTGATATCCGTTCCGGAAAAAACCGGAGATCAATCTGTCTACATCGCCGGCTCATTCAACGGCTGGAACCCGGCCGATGCAAAATACCAGCTGCAAAAACAAACCAACGGGAAATATGTGGCACAACTGAAACTGGAGAATGGTTCTTATGAGTATAAAATTACACGGGGCGCATGGGATAAAGTGGAATGCAAAAAAGGTGGAACGGATATTACAAACAGAATACTAAAAGTAGAAAGTGATATTACCATTCAGATAATGGTAGAAGAATGGGCGGACAATATTCCCGCAAAACCTGGAAAAAGTACAGCCAGTAAGAATGTAAAAATTATTGACACAGCATTTCATATTCCACAACTGAACAGGGTGAGAAGGGTATTAATATACCTGCCCGACAATTATGCCTCTTCAAAGAAACGTTACCCTGTTATGTATTTGCATGACGGACAGAATGTATTTGATGATGCCACTTCCTTTGCCGGCGAATGGGGCATAGATGAGTACCTTGACTCCACAAAGGCAAGTCAATGCATTGTGGTGGCTATTGATAATGGCGGCAATAAAAGAATGAATGAATATTGTCCTTATGATTTTACATTTAATCCACAGAAGCCGAAGGGAAACAAAGGGGAAGGAGTGCAGTATGTTGATTTTCTTGCTAAAACTTTAAAGCCTTTTATAGATAAAAAATACCGTACACTGAAGGACAAGAAAAACACTTTAATAACCGGGGCATCTATGGGAGGATTGATTTCATTCTATGCAGTATTGAAGTATCCAAAAGTGTTTGGTGGGGCCGGCGTTTTTTCGCCATCAGTGTGGATATGCAAGGAAGACCTGCTAAATCTGGTAAAGACAGCCGGGAAAAAAGTCAATTCGAAAATATATTTCTATTGCGGTAAACTTGAAGGACCGGGTATGGTGCCCGATATGTTGAAGGCTTTTCAAGAGCTGGCTGCTGTTTCAAAATCAAAAATGACAACGGTAATACGGGATGATGGAAAGCATAACGAACCGACATGGAGGAAAGAGTTTCCTCTCTTTTATGAATGGATAATTAATTGATCAAATTGTATAAGCTACGCCTTCTAATGCCAGTTCCGTCTCAGGGAAAACTTCTTTCGCTTCCGCTTCAAATTCCTCCAATGTATCGTATTTGCTGCTGAAATGGCCGATGAGTAATTTCTTTACACCGGCTTTCTTTGCAATCATTGCTGCTTGTTTGGTAGTGGAGTGGAAGCGTAGTTCCGCTCTCTCCCGAAGGTTATCCAGGTAAGTGGCTTCATGGTATATCATATCGAAACCTTCAATATGAGTTATTAAAGCCTCATCATACTTTGTATCGGCGCAGAAAGCATATTTTTTTCCTGGTTCAGCGGGTTCTGTCACCCATTCATTCTTTACAACACTGCCATCTTTTTTTGTATAATCATCACCTTTTGTAAGCCGGTCGTAAAAAACTGCTGGGATCTCATATTCCTTAGCTTTTTCGGGCAGCAGGCTCCGGGGCTGTTTTTTTTGTTCAAAAGAGAAGCCGTAACATTCAATACGATGATTGGTGCGGAAGCACTTTACCGTTAGCTTGTCTGTATCGATTAATGTTTTAGCCTCAGAAATATGATGTATATGTAATGGGTAACAGATTTGTGTATCTGCCACTTTCAGTTGCAGTTCGATGATCTCACGGAGAGGTGCCGGACCATATACATGCAGCACTTGCTGATGGCTGAGCAGGCTAAGCGAATTGATCAGGCCAATAAGCCCAAAATAATGATCACCGTGGAGGTGCGAGATGAAAATATGGGAGATCTTGCTCCGCCTGATCTTATAATTTATTAATTGAATTTGTGTGCCCTCACCACAATCCACCAGGTAATTATTCCCATCCAGTGTTATTACCTGGCTGGTAGGATGCCGGTCAAATGCCGGAACAGCAGAGTTATTTCCAAGGATAGTGACTGCAAACATGAAACGGTCAGTGATTTGGTGTGAACGATTACTACAAAAGACCAGTGCCTAAACCTTTTAGCTGCATTTGCAGCGATTTAAAAATCCTCCCCATCCATCATCTCTCTTTCGATTTCTTCCATTTGCACAATGTCCCATGCTTCACTTTCGGTAGGGGTTACATTCATCATTTCCAGTAATTCATTTTGATCAAGAAAATCCTCTACCTGTTTCTGTAATTCACATATAACAAATGAAGCACTATTTTCGTAAAACCTCTGTTGGATATATACCAGTTTCTCAGCGGCAGCTGTATCGATAGCGGATACGTTTTTTAATATAAGCACAAGGTTTTTAACGTCATTTTGCAGGTAAGGAAGCAAACATTCGGCCATCTCATCTGTCATAGTAGCAGACAAAACCGGGTCGGCAACTGTGATGGCATGAAATTTCTCTTTGGTATCAGTTTTGACATTCATAAGTTCTTACTTTTAGTTATTGCTCCTGTCCTCCTTTTGGGTGCCGCTGCAAAATAAAAAGTAGGGGTTTTCCCACAACTTAAATTATCAACATTCCGTTTATAAGTACGGGAGAACAGGAACCAAATTTATTCGTTAATATTGTATCACAACCAATTATCTAAAAATGGATAATAATTTTTCAGCACAGGTTAAGGAAATAATCTCATTCAGCAGGGAAGAGGCGCTAAGACTTGGTAATGATTTTATCGGTACTGAGCATCTTTTGCTGGGTCTTATCCGGGAAGGAGATAATACTGCAGTCCGTATCCTTAAAAGCTTTAATGTGGATCTTTATGAATTAAGAAAGGAAATTGAACTGGCGGTAAAGGATAAAACAGGGAAGAACATTGCTAATATCAACAGCCTGCCGCTAACAAAACAGGCAGAAAAAGTGATCAGGGTAACTGTACTTGAGGCAAAGGCGTTGAAAAGTGCAACGGTGGAAACGGAACACCTGATGCTTTCTATTTTGAAGAACAAGGAAAATATTGCTACACAAATCTTAAATCAGTTTGACGTGGACTACGATCTTTTCAGGCAAGAGCTGGGCATCGTAAAATCAAACGATCCCCGTGCCGAATTCCAGGATGAGAATGACGATGATTTTGATGAGGAGAAAAAGTATTCACAACCCAAAGGAGGAGGCAAACAAGCCGGTAATACCAAAAGTAAAACTCCGGTGCTTGATAATTTTGGCCGTGATATTACAAAAATGGCTGAACTCGGCGCCCTGGATCCCATTGTTGGCCGTGAGTCGGAAATCGAAAGAGTGTCACAGATACTTTCCCGCCGAAAAAAGAACAACCCGATCCTTATTGGTGAACCGGGGGTGGGTAAAACAGCCATAGTGGAAGGCCTTGCACTCAGAATTGTGCAGCGTAAAGTTTCCAGGGTATTGTTTGATAAAAGAGTGATCTCACTTGATCTTGCCGCATTGGTGGCAGGTACAAAATACCGTGGTCAGTTTGAAGAGAGGATGAAGGCTATTATGAATGAGCTGGAGAAGAACAGGGATGTTATCTTGTTCATCGATGAATTACATACTATAGTAGGTGCAGGCGGAGCAAGTGGCTCGCTAGATGCAAGCAATATCTTTAAGCCGGCACTGGCAAGAGGAGAACTCCAATGTATTGGTGCTTCTACCCTGGATGAGTACAGAATGTATATTGAAAAGGATGGTGCATTGGATCGTCGTTTTCAGAAAGTGATTGTTGATCCGCCAAGTGTGGAGGATACTATCCAGATATTGAACAATATCAAATCTAAGTACGAAGAGTATCACAACGTAAATTATGACCAGGAAGCGATTGATGCCTGTGTGAAACTCAGTGACAGGTATGTAACTGACCGTTTACTTCCTGACAAGGCCATTGATGTGATGGATGAAGTGGGAGCAAGGGTACACCTGAAGAATATCAATGTGCCTGAGAATATTGTCGACCTGGAAAAGAAGATTGAGGATGTGAAGAACGAGAAGAATAAAGTAGTAAAGAGCCAGAAGTTTGAAGAAGCAGCCTCATTGCGTGACACAGAGAAAAGATTGCAGGAAGATCTCGAGAAAGCTAAGAACATCTGGGAAGAGGAAAGCAAGCATAAGCGTTTCCCGATCGGGGAAGAAGATATTGCGGAAGTGGTGAGCATGATGACAGGTATACCTGTAAGAAGAATGGTACAGGCAGAAACGGATAAGCTCCGCAAGATGGCCGAAGAAATGAAAGGAATGGTTATTGGCCAGGATGAGGCTATCCTGAAAGTAGTAAAAGCTATCCAGCGTAACAGGGTTGGTCTGAAAGATCCCAAAAAACCAATTGGTACATTTATTTTCCTGGGTCCTACGGGTGTAGGTAAGACAGAGTTAGCAAGAGCATTGTCCCGTCATATGTTTGATTCCGAAGATTCGCTGATCAGGATTGATATGAGTGAATACATGGAAAAATTTACTGTAAGCCGTTTGATCGGTGCTCCTCCCGGCTACGTAGGCTATGAAGAAGGGGGACAATTAACAGAAAGAGTACGCCGTAAGCCTTATAGTGTTATCCTGCTCGATGAAATAGAAAAAGCACACCCTGATATTTATAATATCCTGTTGCAGGTATTGGATGATGGGCAGTTGACAGACGGATTGGGCAGAAAAGTGGATTTCAAGAATACACTGATCATCATGACATCAAATATTGGTGTTCGCCAGTTGAAAGATTTTGGTGCGGGGGTTGGTTTCGCAACTGCCTCAAGAGTTGAAAATGAAGATGAGGCAAACAAGGCGGTGATTGAAAAGGCCTTAAAGAAAACCTTCTCACCTGAGTTTCTGAACCGTATTGATGATGTGGTAATATTCAATAGCCTGACGAAAGAAAATATCTTCAACATTATTGATATCCTGATGAAAGGAGTAATGAAGAGATTGGCTAACCTTGGTTTTAGTCTTGAATTAACTGAAGCTGCAAAAACGTTCCTGGCAGACAAAGGGTACGATTCACAGTTTGGTGCAAGGCCATTGCACAGAGCTATTCAGAAATACCTGGAAGACCCCCTGGCAGAAGAAATACTGAATATGAATGTGAAAGCAGGAGACATACTGATCGCTGATGTGGATGCCGAGAATACAAAACTTTCATTTTCATTTAAGAGCAAAGCAGAGGAAAAATCAAAGGCATAATTAATTTTTAATAAAGTTATCAAGGAGTACCATTCTACGGTACTCCTTTTTTATTTTTGTTCTTTCTGTGATGGCAAAGAAAATAATCATAACAATAGATGGCTGGTCAAGCTGCGGTAAGAGTACGCTGGCCAAAAGGCTGGCAAAAGAGCTGGGCTATATCTATGTTGACAGCGGTGCCATGTACCGTGCTATTACACTTTATTTTCTGCGAAACAATATTGATATAGAGGATAAAAAAGAAGTAAAGCAGGCATTAAAAAGTATCAGCCTTGAATTTGTTTTTAATCCCAACAGTCAGCATAGTGAGATGTACCTGAATGGGGAGAATATAGAATATGTTATCCGGGATCTGATCATAGCTGAAAAGGTGAGTGATGTGGCCGCTATTAAGGAAGTAAGGGAGTTTGCAGTGGCACAACAGCAAAAAATGGGAGATAAAAAAGGAATTGTAATGGATGGTCGTGATATTGGAACTGTCGTCTTTCCTAAGGCAGAATTAAAAATATTTATGACTGCTGATAATGCGGTGAGGGTGGAAAGGCGATTTAAGGAGCTTTTTCAAAAAAACCCAAATGTGACAATTGAAGAGGTGAAGAATAATCTCGAAATGAGAGATTACATTGATTCTAACAGAGAAGTAAGTCCGCTCAAAAAAGCAAAAGATGCCCTGGAACTGGATAATACCAACCTTACAGAAGAACAACAGTTCAAAAAAGCCATGGAATGGGTGAGAGCCAGGAAATCCTGATTTTGAACATCCCACCTGCATCCTCATATTCTCTTATGACTTAAATCAATAGCACAATGCTCTTTGCACTTTATTTTTATGCAAAGAGTCATACTTGAAAGCGTCTACTTACAAACTGCTTCAGCCGTTTATTGTATTGCACATTATCGTTGTCACCGGTATAATAGGATACATGATAATAGAAGGGGCTTCTCTTTTCGATGCAATATACATGACGACTATTACCATTACCACAGTAGGTTATGGAGAAACAATTCCTCTGAGTACGGCAGGAAGAACTTTTACTATGTTTTTACTGGTAGCGAGCTGGCTTACCTATGCTTTTGTCATTACGAGGATCACTCAGTTTGTTATCAGTGGAGAATTGAATCAGTATTTTAAAAATCGGAAACTCATGAAAGATATTTCAAGGTTACATGATCATGTAATTGTTTGTGGTTATGGACGGAATGGCAACCAGGCCGCAAATATTCTTACTGCCCATGGTGTGTCGTTTATTGTTATAGAGAAAGATGAGCACCTGGTCCAGAAAATTGATGCGGAAAGTACCGGCATTACAAGGTTAGTGGGAGATGCAACGGATGATGATGTTTTACATGCAGCAGGAATAGAGAGAGCCAGGGCATTGATCACCACGCTGCCGGTAGATGCGCAGAATGTATTTATTGTTCTTTCTGCAAGAGCATTAAGCCCACGGCTCAAGATCATAAGCCGTGCTTCAGAGGCTACTTCTGTGGCCAAGTTGAAAAAGGCAGGAGCCGATAATGTCATCATGCCGGATTTCATAGGAGGCACACATATGGCTACTTTGATCTCTAAACCCGATGTGATTGAATTTATTGATTTTCTTTCCGGGGAACAGGGTCATTCCATTCATATGGAATCCGTAGGCTTTGATGATCTTCCGGCAGAATTAAAAGATAAATCCCTGCACGAAGTAATGGGCTGGAAGAAAACAGGAGTTAATTGTATTGGTATAAAAGATAAGGATGGGAATTTTATGATCAATCCTCCTGAAGAAACATATATAACACCCGGCATGAGAGTAATTGTGCTCGGCACAATTAGGCAGATCAAAGAAATGAAGGGAAACCTTTCTTGTTAGATCATGCAATATAAAAAGCCCTTTTATAAAAGGGCTTTTTAATGGAAAAACTTGCTCTTACATTTTCTTTCTTACTTCAAGCAGCTCTACTTCGAAGGTCAGCATTGAACCGCCAGGTATCGTCATATAATCAAATGCCCCGTAGCCCAGTTTGTAAGGGATATAAAATTTATATTTTGAACCTACACTCATTAATTGCAAACCCTCTGTCCACCCGGGAATAACTCCGCTTAATGCAAACGTAATTGGTTGCCCCCTATCGTAAGAATTATCAAATCCTTTACCATCTAAAAATGTTCCTCTGTAATGGCAGGTTACACTATCAGCAGCAGTGGGTTTTTCACCAGTGCCTTCTGTTATTACTTCATATTGCAGACCACTGGCAGTTGTTTTTACTCCGGGTTTCAATTTATTTTTTTCCAGGAATTTCTCACCTGCCACAATAGTTGACTTTGACTTTTCAGCCTGAAGCATGGTCATATAATTATTCATTACCGTATTGGCAGCGGCATCATCGATCAGTGGCTTTTTATTTCCCAGTATATCATTGATAGCTCGGGACACAAGAGCAGTATTTAATTTTTTTACACCCTGCTGTTTATAAAAGTTAGCTACACTTACTCCAACGGCATAACTGGCAGAGTCATTCAGCGTTTTCAAAACAGGTACGGCTGGTTTGGCAGCAGGTTTTGTCTTTACGGTTTGAGCAGTAGCCAGTATAAACGTAACCAAGGCAGCACTCAACAGAATTATTTTTTTCATATCAGAATTAATTAAGTGGGCAAAAATACAGGTTGAAAAGGGATTTTTGTTTCCGTCAGTCATTTAATTTTCCCTCTTCAAACTGCACTACTTTTTCAGGGAACCTGGCAGCATAGCCATGTACCAGGTTTCGGATAAAGCTGTTTTCTCTGTAAACGGTAAGATGATCTTTTAGCATGGCAGGATCTGTTATTTGTATGTCAGAAGGAAGATAGCCCATGCCATAGAAAACTCCTTCTAATACGAGGACACAAGATTGATCATCACCATTTACTCCTTTATCTACAATGGCAAAGGATGGTTGCCTGCGGAGAGATGCGGCAGCTTTTTCAACTCTCTTATTATACTGCCGTGGCGACTCTTTTTGTTCGCAGGCTCCTTTACAATGACCTTCGCTGATACCTTCGCATTTGCCTGTATCTTTTTGTATAAAACAAAGCTTCGGGCAAAGCTGATGATCTGTAATCAATTTCCTGACGATAGCATGGCCATCAACGAGATAATGAAAAGTATAAACAGGATTCAGTCTTTTCCTGTTTTTATCAATTGCAAGACGCAAATAACCTTTTTGATCCTCATACATATAAATGCCATATATATCCTCCCATCTCTTTTGAGAAGAATTAAAAGCAGGCCATCTTTTTTTTATTTCTGCTGATTCCATAATACAGGCCATTAGTTCAGTACCACATGTTTGATAACTGATAGCATGCACATGCTGCATGAAATTCTGTTTCTGCCGGCTTTGAGAATTGTTGCTGAAATGACTGTTCACCCGGTAGCGGATATTATTGGCCTTTCCAACATATACTATTTTACCTTTTTCATTATGAAAGAAATAAACTCCCGGGGTGTAAGGTAACTTATCAAAATGCTCTTTAGGGACATTTGGGGGCAATACTGATTCTTTTGAATTGCGTTGCAGGCTTTTTTGTATATGCTGTTCCCTGTCATTTTGAAGCAAGAGCTGAAATACCTGTACTGTTGCTGCAGTATCACCTCCGGCCCGGTGCCTGTCGTAGATGGTAATCCCCAATGACTGGCAAAGTTTACCCAAACTATAAGAAGGGAACCCGGGAAATATCTTGCGGCTGAGTCTTACCGTACAAAGTTTTTTACTATTCAGATCAAAACCTGATTCTTTCAGGTGTGCTTTGATGAATGAATAATCAAAGTTTACATTGTGTGCAATAAAGATCTTATCGTGCAGTATGCTATAAATCTTTTCAGCTACTTCTTCAAACCGTGGTGCATTGGCTACCATTTTATCGGTAATACCTGTCATAGCCTGGATATAATAGGGGATTGGCTGCCCCGGGTTTACCAGGGATTCAAACTTTTCGACTACAGTGGTGCCATCGAATACATGTATAGAAATTTCTGTGATACCATTTGCGGCAGCATAACTTCCCGTGGTTTCTATATCTACAATAGCATACATGAAATAAGTAGCAGGTATTAAAAATGAAGTACGAATTTCGTGAAAGTTTTCTACTGAACTATGGATGCAGATAAACTAATAATGTTCCAAAACAGGCTGACCAAGGTATTTCGCCATCTTGGAAAGCATGCAAAACGGGCAGGGATAAGCTGCTACCGGGTGTATGATCATGACCTGCCAGAATTCCCTTTCTGTATCGAGTTCTATGGCGATAAATTATATGTAGCAGAATACAGGCGGAGGCATGGCATGACTGAGGAGGAGCATGATACCTGGATGGAGAAAAGCCTTGCAGTGATAGCTGCTGTTTTAGATGTTTCCAGGGATAATATTTTTCTCAAGTTGCGGCAACGAAAACCGGGCAGATTAGGCCAGTATCAGAAGTACGATGAAGTACAGCATGAATTTGAAGTGGAAGAAAACGGGTTAAAGTTTATAATGAACCTGAGCGATTACCTTGATACCGGTTTATTTCTTGATCACCGCATTACACGGCAAATGGTAAGGGAACAAAGTGCCGGCAAGAAGATACTCAACCTTTTTGCCTATACCGGTTCGTTCTCCGTATATGCAGCGGCAGGAGGAGCAGAGGAAGTGGTGACAGCCGATCTGTCAAAAACCTACCTGAACTGGGCAGAAAGAAATCTGCAGTTGAATGGGTTTAACAGCGCATCGAAATACAAGATCATCCATGCAGATGTAAAGCAATACCTGAAAAAAATACCTTCGGGTTATTTCGACATCATTGTCATGGATCCCCCAACATTCAGTAATAGTAAGCGGATGGATGATATACTGGATATACAGCGGGACCATGTAGAACTGATCAATGACTGTCTCAGAGGACTTAAACCCGGCGGGTTGCTTTACTTTAGTACGAATTTCAGAAAATTTAATCTTGAGAGAGATAAAATCAATGCTACTTCAGTAAAGGATATTACCAAAGCAACGACTCCATTTGATTTTGAGGGAAAGTTATTCAGGTGGTGCTACCTGGTTGAAAAATAAAAAAGCCTTCCTCAAAAGGAAGGCTTTTTATAATATGCTTATGTTATTTATAACGTCTTCAGCACATCATTCATGCTTCTCACGGCATCAGCACTCTTATTAAAGATTGCCTGCTCGTTGTCATTTAATTTAAAGTCAAGAATTTTTTCCCAGCCATTCTTTCCTATGATAACAGGTACGCCAAGGCAAATATCTTTTTGTCCGTATTCGCCATCAAGTGCCACGCAGCAGGTAAACAATTTCTTTTCATCACGAAGGATCGATTCCACTAATGCTGCTCCGGCAGCACCGGGAGCATACCAGGCCGAAGTGCCGATCAGGGCCGTTAATGTAGCACCACCTACCATTGTATCTTTTACAATCTTTTCCTGCTGTTCAGCAGATAAGAAATTTGTAACAGGAGTGCTGTTCCATGTAGCGAGGCGGATCAGAGGAATCATGGTAGTATCACCATGACCACCCACAACAACTGCATTCAGGTCAGCAGGACTGCAACCTAAATGCTGACTGAGCTGGTATTTGAAGCGGCTGCTGTCCAGTGTACCGCCCATACCAATGATACGGTTCTTCGGCAAACCGGTTGATTGCAATGCCAGGTATGTCATAGTATCCATCGGGTTGCTGATTACAATGATGATAGCATTGGGAGAATGTTTCAGAATGTTTTCACATACACCTTTGACGATACCAGCATTTACACCAATCAGTTCTTCACGAGTCATTCCGGGTTTGCGGGGAAGGCCTGAAGTGATAACCACCACATCGCTGTTCGCAGTTTTTAAATAGTCATTGGTACTGCCGGTGATCTTTGTATCAAAGCCAAGCAAAGTGGCTGTCTGCATCATATCCTGTGCCTTACCTTCTGCGATACCTTCTTTGATATCAAGCAAGACCAGTTCGTTACAAAGTTCTTTACGGGCAATATTATCAGCACAGGTTGCACCTACAGCACCAGCGCCTACTACAGTTACTTTCATGAGTAAATTAATTTATGAATGGAGAAAATATTCCTGCCTGCCGGCAGGCAGGTCGCCGCAAAGGTAGAGGAACAGCCTTGGTTTTATTATGATGAAAACGTTTATTTTTCAAATTCCTTCAACAGTTTTTCAACAGGAAGCAATTCTTCAAAAACAGAGATAAGTTCCTTTTTGCGGCTGTAAAATGCAAGAAAGGGAAGGCTCTTTATCATAAAGAATGTTGGCAGAAAATAATGTATATCCTGCCCCACAATGATATTTCTGTATTTATCTAACTGGTACCTGGCACGGAAGGCCATCATCGTATCGAATGGCATATTAGTAGCCATTACGATCCTGATATTTTTAAACTTATCTATGTGTTTGATGATATCTTCTGTTTCATGCTTGCAGTGTTCACATTGAGGGTTAAATAGCAGCAAAAGAACAGCTTCTTTTTTTGACAGATCGTCTTTTGAAAAAAAAGAAACACTATCAGGCAGCAGCAATTTTACAGGCGGATAGCCCGGAAATCTTTTAAAGGGAGGTTGAATACTATCCGCCTGGGCGAAAACTAAATGTACAGACAGTAAATAACTTATAATGAGAACTGATCTCTTCATGCTCCAAAGATAGCAGCTAATGCGAGGTAACTTACCTGACGATGGTAACAAAACCTCTCCGGCTGATGAGGTTGCCTTTATAATCGATGGCTTCTGCCATCCAGATAAAAGTTCCGGTGGATTGCCTTACTCCGTTTACCCTGCCATCCCAGCCTTTATTGGGATCTTGTGTATTGAATACGATCTGTCCCCAGCGGTTGAATACACGGAAGTACCTGAATTCTCTTATACCAACAGGTATTGGTCTTAATACATCATTAAGTCCATTATCATCCGGAGTAAAGCCGGAAGGAACATAAATTTCCGGGCCTTTGTATGCTTTGATAAATATCTCATCCACTCCTTCGCAACCTTCAGGTGTTGTACCGGTTACTGTATAACGGAAATCATTCGGCAGAGTGGCTACAGGGTTAGCTATTGTTGGATCGTTTAAGAAATTGGCAGGCGACCAGGTATACTGCGTTACACCGGCATTGCCGAGTTCAATAGCCTGCAGTTGCACTGGTTGATTGATGGCGGCCACTGTATCATTCCCCGCAAAAATTCTTACGGCAGGGGTCACTGTTACTTTTACATCATCAGGAGTAAGCGAAGCACAGCCCCTTGCATCAGTTATCATCAGCGAGTAGGTAATAGTATTTGTTGCCTTTACTGAAGGTGCAGGAATATTGGCTGCCGTTGTCATGTATGTAGAAGGAGACCATTGATAAGATACTCCACCGCTTCCATTGAGGTTAAATACTTTTCCAAAGCAAACGGCAATATCAGCCCCTGCATTGGGAACAGGTGCGGGCCACACATTTATTTTAACTGAATCAGTTCTGGTACAGATGCCTGTTGTAGCTGTCACATAATACATGGTGGTATCTGACGGTGAAGCAACAGGAGTCAAACTATTCGCATTTTGCATAGTGGCTACAGGAGTCCACGCAAATGATGTTGCATTAGATACAGCTGTCATAAGGTGACTGGTACCTTCACAAATAGCAGCATCTGTTCCTGCATCGATCGTCACTGTATTGTTCAACGGAATAACAGCATTTTGTGACACCAAACAGCCATTATTGTCTTTTATAGTAACAGCATAATTGCCGGCAGTAAGGTTGAACAAATTTCCCGGCTGAAAGTTTACTCCATCAAGCGAATAAGAGTAAGGTGCATTGCCACCACTGACAGTAATATTGAGCTGCCCGTCTGCATTACCTGAGCAACTTGCTGCTGTGATGGCAGCATTATCAATCAATAAATCCGGGAAGGCCTGGTTTATTGTAACCATAACACTGTCGATGCAATTGGCATCCCTGATCTTTACTGCATAATTGCCGGCAGGCAGATTGAAGAAACTACTGTCGGATTGCCAGTTTACACCATCCAGTGAGAACTGTACGGGTTGCTGCCACTCAGGCCCTGCAGTTACCCTTATATTACCGGTAGCAGCATTGCGACAATTAACATCCAGTTTTGATAACAGCGATCCGTCTTTCCATTTCAGGAAAACAGAATCTCTTGCATTACAAGTACCCACATTGGCGGTGCATATATAAGTTGTTTCACTATTAACCGGCGTGGCAATGGGATCACGGATAGTTGTATTGCTCAACGTAGGATCAGGCAACCATTGGTATACATCATAGCCGGCAGAAGCGGTAAGCTGGATGGAACTGCCTTTACAAATAATAGCTGTATCAGGTACCAGGGAGAGTATATCATAATCCCTTATCTGTATCATAGTGCTGTCGGTAGGAAGACCGGCAGCACAACCTGCCAGCGCATATATTTTTAATTCTTCAATACCTTCCGGTGCCCCGTCAATCAACGGAAACACATTTACGGTAACAAAACTATCATTGGCCGGAATAGTAACGAAAGCAGGCAAGGTTTGTACATCAATCGTATTTAATGCAGAACCACCATACGATAAAGTAATATTGAGCGGATTAGGATCTCTTCTCGGTCTTGTTATATTAAAAGCTCCTACAGCACAACCTTCTACCAGGTAACTATTGCCCGATGTAGGATCTGTTTGTGTAAGATTTGTAATTCCAAACGCATTGGAGGTTAAACTTTTAGCCTGCAGAAAAACACCACTGTCTACTGCGGCATCTCCAACATCAGCAATAACAATTTTCAGATGATAGGTTTGGCAAGGTTGCACCTGCTCCCTTGCAGTGAGCACTGTCGTATGCCCTTCATGAGTAAAAAAAGCATTGGTTAAATTGTCGATGTAGTAAGCAATATTATTCGGACAAGCCCCACCAGGTACATTGTTTACATTAAAAATGGAAACCGGGGTTGTAGTGTTTGGTATTAAGGCAATATTTTTTAACCCGGTTATTCCCGGTCCGGATATAAAGAATGCAAAAGCATCATTGAAAGAACAAACATAATTAGGAGTGTATTCTTCCGAACTGAATACATAATTGAATTTTACACTGTCGCCCAATGGTACAAAGTCGAATTCCAGCACACAGGCATCTCTCATAGTAAGTGCACCGATGGCAAGGGCAAGATCAGGATCACCGGGCAATCCCCATCCATTATCAGCTTCTACCGCAGATGCAGGTGTTACGCCATTGCCATCCACACCAAAATTATTTCCCAGTGTTTTTGCACGGCCACTGGTTAATACTATGCCACTGTCTATCCCGATATTTGTTCTGTTGGCCCTGTTAAGAAAGAAGGAAGCCATGAGGCTATTGCCGGTAAAACTTACATTGCTGATAGATACACCATCACCAACCAGTTTTTGTGCCAGTGCTGTTGCATTTGGATGCTGGGTAATAATCAACTGTGCCTCAGTAATGTAACTGGTAAGGCAGGTTAATATCAATAAGAAAAAAAGGTGTAACCGTTTCTTCATAAGCGTTGCGGGCAGATTGCGAATATAAATTATTCGCTCCATACTTAGTTGCCTACGGTCAAGAAGCTTCCTTTTGCCGTCAACCATCCCTCCCTTATCTTTGCCGCCTCAAAAAATGACTTAATAATGGCAACAACAGCAGACATCAGCAGAGGATTGATCATCAAACTGGATGGCAGTTTATACACGGTAGTAGAATTTGGTGAAAATAAAACAGCCCGTGCTGCCGCTAAAGTGTGGGCAAAACTGAAAGGTGTTGATAACAATCGTAGTATTGAAAAGACCTGGAACTCAGGTGATAATATTTTCCCTGTAAGAGTAGAAAGAAAGAACTATCAGTTCCTGTACAAAGACGATACTGGCTACAATTTCATGGATACAGAGACCTTCGAACAGGTGGCGCTGCAGGAAAATATGGTGGATGCTCCCCAGTTTTTAAAGGACGGCCAGGAAGTAAGTGTACTGTTCAATACAGAAACGGAAACACCTATGAGTGTGGAGCTGCCCGACAAGATAGTAATGCTGGTTACTTATACAGAGCCCGGTTTAAGAGGAGATACTGCCACCCGTACGCTGAAGCCCGCCACTGTGGAAACAGGAGCTACAGTAAGTGTACCTCTTTTTGTGAATGAGGGTGAGCTGATCCGCATTAATACCAAGACAGGTGAATATGTGGAAAGAGTAAAAGAATAATCAATTAGCGCTATATCAAAAATGGCCCGAAATCGACAGTTTCAGGCCATTTTTGTCTTATTTGGGCCTGATTTTGCCCAAAAACAGCGAGAAATCATTCAGTTTCTCCTTTTGATTTCCTTACCTTAGCCCACCTGAAATCAGGTTAAGGCTTTTATAAAACCAAAACATCTACTAAATTGAAAAACATGGACTTTAAACAAATTCAGGAGTTGATCAAGATGGTCAACAAATCGAATATTGGAGAAGTAACGATAGAGCAAAAAGATTTCCGTGTAACGATAAAACAAAAAGAGGAGCATGTAACCCAGGTAGTTTCTTCTGCACCTGTACATGCCGTTCCTGCCCATGCCGTTACTCCTCAACCGGCAGCCAGCAGCCAGCCTGTAGCTGAAAAAGCAAAAACCATTGAAGCACCTGCGGCCAACCTTGTAACCATCAAAAGCCCGATGATCGGGACTTTCTACAGAAAATCCGCACCTGATAAACCTAACCTGACCGATGTGGGCTCAGATGTAGCACCCGGAACGGTGGTATGTATCATTGAAGCCATGAAACTTTTCAACGAGATCGAAAGCGAAGTAAGCGGAAAGATCGTGAAGGTGCTGGTAGAAGATGCGTCGCCGGTAGAGTATGATCAACCATTATTCTTAGTAGAGCCTGCTTAAGTCAAAAGTAAAAGTCAAAATTCAAAAGAGGTTATCTCTTGTTTTTGATTTTGACTTTTGATTTTCTAATTTTTAATTATTACCTGTGTTTAAGAAAATACTGATTGCTAATCGTGGAGAAATAGCCTTGCGGGTTATCCGTACAGCGAGAGAGATGGGTATTAAAACAGTAGCCGTTTATTCTACTGCTGACAGAGACAGTCTCCATGTAAAATTTGCTGATGAAGCGGTTTGTATTGGTCGTCCGCAGAGCAGCGATTCTTACCTGAATATAGCCCACCTGATGGCCGCTGCAGAGATCACTAATGCAGATGCTATTCATCCGGGTTACGGCTTTCTGGCTGAGAATGCCAAGTTTGCCCAGATATGCAATGATCATGGCATCAAATTCATTGGCCCCACACCGGAGATGATCAACTCAATGGGAGATAAGATCACTGCTAAAGAGACCATGATAAAAGCCGGTGTGCCGGTGGTGCCCGGGGGAGAAGGATTATTGCAAAGTGTAGACCAGGCAAAGGGTATTGCAAGGGATATGGGTTACCCGGTTATTCTTAAAGCAACTGCCGGTGGTGGAGGAAAAGGTATGCGCATCGTATGGGAAGAAAGTGAATTGGAAAAAGCATACGATACTGCCAAAGCAGAAGCAGCCGCTTCTTTTAAGAACGATGGTATCTACATGGAAAAATTTGTAGAAGAGCCACGACATATAGAGATACAGGTAGCCGGCGACCAGTACGGCACTGTATGCCACCTGAGCGAAAGAGATTGTTCTATACAACGCCGTCACCAGAAGTTAGTGGAAGAATCACCTTCTCCTTTTATGACGGATGAACTTCGCTACCGGATGGGAGAGGCCGCTAAGAAAGCAGCTTCAGCTATCAACTATGAAAGCGTAGGTACTGTGGAGTTTCTGGTGGATAAGCACCGCAACTTCTACTTCATGGAAATGAACACAAGGATACAGGTGGAGCATTGCGTTACTGAAGAGGTGATCAACTTTGATCTTATAAAAGAACAGATACTCATTGCTGCCGGTCATCGTATCTCCGGCAAAGATTATATACCACAAATGCATTCTATTGAATGCCGCATTAATGCTGAAGACCCGTATAATGATTTTCGTCCGTCTCCCGGCAAGATCACTGTACTGCACCAGCCGGGTGGTCATGGGGTAAGGGTGGACAGTCATGTGTATGCCGGCTATGTCATTCCTCCTTATTACGATTCTATGATCGGCAAACTGATCGCTGTGGCACAAACAAGACAGGAAGCGATACAGACCATGTACCGGGCATTAAGTGAATATGTAATAGAAGGAGTGAGGACCACTATTCCTTTTCACCTGCAACTGATGCAGGATGAACGCTTCCGCAGTGGTGATTTCAATACAAAATTCCTGGACGGATTTACGCTGAGATAGCTTTGTTGTATCGGTTTCCGGCTGCGTAAAATAAAATATATCTTTATACAAGGATATTTTATGCGATCAATCCTTTCTGTGATACTCTTCTTGTTGTGCATTGAAAGTACTGCACAAGCCCCTCCTGTCATTCAATGGCAGAATTGTATCGGTGGCTCTGGTCTTGAAAACCCGATGGTAATAATTGGTACTTCGGATGGAGGTTATATCATAGGAGGTACTACCACTTCAAATGATGGTGATATTACCGGGCACATAGATAGCAGTGACCTGCTTATCATTAAGATCAACAATAACGGGATTATAGATTGGCAAAGATGCTATGGCGGAGGAGGGAATGAATATGCTTCGGATATGCTGCAAACTCCGGACGGAGGTTATATTATTATCGGCAGCACCAGTTCTGTGAGTGGTGATGTAACTATGAATCATGGAAGCACTGATATCTGGGTGTTAAAGATCAGCGGCACCGGTATTTTAGAATGGCAAAGATGTTATGGCAGTTCAGGCCAGGATGGTAGCACAGTACAAAATATTTGTTTCGCATCCGGTGGTGGATATATCATATCAAGTATTGTAACTGCAGGAGATGGTGATGTTACCGGTTATCATACACCCACATCTTCTCCGAATCTCAACAACGGTGATTTGTGGGTTATCAAAATAGACCTGTCGGGAAACATCGTCTGGCAAAGATGTATTGGAGGAACCAAAAGGGATTCCCCGGGAGCACTCGTTGCCACTTCAGATGGAGGATATATTGTAGCCTGCCATGCGCAATCTATAGATGGGGATATGAATTGTGCAACACCTGTACAAAACAACCTGATTTTTTTTAAGCTTAATGATTCGGGAAATATTATATGGAAGAATTGTATTTCAGCAGGATCGTTGGTTTTTGAAGGACTGGAAACACCCGAAGGTGATTTTATTTTTGCCGGGGGTGGAACCGGGATACTGAACAGCTTATCAGATATGTATATCATGAAAATGAATGTATCTGGCCAGTTGCTATGGGAAAAAAGATATGGCGGATCTCAGAGTGATTTAGGAAATAGTATAATGATCACAAATGATGGGGGTTATCTAGTGGCAGGACATACGGCCACATCGGGGGAGTTTATATGTAATTTTAAAGGAGGCTATGATGTCTGGCTGGTAAAAGTGGATAGAAGCGGAGAGTTGTTGTGGCAGAAGCCATATGGAGGAAGCAAACCTGAAGAAACAATGGGAGGTATTGTGCAAACTTCCGACGGGGGATTTTTACTTGCTGCAACCTCACAATCCAATGACGGCGATGTAAGCGGATTGCTTGGATTCAACGATTTATGGCTGGTGAAATTTTCTTTTCCGGGTATTGAGATCCTGCCAACAATCAGTATCACTTCAGGGGAAACCACTACCTGTGTGGGTAAAGATGTGATATTTGTTGCCACAGCTTCAGAAGGCGGGGATGCACCTTTATTTCAATGGCAGGTAAATGGAGTGAATGCAGCTGCAAATAACGATACTATTGTGCTGAACTCATTAACGGATGGAGATGTTATCACCTGTATCCTGACAAGTAATTCACCCTGTGTTACCACCCGTACGGATACTTCAAATGCAATTCAGATAACGGTTGATCCTTCCAAAACGCCGGTCGATTTTCTTCCGCTGGATGCAGATACGATTTGTATTTATGGCTCGCTTGAACTTCGACCGGTGGGAAATTTTAAAACATACCTGTGGAGTACCGGTGCTGTAACACCATCAATAGATATAACACAACCCGGTACATACCTGCTTCAGGTAACTACTTCTGAAGATTGCCCGGGTATAGATTCTGTAACGATTTTTTCAAAAGAGTGCCTGAAAGGATTTTATATGCCCACAGGTTTTTCTCCCAATAGCGATGGCAGGAATGATATTCTAAAACCATTCCTGGGTGGCCGTATTGTACAATACAGGCTGATGATACTGAATCGCTGGGGCCAGGTCGTTTTTCAGTCAACAGATCCGGGTAAAGGATGGGATGGTACATTCAATGGAGTAAAACAAAACAATGATGTCTTTGTGTGGAGTTGTACCTACCAGTTTGCAGGGGAAGCATTAAAATCGGAAAAAGGGACCGTGGTTATAGTAAGATAACATTTCCAAACCGGGAGGGTAAAATGCATTTACGGGGATACAATTTTTGTTCTAAAGAAATGTTGCTGATTTCTTTGACCTGCTCAATGTCCACCCACAACATACTGCAAATGCTTTCCGCAAAATTTACGGATGGTATCAACTATTTATCTTTTTTAAAAAAATATTTATTGTTTATCAATAAATATTTATTATCTTTGCGACATCAATTTAAAATCTTTCAAAGATGTCAAAAACAAACAACTTCGTATTTTGGGGCTTATATATTGTGGCCTGGCTCATTTTTGTGGGCTTGAGCATTGAAGCAGGAGGCTTACTAGTAAATTTCTTTTTCAGTCTGTATAAGCCCGAATTTGTTCAAAATCTTTATCAAAAGCTGGACTTATCTGCAATGTATAGGGACAGCAAATTGGCTTTCTTCGGTGTGTATGGTTTTATACTTTCCATTGCCTGTTTAAAAGCATACTTGTTTTATATAGTTATTAGGTTAATGCACAAAATGGATTTAAAAAAACCATTTAGCAGTTTTGTCGCCAGACAAATTACACTTCTTAGTTATTACACCCTTTCAATTGGACTGTTTAGTTACATTGCCAGGCAGTTAGTTAAAAATTTAATGTCCCACGGTTTTGTTCCAGACAACTTAAATCAATTTTGGGAAGACAGTCAAGCGTTTATTTTAATGGGAGCTGTAATCTATATTATTGCAACTATTTTCAAAAAAGGGGTAGATATTCAAAACGAAAACGAATTAACCGTATAAGCCATGCCGATTATAGTAAACCTTGATGTAATGATGGCCAGGCGAAAGATGTCATTGAATGAGCTTTCAGAAAAAGTAGGCTTAACACTGGCCAACCTGTCTATTCTCAAAACCGGGAAAGCAAAAGCCATACGGTTCAGTACACTGGAAGCAATTTGCAAAGTGCTCAATTGTCAGCCCGCCGATATTTTAGAGTTTGTGGAAAAGGAATAGCATCCTGGAAATTTGATTGACCGGAGCTGGATAAAGTATCAGCCTGGTTATTGTTAAGTAAGACCGTAGAAAGATCAGGAATTGTTTGATTTTTTACACAGATTTCTATTACAAAAGCAAATTGTTTTTTACTGCGTTTTAATACTTTTAAAAAGTTTGAATTGTGATTCTAAAACTGACAAATTAAATCCGTGAGCAGCTTTGGGTAATAAATAATATTTCTTAGCAGGAGCTTTAATTTTATCGAAATATCTTTTTGTTTTTTCTTTTGGCGTTAAAAGGTCCTCATTGCCCTGTATTAGATAAACGGGAATTTGAAAATCTAAATTGGTTTTCATTAAGTTTATGCCTGCACTCATTGATTGTACGCCCAGTTTATTGTCTCCTGCAAAATTTACAAACGAGTAGTCATCTCCATCACTTCGATTCTGATTGTCTTTTTCATTATCATATTCAGGAGAAAGCACAAACCAATTATCAGGAGCAGGTGTCGAATTCATACCCTCATATTTTTTTAAAACCCTGAATAACTGACCTAGTTTTTTTGCCCTGTCATAAGGGGGTTTGCCTATTGTGTTTAATATGTCTAAAGCATCTTTGTCATTTTTATCCTCTGCTATTTTATAGATTTTATTGTAAAAATCTATATCAATAATAGGGTTGACAATTTGAGAATGTCCTATGTATGCGTAATAAAGTTCGGGTCGCTTTGATGCCATTTTTACTCCAAGTACTGAGCCCCAAGAAGTACCGAATAGAATGATTTTTTGTTTGTTTAAATGTTTTAAAAGGTATTCGGATAATTCAATTCCATCGTTTGTCATAAGGTCGATTGATAATGGATTTTCCTTTAAATATTCAGGAGCTAGTTCTTCGGGTGCATATTTCCCAAAGGTTTTCCCTGTACCTCGCTGGTCCCATTGAACTATAATAAAATCCTTTTCCAAATCTTTGTAGAGCTTGTCTGAATATGGGCTTAACGGACTGCCTGGGCCTCCGTGGAGAAAAAGAATAATTGGTTTTGAACTTTCCCCTTTTATTGTTACCCACTGTTCTATACCATTAATTAAAATAAAATTTTCCTCATAGATCTTAGTATTTTGAGTTGAATCTTTATTGCCAATTTCAGTTTGTCCATTAACAACTGTTGCGATTGCAGATGAAACAAAAAGGATAATGATGTTTAACCAAAATATAGAGGGTCTGTAGAGGTTTATAATTTTCATTCTATGTTTGCTTGTTTGATGTTGTCCCTATTGTTTGACCGAGGCAGGTGGTACAATGGCCGTTAACGTCCATGACTTTATGCTGTGCTGATACCTGCCGGCAGGTTCCGTGATTCTTCAGCCCGAATCCCGTAACTACGGGACTGATTAAAGTTAATACAGTTGATGGTATATTCAGTGATAGGCTTTTCATTCAGCCAAACTGCTGAAAATATTAACCTTTGTTTGGTTTTTTTACACAGTTCATGTTGGCTGCAGTTCAACGGGAACATCTAAATTAATACTCACTCGGGTGAATGGAAATGGTTCCAACGTATTTGCCTTCCTTGTCAACATATTTTGCCTGAATAACAATATTATTATCCTTAAAAATAGAGGCTTTTGGATCGCCCTTTATTTGTTCGATGATTGATTGGTGCCCTGAAGTTCGTAAAAGATTTGTATCTATTTGAGATTTATCTAAATTAAGTAGCGTATAGTTATACTGAAATATATTGCCTGGCAGTGCTTCTACTCTGTCTAACCTTGTTGTACTATCAACTATAAAGGGTGCATGAGAATTTATTTCATTAGCAGTCTTGATCATATCGTCATTTAAAGTAGTCGGGGATTTATAGAAGGCAATCTTCAGAACAGCGCTTATGAAAGCAAAAATAATTATGCCTAGGACTATTCTAAATCCAGTGCTTTTTTGTTTTACAAGCTCATACATGTTTGTTTTATTTTAAGATTGTCATAGTAAGTAAACTCACTTCGTTAAATTACATCAAGATCACAATACGCTGAACGTCGGCGGCTTTGGACAGGTGTGGAATTTTCCAACTGTCCGCCCGGTACCGATGCTGATTTTTTTGTTTAGCTGAAGATAAGAATTAATGCTCAAAATTACTTGTCCAACCCGGAACCAAAGTTGAGTTGCGTACAACTGCTGAAGATTTGATTGTCCAGCCAAACTTTTTGTAAACCCTATGTTAGCAGCAGGCTTTATTTTGTGTTTAAGTCTTCTTTAAGTTTAGATGTAATGAATCTTAATTTTTTGAATCTTATTCGATGCTTAGCTGTGTCTGTTAAATTAATTTCATTGCCACAAGCTACTTTATATTTTTCACCCGAGGCCAGCATGTCATAAAAGAAAATCCCCTTACTAAATTTCAAGTTACCAATACTAATTTCTTCACCAAACCGGATATGTTTGCAGGCTCTAAAAAATATACGCATCTCTTCGCTGTTGGATTTTTTTGTAATTCTTATGCCATATACAGAACCCGCTTCAATGGTAGCCACCCTGTCTCCGCTTAAAGGAAATGGGTGAATATTTAAATAAAGGTTTAAAGAATCATTATTGTTTATGAAGAAATCTTCTTTGGAGTCATCTCTTTTGTCATAGAAAATATCGTTGTCAAAAAAAAATATGCTGCTAAACCGGTATTGATTAAGAACTCTTTCTGCTTTTTCTTGAAATGAACTAATGTTTACTTTAAAGTATGCAAAAGGTTCTTGTCCAGCACAAGCAAGCGCTAAGAATAAGTTTAGTGAAATTAGTAGAGCTTTCATATTTATCCGTTCAAATCGATTAACTGGTCGAACTAAGCTTGACGCTAACGTTGAAGCATTGGCGATGTGGCGGTATTTGAAAATCGTCAGTCCGCAACCGCTGCTAAATTTATAACTAAAAGTTCATTGTTTGTTCTGTTGCCCGGCGTTATTCGTCGGCTGGAACTGAAGCTGATTAGCGAACAAAAAGTTGAGCATATATTCGTCGCCCCGCCATATTGCCAAACCGCCTGTTGGGCGTAGTTTTTTTTGTTGTCAGAAATTTATATAGACTATTTTTTAAATCGTTTAAGAACAAATGGCTCTCCGGGTGCTAAAACTTTGATTCGTTCAGGATTAACAACTACATCATAAAGTTTTTTGGGGTCTCCGTTAAATGGGGAAAAGTCTGGCGAATCTACCGAACCCCAATGGCAAAGTAGTAGTTGTGCATTAGGATATGCATTAGCAATTTTCACAGCTCCTGCAAAAGTGAAATGCCACTCACTGTCAGAGAAGTCAAATAGAATTGCATCTGGGGCTGTCATTGTAAGATGTTCAGGTATTAGCCTTGAATCTCCTGTCGCCCAAATAGTGCCGTCTGGTGTGTCAAACCAAAAGCCACAAGCATCTTCATTTTTAAACCATCGTTTACTCATACCTGGATAATGATTTTGATAGGCATGGTCAGCAGGTGTCAATTTTATTGAAATATTTTTCACTTTGAATGATTCTCCAATATTGTGTCCAACGGATTTGAGGCTTAAGTTTTTCATTAGTGAATCAACATAAACTGTAGAGTGGTAAACATCAGTAACTTTTGACATTGCTACATTTGTCGGAACACTAAAATGGTCATTGTCGGCATGTGTTACGAAAACTGCGTCTAAATGTGGAACGTCCTTAGCTGAAATGGGGAAGTCAATTAAAAGTGGCATATCAAAGCCTTCAAGTAATGGGTCAACCATAAAAGTTGTACCACGACTATTGATTAAAAAGCCTGCCATACCTAACCAACGCAGTGTTGTCTTTTTCGATTTACCAAAAGCCTTCTTACCAAATGGTTGTGTCGGCGGTGCCTTAGCCTGATACTTTTTTTGAACGGCCTTTGTACTATCAGGAACAGTCTGTGCCTGTGAATTGATTGTTCCAAAAAGAGTGGTTAGTATGGTCGTAATAAAAAATAGTCTTTTCATACTGTCAAAGTTATCTTTCTTGAAATTGTTTATCACTTTCTGTGTCAGTCGTGATAGACTGTCTGTTAAAATTACGCCCAACGAGCAGGGCTTGGCGAAGTGGCGGTATTAGCATTCCGTCTGCCCGGCACCTTGGCTCCTTAGTATGTTTTACGCTGAATTTACGAATATTTCTGTTTGGTAACGTGGTCGCACCTGGCTGAAGCTGATCAGGGAACTACAGATCAGGATATGTTCGGAAGCCGCCATTTCGCCAAACCCAATGTTAGCAGTAGTGGTATTCAACTTCATAGTCTGTTACAGGATATGACCTGGTTCATAATGTTCTATAATATTGCTTTTTGAGTTGAATAAAAAGATAGACATCTTAAGAGCTTCTCTTAATGCGACTGGTAATCTTTTTCTAATGTCGGATTTGTAAAAATCCGGTACAGCTAAACCTAATTTTAAATTGTCTTTGTCGTCAAAGTACGTCACACAACTTGCAAGTGCCCTGTCAAAGTTGTTGCGCTGTGTTTGCGGTTTTGAATCACTATAGCCTTTGCATTCTATCTTCCATTTTTTTCCATCTTTACTTGCTAAAATGTCTGGCCCGTTTGAAAGGAAAGTTATTTTGTCTACTATATGTGAATACGATATTTCTTCCAGCCTATGTTTAAAGTAAGTCTGGTGGTCAGTAGAATCCATTTCTTGTCCTCGAGGAAATGAGACAGCATCAATTGTCCAACTATTTTCAATTAGCCAAAATATTGTCTCAATTACAACCTCGGATTCAGAAATAGCATGTTTTGTCATAGTTGTTAAGGGGTTCACGAGCCATTACTGCTAACTCATAAATATACGCTACTGCTGGCATAAATTACTATTGATTATCAGTTGTTACTTATGCCAGAAACAATTTTTATTATTCCCTGTTCCTCGTGTCAATCACAATCTTCTTGCGGCTAAAGTATTTGCCAATGGAAAGTCCAAATACTTTGTGCTTGATAGAAGGGCCGCCATCACGGTTGCTCAGGTTGGCAGGGCTATGGGTAAACTGGGCAAAGATGAGAAAGCCGCTTGCAGTTTCATAACCCAGCTGTGCCAGCAGGTTGGCAGAGTAGCGGCCATATTCACCGGGACCAAATTTCATTTTGCGGCTTACCGTACCGCCGGAGATAAGATTGAATTTTTCTGTAGCCGAGATCATAAAATCCAATGAAGGGCCGGCCTTAATAAAAACATGGTTGGGTTTAGGGCTCAGGTCAAACTGAAGTAAGGCAGCCAGTTCAAATGTGTGGAAACGGGTGCTGTTGTCTTTGGCATTTATATCGGGCAATGAGTTGTACAGGTTGTAGGTAACATCATATCCTTTCATGCTGTAAAAAGCTGCAGGAGCAAAATTGAGAAAACCATCAAAGGGAACTTTCATAGCCACACCGGCGTTAAAGCCGTATTTCATCTTGGTTTCCTGCTTTTGATTCAGAATAGAATAATTGGCCGTACTGGCCTGTGGTCCGGCAAAAATGGCGACCTGGTTTTGGCTGGTGGCAGTTAAACTCAACAAAAGGGTAAGGGCGGATACAATACGTTTCATTTTTGAATTTTACTTTTCAAAATCAGTTTGTTATAAGCTTTTCGGTAAGGATTTCACCGCTGTCCGCAACGGCAGCGGGCTGGATAGGTGCGGCTAAAATAGCCATTAATTCCGGGGATTGCAAGTGAGAAGAGCTTTCGGTAGAGCCTCAGTTTTGAAAGGTCTTGTCAGCCTGAGCTTGTCGAAGGCGATCATGAAGTCGGTTTCGACAGGCAGGCTCAACCTGACAGTTCGTTTTAACGAAGAAGCGTTTTGCAAAACTGAAACATTGCCGGGCTTTCCTGCAGATAACGCATATCAGCGGGAAATTCTTAATACTTCTTTGCCGGGTCTTTTATATCAGCAGCGTTATTGTATTGCTGTGAATCACCTCTTGGTATCGA
This sequence comes from Chitinophagaceae bacterium, assembly GCA_016786885.1. Classification (GTDB taxonomy): domain Bacteria; phylum Bacteroidota; class Bacteroidia; order Chitinophagales; family Chitinophagaceae; genus JJ008. The sequence continues at coordinate 21,437 of JAEUVO010000082.1, read as the reverse complement.
CAGGTTCTTCCAGCTTTTATTTTTAATGATCTTGGCCAGGAAAATGATCTGACCTACATGATAAGGATAATGCGCCAGCTGACGGTTGATGGCATCTATCACTGTTAATGGTTCCTTACGGATATGCACTGTTTTTTTCAGGTCTTTCTTCTTTAATGATTCCAATGCATCAAAAAAACAGGTCCAGCCTTTTTCCCAAAGCTCCAGCAATTGTTGTTTGGTGTAAGTATGTATCTCAAATTCTTCATCCCGTTTTCGCCATTCCTTTTCACCATCCTCCGTTAAGAAATTGGTCCAGCGGCTGAGCATATTGCCCGCCATATGCTGAATGATGACAGCAATACTGTTCGACTCATCATTGGGCTGGTAATGAAAATCCCATTCATTCAGTTGCTCAAATGTTTTATCGCCGAGATCTTTATAATACTTCAGGCGACGGACAGCTGTTTGTAAAAATTCTTTTCCTGTACTCATAACTTATTTTATTGAACAAAAAATCACAAACATCAAACATTAAACTTTAAACCTCAAACTACAAACCTCAAACTACAAACATTAAACTCACCATCCCTCCGCTGCATCATCACCCCGGTTATCAGCCACGGCTTCAAATTTTCCATTGCTAAGCACTTTAATGATCTCCGTTCTTCCGATACCGCCTCTTTCTTTACTGAAACTATATCCCATTTTCTGTAAAGCTTCTTTCACAGCAGCCGGGAACCCTTTTTCTGTCATGATCTCATCCGGCAACCACTGGTGATGAAACTTGGATTTATAAACTGCATCTTCAGCACTCATGTTGAACTCAATAATGTTGACCAATGTCTGAAAGATCTGTGTGGGAATAGTTGTACCACCGGGAGTACCTACTACGATATAAGGTTTGTTATCTTTTAAAACAATGGTCGGCGTCATGGAACTCAGCATTCTTTTTCCGGGTTTGATTGCATTGGCTTCTCCGCCGACAGCACCATACATATTCGGCACGCCGGGTTTGATACTGAAATCATCCATCTCATCATTTAAAAAGAAACCGGCACCGCCTACTACCGTTCTGCTGCCGTATGAGTTGTTTAAAGTAGTGGTTACTGCAACGGCATTTCCCTCTTTGTCGATCACACTCAGGTGTGTGGTCTCTTCGCTTTCTGTTTGTAACAGGCCACCGGGCTTTATCATTGTACTGGGAGTTGCTTTTGCCGGATCATAACTTTTCATCCGTTCCTGCAGGTACACTTCGTTGGTGAGCATACTCACCGGCACTTTGTAATAGTCTGCATCACCCATGTATTCAGCCCTGTCTGCAAAAGCCCTGCGTTCCACTTCCGTCATCAGTTGCACCGCCTGCAGTGAATGAAAACCCATAGCACTGATATTCTTGTCTTCTATCATCTTCATCATTTGATGAAGTAACAATCCGCCGCTGCTCGGCATAGGCATTCCTACTATTTTGTAGCCTTTATAATCAAATGAATGTGCTGTCCTGAATTTTGCTTTATAGTTTTTCAGATCTTCTGTGCTAATAATACCTGTGCCTCTTTTCATTTCTTCAGTGATCAACCTTGCAGTTTCACCTTCATAAAAACCGGCAGCGCCAAATTGCTGTATTCTTTTTAAAGTACCAGCCAGATCTTTTTGTACCAGTGTATCTCCTTTTTGCCAGGCAGTATTTTTAACAAACACCGGTCTTACAGTATTGTATTTTACTAAGTCATTTTTAATATTGTTCAAACCCCTTGCTTCTGATGCAGAGATGACAAATCCTTTTTCGGCCAGTTCAATAGCCGGCTGTATCAATTTTTCAAAAGGCAGTTTAGCATACTTGTGCGATGCAAAAAGCCCGGCTACCGTTCCCGGTACACCGGATGATAAATGCCCGAGCTGACTTTTATCGGTATCCGCATTTCCATTTGCATCAAGATACATATCACGATGTGCAGAGCCCGGCGCCATTTCCCGGTAATCCAATGCCACAGTTTCCCCATTGCTTAACCTCGCTACCATAAAACCACCACCACCAAGATTGCCTGCATTGGGATATACCACTGCAAGGGCAAGTTGTGTAGCAATAGCTGCATCCACCGCATTGCCACCCATTTTCAAAATTTCAACACCCACCTTGCTTGCCAGCGGGTGGGCAGACACAACTGCCCCGTTCTCAGCGATAACTTTTTTTACACCGGAATAATTATAGGCATTAATGACCGGTGTAGTGGACGTATTCTTCTGTGAAGATTTGCAGGCAGCAAGGAGCAACAGCAGGAATAAAAATGCAGTAAACTTTTTTTGCATGTGGCGGGATTTAAACAAAATAAAGCTACAGAAACCGGTGCACTTAATGGTAATCAAAATTTGTGGTAATTAAGGCTTCCTTTGCTAACTTGCTGCATTAAAAAAATCAATATGCTCCGGAAAGGTATCATATCATTTGTAGCTCTTTTATTTGTTCTTGTAAGTACTGCGCAATTAAAATCTCCGGAAGAGTTCCTGGGATATAAAGTGGGCACCCGCTATACACCGCATTATAAAATTGTAAACTACTTCAATCATGTGGCGGCCAATGCACCTTCTATGATGAAACTGCAGCAATATGGCGAAACCAATGAAGGCAGGCCCTTGCTGCTGGCATTTGTTTCTTCGGCGGATAATATCACAAACCTGGAGCAGGTACGTATGAATAATATCCGGCTGGCTAACCTGGCCCGTGACCGTGCCGCAGCAATAGAAGAAAATGCACCGGCGATCGTATGGTTAAGTTACAATGTGCATGGCAATGAAACATCTTCTTCTGAGGCAGCAATGCTTACCGTATATGAACTGGTGAACCCGGCTGTAGCCAGAACAAAAGAATGGCTGAAGAATACAGTTGTTATTATTGATCCCTGCCTGAACCCCGATGGCAGAGACCGCTATGTAAATTGGTTCAATTCTGTCGTGGGTAAAAATTTTAATCCCCAACGGATAGCAAGGGAGCACCGGGAACCATGGCCCGGCGGAAGAACCAATCATTACAATTTTGACCTGAACCGTGACTGGGCCTGGCAAACACAGGTAGAAAGCCAGCAACGAATAAAAATGTACAATCAATGGATGCCCCATGTGCATGTGGATTATCATGAGCAGGGCATCAATGAGCCTTATTACTTTGCTCCTGCTGCTGAGCCATTACACGAAGTGATCACACCCTGGCAAAGAGAATTCCAGACTACGATTGGAAAGAACAATGCAAAATACTTTGACCAGAATGGCTGGTTATATTTCACCAAAGAAAGATTTGATTTACTCTATCCTTCTTATGGGGATACATATCCCACTTATAATGGCAGTATCGGTATGACCTATGAGCAGGGTGGAATAGGAGCAGGTCTTGGCGTAATCAATGAAGATGATGACACCTTAACACTGGTGGACAGGGCACAACATCATTTCACCACTTCGTTAAGTACCGTAGAAATATCTTCCCTGAATGCTGCAAAGCTGGTGAAAGAATTCCGTAAATTTTTTAATGATGCGGTTAGTACAGGCTTCGGCGAGCATAAAACCTATGTGGTGAAGTATGATGCCAAAAACCAGGAGCGAATAGAGAAACTTACTGAGCTGCTTGACAAGAATGGCATACAGTACACTGCGGGCAGCGGTGCAGCAGGAAAGGGATTGAATTATTTTACCGGGAAGGAAGAAGCTTTCACTGCCGGTGCTAATGACATTGTAATATCTGCTGTTCAGCCCCGCTCTGCTATGGTGAAAGTATTGTTTGAGCCCAAATCAAAATTATCAGACTCCATTACTTATGATATCACTGCATGGTCATTGCCTTATGCGTATGGATTAAATGCATATGCATCAAAAGAGAAAATGGCCGGTGCAGGGGCTTACAGTAATAAAACAAAAGCAGCTAATCCTGAAACCAGTTACGGGTATGTGATCCCATGGAGTGGCGTAAAAGCTGCAAAGCTGGTTGGACACCTGCTGCAAAAAGGAATCCTGCTTCGTTATGCAGAGCAGCCATTTGAAGTAAATGGAAATAAATTTGACAGGGGTGCCATCATCGTGTTGCGAACTGCCAATCAGAAATTTGGAAACAACCTGTGGAAGATCGTTAGGGAAACAGCCGATGCTGACGGAGTGCAATTATACCCTGTAAGCAGCGGATTTGTTGATAAAGGATTTGACTTCGGCAGTGATATGGTACATCCGATGAGGGCACCAAGGGTAGCAATGCTGACTGGAGAAGGTGTTGGCAGTAATGCAGCAGGTGAGATATGGAATTTCTTCGATGATCAGCTGGATTATCCTGTTACACTGATCAATAGTAATGATGCAGGCAGGGCTGACTGGAATAATATTGATGTACTGATCATGCCGGATGGCAATTATCGTTTCCTCAGTAATAAAGATGAGCTGGAGATGTTCAAAGCATGGATCAATAAAGGAGGAAAAGTGGTGGCGCTGGAAAGCGCCGTAGGACAATTGGCAAAAGCAGAATTGGGAATTAAACAAAAGAAAGCAGAAGAAGCAGATAAAAAAGATAAAGATAAAACTGAAAGCTATGATGCACTGAAGGAGTATCAACGCAGGGAGAGAGATGCTATATCTGGTTATACACCGGGCTCTATCTGGAAAGTGAAAATGGATAACTCGCATCCGCTGGCTTTTGGCTATCCTGATTTTTATTATACATTAAAAATGGATGATATTATTTACGAGTTCATTAAAGAGGGAGGATGGAATGTGGGAGTTATCAAAAAGGAAAACCAGGTGTCCGGCTTTGTGGGAGCCGGCTTGCAACCCAAATTGAAAGACGGTCTGTTGTTTGGTGTATATGAGATGGGCGGGGGCAGTATCAGTTATATTACTGATAATGTGATGTTCCGCCAGTTTTGGGAAAATGGTAAACTGATGTTTTGTAATGCGGTGTTCCTGGTGGGGCAATGATTTGTGAATTAATTTATAATCGTATCTTGTATACATTCAAATAACCTTAACCAAACAACTATGGTAAAAAAATTATTAATTGCCTGCCTGCTGTTTACCAGCCTTATCGCCTGTAAATCAAAATCAGCTTTTGATTATAGCCAGAATATAGTGGCCAAAGAAAGAAGCCTTGAGAAATTTATTACGGAGACAGAAGACAAGGTAGAAAAGTATGCAGATAAGGAGCAGTTTGATAGTATAGCAGTAGCCGGGGAGAAAATGGAAAAAATGATCCAGGATAAAATTGATGAGATCAATGCGATGGATGTACCTAAAGCCAAGGAAGCGGATAATTTCAAAACAGCTGTCATGAAATATTTCAATTACATGAAGAGCATTTACACCGGGTATAAAAATGTAGGCAAGGCTGTTTCGGCTGAAGAAAGAACAACATTGGTAATGCAATTGCAAAAACTGGTGGGAGAAAAGCAGGCTGCTATCTCAGATATGCAAAGGGCACAAAAAAAATATGCAGAGGCAAATGGTTTTAAAGTGGAGTAAAGACATCCTGATACAGAAAGCCCCGGCCTAATACCTGCCGGGGCTTTTTAGTTTAATAATTATCTTTTCAAAACCATAATTTATACGACCGGTTCTGCCGGCTTGGCAAATACCTTATATATTCGTTGAATAATTTTACCGGATGAGAAAATATTGTATCCTTTTCCTCTTTTTGGGCCTACAGCTTTCAAGCTTTTGCCAGGCACCGCAGAGCTGGTCATCAGCAGATATGTACCTTGCCCTTCGCAAACTGAATGTGCTTGGTTCAGTATTATACATAGCAGCACATCCGGATGACGAGAATACAAGACTGATCACTTATTTATCGAAGGACAGGGTATACCGCACCGGTTATTTATCATTAACAAGAGGTGATGGCGGTCAAAACCTTATCGGTGATGAACAGGGGATTGACTTAGGACTGATACGAACTCAAGAACTACTTGCCGCCAGAAGAATAGATGGCGGCGAACAATTTTTTACAAGAGCTTATGATTTTGGTTATTCTAAAACACCGCAGGAGACATTTACCAAATGGGATAAAGAAAAAATCTTGAGTGATGTAGTATGGGTAATCAGGAAATTTCAGCCCGATGTGATCATTAACCGATTTCCGGTAACTGGGGAAGGAGGCCACGGCCATCACACGGCATCCGGGATACTTGCTAATGAAGCATTTGATGCTGCTGCTGACCCCAATCGTTTTCCCGAGCAGTTAAAATATGTTACCGTATGGCAGCCAAAAAGAGTGCTATGGAATACTTTCAATTTTGGTGGTACTAACACTACAAGAGAAGATCAGTTCAAAATAGATGTGGGAGGGTATAATCCATTACTTGGAAAAAGTTACGGAGAGATAGCCGCTGAAAGCCGAAGCCAGCATAAAAGCCAGGGCTTCGGTGTGCCTGCATCAAGAGGCGAATCGTTAGAATATTTTAAAGCGACAAAAGGAGATCAGCCGGTTAATGATCTGATGGATGGAGTGGAACTGACCTGGAAAAGGGTTCCCGGTGGTGAAGTAATTGCCAAAATGATCGATGAGCTTACCAGGAATTTCGACCTCTTACATCCTGAAAAATCTGTAGAAGGCCTGGTGTATTTATACAAATCGATAAATAATCTGCCGGATAGTTATTGGAAAACACAAAAACAAAAAGAAGTATATGTACTGATAGCCCAATGCAGTGGACTATTTTTAGATGCTACCACTACAGAGCAATTTGCCGTGCAAACTGATTCAATCAGAATAAATTTTTCCTTTAATAACCGGTTGGGTACTGATGCCATTTTGCAGAAAGTACAGGTGGATAATTTTGATTCTGCTTTTACAAGAACACTGGAGAGGAATAAGAACCTGAATTTTTCCAAAACGATTTATATACCGGCAGAAAACCCGATCACCCAGCCTTACTGGTTGGAGAAAAAAATGGCGGAGGGATATTTTAACGTAAGTGACCAATTACAGATAGGGGAGCCTGATATAGATCCTGCTTATAGTGCTTTTATAGTTGTAAAAATATATGGTGAACGTTTCACTTTTATAAGACCTGTCCGGTACAAATTTACTGACCCTGTAAAAGGTGAGTTGTATCAGCCATTAGTAACTGTTCCGCCTGTTGTACTAAGCCCGCAGGAAGATGTGAAAGTTATTTCTCCCGATAAAACAAGCCTGAAGGGAACGATTTCTGCCAGGGGTATGAAAAAGGGATTTAATGGGAATGTGGAAGTATTATCTGCTATTTCAGGAAAAGAAGTGAAAAATGTAACTATCAGTAACAAAAATCTAAGCATTGGTGCAAAAAACCAGGTAACAGAAATTGAATATGCAGGCGATGCAGCGAAGAAAAATGAAGAATTACTTTTCTCTGTATCGGCAGAGGGAAAGAATCCTGTATCAGATGATAAGCATGAGATAAGATATGACCATATACCCTGGATCAATTATTTTCACAAGTCTGCAGTTGCAGTTAAGTATATTGACCTGAAAACGTACAATAAGAAAATAGGTTACATTACCGGTGCCGGTGATAAGGTGCCTGAAGCATTGGAGCAAATGGGGTATGAGGTGAGTTTGCTTACAGACAAAGAACTTTCAAGAAATAACCTTGGACAGTTTGATGCCATTATAACAGGGGTCAGAGCTTATAATACTCATGAGTGGATGAACAAGCACTATGAGAAATTAATGAAGTATGTGCATGAAGGAGGTAACCTGGTCGTTCAGTATAATACCAGCAACCAGATTGGACCGGTAAGAGCCAAAATAGGACCATATAATTTTAATATCACCAGGACGAGAGTTACGGATGAGAATGCACCGGTTACATTACTGAAACCAGAGCATCCTGTCTTTAATTTTCCAAACAAGATCGGCGAGGATGATTTCAAGGGCTGGATACAAGAGAGAAGTATTTATCATGCTACCGACACATCCGGTAAGTTTGAAAAGCTGGTCAGTATGGCGGACCCCGGAGAAAAAGCCGATGAAGGAAGCTTGTTAGTAGCTAAATATGGAAAGGGCTGGTTTACTTATACCGGGATTGTATTTTTCCGGGAATTACCCGCCGGTGTGCCGGGTGCTTACCGGTTACTGGCAAATATTATTGCATTAAATAAGAAAAAAGGATTCTGATGGCCGGGCAATCAAAACCGAACATAAGGAGAGGAGAAATGGCTTTTATTTTTGCTATTATCCTTGGCCTGGTGGTTGGCATACTTATAAAACGGGTACGGATCGGTATTTTAATTGGCCTGGTCCTTGGATTTATAATTGTTTTTACCGGCTGGTTAAGAACCACCCGGAAATAGGCATATGCAAATACCAGATAACAATAAGGCGCCATTTTTTAAGAACTGGAATGGCTGGTATGCGCTGGTCATATTATTCCTGTTATTGCTGATCATACTATTTTATTTTTTCACCAAACGATTTGCATGAGCCGGCTGGATTGGATAATACTGGTGGTAACATTGCTGACTATCATTGCCTATGGCTTGTATAAAAGCCGTACTTCCCGTAATCTTGAAGGCTACTTTCTCAGTAACCGGAGTATGCCCTGGGGCCTGGTATTACTGAGCATAATGGGTACACAGGCAAGTGCCATTACTTTTTTATCAGCGCCGGGACAGGCATACACAGATGGTATGCGGTTCGTTCAGTATTATTTCGGTTTGCCGCTGGCCATGATAGTTATCTGTATTTTTTTTGTTCCCATTTATTGCAAACTAAAAGTGTATACGGCCTATGAATATTTAGAGAACCGGTTTGATGGTAAAACCCGGACACTTACTTCTTTTTTGTTTCTACTCCAGCGGGGGCTATCAACCGGTATCAGTGTATTCGCTCCCTCAATTATTCTTTCTTCACTGTTTGATTGGAATATTTATTACACCAACATTTTTATGGGGGGCTTGCTCATTATTTATACAATGAGCGGAGGGGCTAAGGCAGTTGCTTATACACAACAACTGCAACTGATCATCATTTTTGCAGGAATGTTTTTGGCGGGATATATGGTAGTAAACATGTTGCCGGCAAACGTAAGTTTTACTGATGCATTGGAAGTAAGTGGCAAAATGGGGAAACTGAATGTTATCACCACCGGTTTTGAGAATGGGAAATTTAACTGGAGTGATCAGTATAATTTATTGAGTGGTTTAGTTGGAGGTTTCTTTCTGGCACTTTCTTATTTTGGAACCGATCAGAGCCAGGTGGGCCGTTATCTTACTGCTAAATCATTGCGGGAAAGCCGGCTTGGTTTGTTGATGAATGGATTGGTAAAAGTCCCCATGCAATTTGCCATCCTGTTAATAGGCGCTTTGGTATTTACTTTTTACCAGTTCAATAAGGCGCCGATCTTTTTTAATGAAGTGCAGGTAAAAAAACTGGAACAGTCAATCTACAAAGATTCCTTTGCGATAGTACAGCAAGAGTATAACCGGTTAGCGGCTGAAAAGCAGCAGTTGGTTGTTGCTTTTGCAACTGCGTCAGACGATAATAATAAGCAACTCGAAGAACAGTCATTGTCTTCTTTACAACAGTTACAGCAACAATCTGATGGTCTGCGGGGGAAAGTAAAAAGCTGGCTGAATAAAAAGGAAGTGGGAGGAGATGGCAATGATACCAATTATATCTTTCTGCGGTTTGTTGTAGATCATTTGCCTGCCGGTCTTGTAGGATTATTGATCGCCATTATCTTCCTCGCTTCATGGGGAAGTATTGCTGCAGCCATCAATTCCTTGTCTTCTTCTACTATGGTGGATTTTCATAAGCGATTTTCAAAGAAGAAAGAATCGGGAGAGGATCAGTATAAATTGTCAAAATGGTATACACTGGCCTGGGGTATCTTTTGTATTGTTGTTGCCATGTTCACTTATAATATCGGTAACAGCCTGATAGAAGCAGTAAATGTATTAGGTTCACTTTTCTATGGTGTTATACTCGGTGTTTTCCTTGTTGCTTTCTTTATGAAAAATATCAGGAACGGCCATGTGGTTTTTTGGGGCGCCATACTGGCCGAGTTGCTGGTGTTGTCTGTTTTTATTTTAACGAAAGCCGGAATTTTTAAAATGGGATTTCTTTGGTTGAACCCCATCGGCGCATTTGGAGTGATCTTCTTTAGCCTTCTTCTTAACAAATTAATTGTCCAAAAAGAAAGCCCTGCTGTTTAGGCAAGGCTTTTTTGTATTTTAAATTTGGTCAACTATTTATTCAGTTCAGCCAATAATTTTTCATTCAGTTTTACATAGTCATCATTTTTAGCTGTGGCAGCCAGTTCTTTTGACTTTTCTGCAGCAGCTTTTGCTTCTTCTTTCTTGCCGAGTTTTGCAAGGCAATTAGCTCTCTGGTGATGGATCCAGAAGGCAGAAGGATTTAATTCTACTGCTTTGTCAAACCATGCCAGTGCCTGGTTAAGATCTTTGCCATTATCCATATAATACATGGCAGCATTAAAATAAGGGCGGTTATCCTTATTCATCAGCTGATCGATCTGGGCCATAACTTTTCCATCAACATCTGTAGTGATAGGAAGTGCTACTGCTGTATTTTCCCACATGATGTGCAGTTCACAACTGGTAGGTTTTACTTCAGCAAACTGCATGGTGAAAGTTTCCATTTTGTCGCCCATCTTCATTGTTTTTACTTCTACTCTGGCTACATCATTTTCCTGTTTGTAACCAGCGGGGCTTGTAACATCCAGTTGTTTAGAGATGATCAGGGTCCAGCTGTTTTTGTCTGGAATACTCAGCAGGCCATATTTACCGGGAGCAACTTTTTTACCACCGATTGTTACAGCATCACTGAAAGTGATAGTAGTAGCGTTATTGGCACCGGTGCGCCATACATTACCAAAAGGCACCAGGTCGCCAAATATCTTTCTTCCTTTCATTCCGGGGCGGGAATAGGAGAGTTCAATATTACCAAGTCCGAAATCTTGTTTGATAGTTTGTGTGGTACTTGGAGCAGGTGTTTTTAACTGGGCTTCAGCAATAAAAAAGCATAAAGCCGCCAGGGAGGTGAAAATCATTTTTTTCATAAAAAGCAATTTTGAAATGCGAAGGTAAGTGGATGGGATGAATACCCGGAACAAGTTTTACCTGTTAGCGAAACAACTGGTTGAAAGGTATGGTAACCGTAGTGCGGCCTTTTCGGGCATTGCGTTTCCATTTGGGTCCTTCTTTGATAAGCCGGATAGCTTCTTTATCACATTTATCGCAGAGAGATTTTTCCACTCTTATATTAATAGGTTCCCCGTTTTTATCGACTTCAAAGGAAACCTGCACAGCGGCAGTGCTGTTTTGTTTTGTTGTAAAATCGTCTGGTACATTGAGGTTATTGGCCAGGTAGGCATCATAATTATCCCATCCGTCAGCAGGTTCGGGTTCTTCCAGTTTTACATTATTATTTTGTGCCCGGGGGGCGGCATTGGGTTTTTGATTACTAATCACCATTTCAGATAAACTTCTGCGGTCATCCTGCATCACCACCTGGTTACTGGGTACATTATTTCTTAGCTGCAGGTTATTACTTTCAAAACCAATAGAACGTACCTGTACATTTAACACTGTATCGGGTGAAGTCAGATTGAAATAACCTTTCGCATCAGTATATGTACCTACATTATCTTCTACATTGGTTACATTAGCAAAGGGTACACCTACATTGGAGGCATCGGTTACACGACCTCGGAAAATGTGGCTATTCTTATAAAGATCATCTGGTTTCTTGACAGAGGTAACAGCTCTCCTTGTTTTTCCATCATTACTTTCAGCAGGTATAGTACCGGAGGCTGCATCCTTCATAGCAGCAACAGGAGTTGAAGGGCTTATTTCCTTCTTTTTTGTTGTAGCTATATCAGACTTGACCTCTTTTTCTTCAACGGAAAGGTTCTTCGAAGCATCCGCAATGTCCTGGCGTACTATATCTGTAGCACCGGCAGGTGTGGCAACTTCTGCATTGATCGTTTCACTGGCATTAGATCCGGTTGTAATTTTATTTTTTGTATCAGCAGTAGCTGCCGTTCCTTTACCTGTGGCTACTGTTGCGGTGGAAGTGTTACTATCCGTAACCAGATCATTTTTTATAGACGAACTGCCTGTATCTTTTTGCTGTTCAGTTTTAACCTGTTCAACTTTGGCAATCTCTGTATCCTCTTTTTTGAATATAAAAAGATAAGAGAGCAGACCTGCGCCTGCCAGTATAATAAACATTGCAGCAGCTCTCAGCCAGGGAATCCCGGAGCGTCCGCCTGCATTCAAGGGAATTACTTTTGCTTTTTCTGTTCTTTCAGCCAGCCTGCTTTTGAGATCGGCTATATCTGCAGAGACATTTACACCAGTAACGGCATAACCCTCCAGTGCATCTGCCAGAAAGGGATCGTCAAGCGCCGCTTTTTCCATGTCATGCATTTCTTTGGGAGAAAGCAACCCCTTATGATATTTTTCAATATCAAGAGCGGTAAATTCTTTTATGTTATTATCATTTGCCATGTGGCGTTACAAAGTTCATATTTTTTTCGTTCATTGTTCCTGTTCCCGGCTTTCAACCTCTGTTCCTGCCTTGTCCATGCAGATCTTTAAATTCCGACGGCCATTCTGTATCAAACTGCGTACCTGGTTCCATTCCATCCCGTACAAGGCTACGATCTCGTTATATGATTTCCCTTCCAGGTAAAAGAGCCGGATACATTCCCGTTGTTCATCTGTCAGTGTACCAAGGCAGTATTCCAGTTTTTTGAAATTTTCCTCTTTTTCCAGGACACCATTCAGATGCACATCTTCTTCCGATTGCACAAGTTCGGTCTTGAATTCCACGGTTTTCATGTTTTTAGGTGTCCGCAGCTGCATCAGGCAGTGATTTTTAGCCAACTGGTGCAGCCAGCCCCTGAAATTGTCCACTTCATGCTTTTTCAGCTTTGTAACCAGTTCTTCAAATATCAGCATCACACTGTCTTTCGACCTTTCCGGTTCTTTAAAATACTTGAGACAGACACCATAGACCAGCTCCATGTACCGCTGGTATAGCTCGCCCAGTACGGCCATGTCGCCCGATTCTTTATACAGAGCCACCAGCTCTTTATCGGTTAGTGAGGTGTGGGATATGTTCTTTATGAAAGACAACGCCTTAAAATTAGCGAATAAAATTTTTATACCCTTTTATGCAATTGCTAAAATACCGGCATCAGGGTATGAAAATACTTTTATGAAACGAATACTTCTTCTTTTAATGCCGGTTATCCTGGTGGTGCTTGCCTTCCGGCCTATTAAAGCCATAACTGTTTCAGGAACTATAACTGATGATAAAGGCAGTCCTGTTATAGGCGCTTCAGTGATGGTAAAAGGAACCCGGTCGGGTACCAGTTCCAAATCAGATGGTACATATAAAATTGTGGTAGCCAATTCTAATGATGTATTGATTTTTTCAGCAATAGGTATGGAAACAAAAGAAGTAAAAGTAAAAGGCAGGTCAAAAATTGATGTATCTCTTGCTGCAGCTACTACAACTACTATGAATGAAGTGGTGGTAGTCGGATATGGGCAGGCAAGAAAAAAAGACGTTACTGCGAGTATTTCAACTATTCAGGGTAAAGCTTCCGGATTATATGTTACCACAAACAGGGGGATACCTGTTCAGACAGGAGATATGAGTGGTTATTTTGATTTACAGGCAACTGAATTCGAAAGAGAAGGCTATGACCATATCGCAGAAAATAAATTTTTAAAAGTAACAGATAACCCTCTCTCTACGTTCTCTATAGATGTGGATGCAGCTTCTTACAGCAATGTTCGCCGCTTTCTGAACAATGGACAGTTGCCTCCGGCAGGTGCAGTACGTATTGAAGAAATGGTCAACTATTTTAAATATGAATATCCCCAACCGGAAAACAAAGACCCTTTTTACATTAACACAGAGATATCTGATGCGCCGTGGAATAAGGAACACAAACTGGTATTGATCGGCTTGCAGGGCAGGAAAATACCTGTAGAGAATTTACCAGCTTCTAACCTGGTTTTTTTGATCGATGTATCTGGTTCTATGAGTTCTGCTAATAAACTTCCATTAGTTAAGGCATCTATGAAATTGCTGGTGGATCAATTGCGGGAAGAAGATAAAGTAGCCATGGTGGTGTATGCGGGAGCAGCCGGGTTGGTATTGCCTCCTACCAGCGGGGAAGAGAAAACAACAATTAAAGATGCCATTGACCGGTTAGAATCAGGTGGTTCTACAGCCGGCGGAGCAGGTATAAAGCTGGCTTACAAAACAGCTAAAGAATATTTTGTAAAAGGAGGTAACAACCGGGTGATACTTTGTACCGATGGTGATTTTAATGTGGGGGAGAGCAGTGATGATGCGATGGAAAGAATGATCGAAGAAGAAAGAAAAAGTGGTGTATTCTTAACAGTGCTGGGATATGGTATGGGTAATTACCAGGATGCTAAAATGCAAAAGCTGGCTGATAAAGGAAATGGTAACCATGCATACATAGATGGAATCACTGAAGCAAAGAAAGTATTAGTGAATGAATTTGGAGGCACACTATTTACCATCGCTAAAGATGTAAAACTGCAGATCGAATTCAATCCCGCCAAAGTGCAGGGCTACCGCCTGATCGGTTATGAGAACAGGATGCTTGCCAAAGAAGATTTTAATGATGATAAGAAAGATGCCGGTGAACTGGGCAGTGGTCATACGGTAACAGCGCTGTATGAAGTGATACCTATAGGAGTAAACAGTAACTTCCTTAAGAATGTTGATTCATTGAAATACCAGAAAAATGTGACGCCTTTCAGCAAATCTTCACATACCGATGAGATATTAACGGTGAAGTTTCGTTACAAAGCTCCTGACGGAGAAGTTAGCAAGCTGATCGAACATCCTGTAAAGGATAAGCAGGTACCGGTTGCAAAAACTTCAGATAATTTCCGGTTTGCAGCATCGGTAGCCCAGTTTGGCATGCTGCTCCGCAATTCTGAATTCAAATCATATGCATCATATGCTGATGTGCTCAGCCTGGCCCGTAAGGCAAAAGGAAATGATGAGGAAGGATACCGTTCTGAATTTATCAGGCTGGTGGAAAGTGCACAAATGCTTGCAAAAGGAAAAACAGAACCAAAAGACGATGCTGATACGGATGAAGGCGGACCAATGCCGGTCAGCAAGCGAAAATAAAATGACTAATCATTTAACAGCCGGTTAGTGATACGGGGCTGGTTTCTACCAGCCCCTTTTTAATAAACCTGTCACACTTAACCTGATGGAGTGTGAGAAAAAATAAAGCTTATGAGAAAAATATATACACTCTTTTTATTGTGCATTTCATCTTTTTGCCTGGCACAAACTAACGATACTGCTAAAGTTGTTATAACCGGGAATTGTTGGGGCGCCAATAAGACCGACAGAAAACCTGTTCCTTTGGATGAAGGAGTAAAAGGAAAGATTACTGGTTTGAATGTTCAGGCTGCAAAAAAGGATACAGTAAATCAAAGAATAAGGCTTCGTTGCGGGGGATCGATTGATTATGGCAACCTGCCATTATTTTTCATGGATGGAATACCTGTTGAAAATGAAGCCCTCACTCACTTAAAACCTGGTGATATTGAAAGTATAGAGGTGCTAAAAGATGCAGCTGCACAGGCGATTTATGGTTGTCGTGCAAACCATGGCGTAATTCTCATTACAACAAAAGGTTCAAAACTCCGGAAGTTTGTTATTAAAGATTTTGTAAACGGTGAAGCTGTGTCTGGGGCTACCGTTTCGTTTATATCAGCTGATAAGAAAGAAACCTTGATGTACGTAGCCAATGACAGTGGAATGGTAGTAACTGATAAGCTTAAACCTTTCGTAAGTTACCAGGTAAATATTTCAGCTGTTGGGTACATGCCTTTTTCTGGTGAAATAGTCAATAAAAACAAGGAACAGCAATTTTTATTGAGTAGAAATATACAATCATGCAGCGAGGTTGTGCTTACTTCATCTGTTTCATGGTATAGATGCGGACTATATTGCATCTGCCATACAAGAATAGCATGGCCTGATTCAATAGTAACTAAAAGCGGCACAGTACCGGTAATTAAATTGTTCCCTAACCCAGTCCAGAAAGGAGGAGTTGTGAACATTGAGATCAATAACAGTACAGAAGACAGGCTGATAGTGAAATTTCTGACCATGGATGGCAGGATGGTATTTTCAGAATCAATCAGCGGAGTAAAAAATAATAATCGGTTTCGTGTAAACATTGATTCCCGCTGGCCGGCCGGAGTTTATATTATTCAGTTGGCTTATGCAAACGGGCAAATTCTTGCATCAGATAAAATAATTATTCAGTAAAACATTTTTATGAGCAAGAAGATACAGCTTACCGTCCCGACACCCTGCCACGAAAACTGGGATAAAATGACCCCGGTTGAAAAAGGAAAATTCTGTGGCTCCTGCCAGAAGCAGGTAATGGATTTCACCACCATGAGCGACCGGGAGGTAGCACAGTTCTTTAAAAAGCCATCGACAGGTTCGGTATGTGGCCGATTTATGAATGACCAGTTGGACAGGGAAATTGAAATACCAAAGAAGCGGATACCATGGCTGAAGTATTTTTTCCAGATCGCCTTACCTGCTTTTTTCGTAACTAAAATATCAGCGCAAAAAACGATGGGCAAAATTGCGCCAATACCTGCCCGGGATACATCTAAAGTGAGAGTGACGGATGAAATGAGGATACTGGGTATGGTATTGCCAACCTGCATCAAACCAGTTACCGGAGATACCATTATTACTTCCGTGAAAGGGGAGGTTGGTAACAAGCCTATTGACAATAGCAGCACAATAAATGGATCGGTGACGGATGAAACAAGTATGCCGTTGCCTGGTATCTCTGTAAACATAAAAGGCAACCGGACAGGTGTGACTACAGATGCAAATGGAAAATTCAGATTACGGGCAAAGAAAGGAGATGTACTTATTGTTTCAGGAGTAGGATTTGAAACCAGGGAAGCTACTGTTGGCGGTGAAAAAGAATTATCAATCTGTCTAAACAGGCTTACGATGGGGAATCCCGAGGTAGTAGTTGTTGCCGGATATGTATCTGTTAAAAGACCTAAGAAAGAAAAAAAACCAATTCCATTGATCACACAACTATTCAAAGACACCGCATTTAAATTCTTCAAAGTGTATCCAAATCCTGTTCCGGCCGGTTCAAACATTTCCATAGAATGGAAACAAACTGAAGAAGGATATTATACTCTTCAGTTATTTAATCAAGCCGGCCAGCCTGTTCACAAGCAGGAGATATGGATCGATGCAGAAGCAAGGCTGCTGAATATTGATATCCCTGTTGTTGCGGCGGGGAGTTACTTCCTGGTAATGGTGAATAAGAAAACCGGGAGAAAATATTCAGAGAAAATTATCGTTCAGTAAATAAAAACCTGATGAAACAGTATAGTGTAACCATCTTTAGTATTGTTTTGTGCATTTTTCTTTCAGGGAAAGGATACTCCCAGCAATCAGCTACTGCGAGTGCCTCTGTAGGGTTGAAAGAACTGAACATTAAGTTTATGTTGCGTGGATACTTTTATGCCGGTTCAAATATTGAGGATACCACGGCACCGGGCGGTTTTGGAGGGAGTAGTAATAAGCCAAAGACGATGGTGAATGAAACAGCACAACTGGGTGACCTTAAAGAGATTTCCCTTTTTGTTGACACTACTATGCATACGAGTTTTGCTGATGGGTACAAAGGCTATAAACTTTTTCTCGTTAATAAATCAGGCAATACCATTTCCTTACAAGCCTCAGACAGCCGGCTGTATATAACTGCTGAAGTATATTGGGGCGGAACCTGGCAGCTGATAGAGTACCTTCCGTCCAGTTGGTGCGGCAACAGCTATCATCATGTATTTCTCGGAAACAATGAGTATTGGGAATTTGATATACCGAAATACCATGGCAACAGAAAAACGAAATTGCGATACAAATTAAGCAGGGGTAAAGAAGGAATAATTTATTCAAACGAAATAACTACATACTTCAATAAGCAGCAACTGACAATCAAACAAGGACATAAACGTCAGGGTATTATGGATCCTTATAATGACTGATCAGCCTTTAAATCCCGGATGAAATTGTTCCAGTGTCTTTCGTAAGAACTCTCTGTCAAGATGTGTATAGATCTCTGTAGTGGTAATACTGGCATGCCCCAGCATTTCCTGTACTGCTCTCAGGTCGGCGCCGCCTTCCACCAGGTGCGTAGCAAATGAATGACGGAAAGTATGCGGGGATACTGTTTTTTTAATACCAGCTTTCAATGCAAGTTCTTTGATGATATAGAAGATCATTACTCTTGATAATTTACTTCCCCGTTTATTTAGGAACAAAATATCCTCATTTCCCTTCTGGGGTACAGTATGTATCCGTAACTGATTTTTGTAGATAGTAATATACTTGACAGCACTGCTTCCGATAGGTATCAGTCTTTCTTTATCGCCTTTCCCGGTTACTCTTATAAAGCCAAGATCAGGATATAGCTGAGATATTTTCAGGTTCACCACTTCACTTACACGCAGGCCGCAGCTGTACATAGTTTCCAGTATGGCTTTGTTACGGCCACCTTCCGGTTTGCTCAGGTCTATTTGGGCTATCATCTTTTCTATTTCTTCAAACCCCAGCACATCCGGCAAAATCCTTTTTTGTTTGGGAGCTTCGAGTAGAGTAGTGGGATCGGTCTGGCAGATATTTTCGAGGATGCAATATTTATAAAAAGCTTTGATGCCAGATATGATCCTTGCCTGTGAACTGGCTGTCATGCCCAGTTCAGTGATCCATTTGATGAATTGCTGCAGGTCTCTCAACCTGAGTTCACCGGGATTAATAAGGTTATTTTTTTCAAGCAGGAATTGTGTCAGGTGCTCAATATCTCTTATGTAAGCCTGTACAGAATTATCTGATAAAGATTTTTCTAATTGCAGGTAGGCTTTGAATCCTTTTTTATAGGGCTCCCACATAGTGGTTAATTGGTTTATTTGTTAATGAGTTAATTAGGGAAACCTTTTTGCGGAAGATTCTTCCTGATTAACCAACTCCCAATTAACTAATTAACAATTTTATTCCAGCACAATTTTCTTTTCTTTTTCCACCCAGTTTTTGTCAATGAGGATCTTCACCCATATTCTGTCGTTTGTTACATTCACTGAGTCGATATGGTCATGCAGTACGTCATAATCAATAGGCAACGGCTGACCAAAGGTCATCATGGCCTTTTTACCGGTGCTCATATCTTCCACGTAAATATTGCCCCTGTCAGTATTCACTACCAGGTTCTGGGCAATAGAAAATTTCGGATCCAGGCTGTTGATGCCGCTGCTCTTCAAACTGAAATTGGCACTTTTATCATAGGGCAATTTTATCTGGAAACCACGACCGGTTGCACAATCATTAAAGAGCAACCAGGCATGTTCATTATCCTTAAAAAAGCAACGGATATAATCTTTATTGATATTGACTGTAGTTCCTAATAAATAGGTAAAACCGGTTTTGCGGTCAGCAGCCATTCCTTTATAGCTCCAGATGATGCTATCGGGCAAACAGTTTTTGGCAGTAATGAATACAGTCGGTTTTTTCTCATGATCACCTGTGAATTTTATAGTATCCTTCAGGCAGGCTGTATCGCAGAATGTTTTTGGGGCTGCCGGTCCGGAAGAAGATTTACAAGAATATATTGCTGTCAACAGTATCATCGCTGAAACAAGAGAAAAAAAGGTTTTCATATCCATTGATTTGATGTATCGCAAAAATAACCATTGGCTTCCGCAGCATGAAAATTCTTTTCGGCGTTCATAATATAGTCCCAATTATTATCTTCGGGCTATGACTAAAATGCAACCCATTAATCTTCGTTCGTTTAAGCAAAAGGCCCATCACCAGAAAACCAGCATGCGCCGGTATCTTACAAAGCTGGAAAAAGAAGCACCAACCGGCCTTGATAAAAAGATTGCTGCATTAGAAAAGGAAGTGTGGCAGGAGACAGATTGCCTTACCTGTGCCAACTGTTGCAAGACCATGACACCAACCTTTACGGACCGTGATATGAAAAGAATATCGGCCCACCTGAATATGACATTAGTTGAATTTCAAACAAAGTGGTTAAAAAGAGAAAGGGGCGGTGACCGTGACTGGCTGAATAAAACTGAACCCTGCCAGTTCTTAAACCTCAAGGATAATAAGTGTAGTATTTATGAGGTTCGCCCTGCTGATTGTGCCGGTTTCCCGCATCTGTCCAAGAAATTCAAAGACTTTGTGCATATCCATAAACAGAATGTCGAGTATTGCCCGGCTACATACAAGCTGGTAGAGAAGATGATGGAAAGAATAGTATGAGTAGTTTGGGGTTTATAGTTTGTATAAGGTGCTTATTTCTACAAGAACACATCTTCGATCAAAAAATATTCTGTTTCACCATTGCTATGTAAAGTGATGGAAAGAATATCATACTGTATCCATTTGTGACCGGGGTTCAGGAATAAGTATTCATCGGCAGCTTTCTGCAGGTTCTTGAATTTCTTTTTTGTCACGCTGTCTTCCGGGTTGCCGAAGGGAGATGCTTTCCTTGCTTTCACTTCTACGAAATGCAGAAATTTTCCTTTGCTGGCTACAATATCCAGTTCATGATAAGAATGCCGCCAGTTACGTTGTAAGATTGTATATCCTTTTGTGATCAGCCATTTTGCTGCCATTTCTTCTCCTTCTTTTCCCAGTTCATTATGCAAGGCCATGTAGTATCTTTACCTCCAAGTTAAATAAAGTTTTATGACCGGCATTTATCCATTGAAAGGAGTAGTTAAACATTACGACTGGGGAGGTACAACTTTTATTCCTTTCTTATTACAGGAAGACAATAGTGAAAATAAACCTTATGCTGAATACTGGATGGGCACCCATCCGCTTGGTATATCGATTGTGGAAACAGCGACTGATAAAACAGAGCTATTAACAGCATTATGTGGCAACCTGCCATATTTGTTTAAGGCACAGGAAGTGAAAGAAATGTTGTCCATACAGGCACATCCATCCAAGCAAGCAGCAGAAATTGAATTTGCCAGGGAAAATACAGAAGGTATTCCATTGGATGCACCCTACCGCAATTATAAGGATGATAACCATAAACCGGAAATGCTGGTGGCACTTGATGATTTCTGGTTGCTCCATGGTTTCAAGCCACCGGAAGAACTGGTGTATACGTTACTTAATGTGGTTGAATTAAGAGAACTGTTACCGGTATTCAATCAATCTGGTTATGCAGGCTTATATAAGTATGTAATGGAAATGCCGCAGTCGGAAGTGAACAGGATATTAAAACCACTGGTAGATAACCTGGTAACAATATATAAGGACAAAGAACCCGATAAAAGTGATGAGGATTTCTGGGCTGCCCGTGCTGCCGCAACTTTTACAAAAGACAATAATATTGACAGGGGTA